>JAHFUS010000001.1 GCA_023264975.1 Actinomycetes bacterium | reverse complement strand
GCGTTGCTCGAAGTCGGTCAGGTACACCGACAGATCGGTCATGCCGAAGGGCACGACGCGACGGGCGAGGAACGAGCCGAGCTGGTCCGGCGCCTCGCGCCGCGACTCGTGTAGGAGCGCGCCTCACGCTCGGGGCTGACCAACATCGACGTCGTCGAGGCGGGCGCCGAGGAGCGGATCGAGCAGTGGTGCGCGATCCTGGCCGAGGAAGCGGCCACCGAAGGAGAGTGGGTGCGCGCCGACCTCGAGAGCATGTCCGCGACGAGCACTCGACCTTCACGTGTGTGCTGGAGCCGATGATGGAGCGCAGCGGCTTCCGGATCGAACGCGCCGAGTACACGCCCGCCGGCATCCCCGCCGGGTTCGTCGCACGGGCTGTCTGAGGCGTCGCTCCGTCGCTTTCCGTCACTCCGGGTGATCGACAAGGGGTATGTCCAGTCCACGCCCCGGGTACATGGCTGGTATGGCGACGACAGGACTGCTGGCGACGTACCTCAACGACCATCTGGCCGGCGCCACCTTCGGCGTCGACCTCGCCCACAGGATTGCCCGGGACATGGAGGGCACTCCCGGTGGTCTGCCGATGGCCCAGCTGGCCGAGGAGATCGAGGCGGACAGGGCGCAACTGGAGGAGCTCATCGACGCCCTCGATTTCGATCAGGGCACCGTGAAGCGGGTGGTCGCGTGGGTGGCCGAGAAGGCGAGTCGCCTGCGCCTCAATCGGTTGGCGACGGGCAGTGAGGGACTGTCGCTGCTCCTGTCGATGGAGGCGCTGTCGGGCGGCATCGAGGCCAAGCGCTGTCTCTGGCAGGCGCTGCAGGAGGTGTCGGGCGCAGAACCTGCTGTGGCTCGTCTCGATCCCGACATCCTGGTGATGCGGGCGGAGGCTCAACGCGACCTTCTCGAGACGTACCGTCGGGCCGTCGTGCTGGCTGCCACTCGTCGGGGCCCGACGGCGCTCATCCTTCGCAGGTAGCGACGCCGATGGTCGGATGCGCGTCGGGGGCAACGTGCAAGCCATGCGGGGCCCCGTGAACTAAAACTTTGCACGGGCATGAGAGAACTCGTCGTCGAGGTGAACGAGCCACGGGATGTGGCTACGGCCCGGAGGGCCGTGGCTGACCTGATCCGGGATGCCGACCCGGACCTCGTAGACAGCGTCCGCCTGTGCGTATCCGAGGTACTCACGAACGCCATCGTCCACGGGCGACCCCCGGTCATCGTGCTCGCCCGCGTCCGCAATGGGACCCTGCGCATCGAGGTCGGTGACGGCAGCCCGGCCCGAGGATCACCCCAGCAGGCCTCGGGAACGTCGTCGGGCGGCAGGGGCCTGGCTATCGTCGACGCCGTCGCCCACCGGTGGGGGATCGAGTCGAGGGGTGAGGGAAAGGCCATCTGGCTCGAGTACTCCCTCGTGGCCGCGGGCCCGGTCGACGAGGTGATAGTCCGCCTGCTCGGTGTCCCCGTCGACGTCTACCTGCGGGGGCAGGAGCATCTGGAGAGCACGCTCCACGAGCTTCATATGCTGGCATCGTCCGACCCCGCCCGCTTCGCGGAGCTGGAAGCGGCGACGGTAATGCCGCTCCGCCAAGCCATGGACACCTTTCGGGGATCGAGACACCAGGGCCGAGCGGAAGCGCAGGCCGCCGCAACCTCCGGCCTCACCCACGTCAACTTCACCTGGCTCCTTCCGGCACGGGCGGCCGGCGATGCCAGGAGGTGGGCAGCCGGGACCGCCGAGCTCGAACGCCTGGCCACGCTGGGCGTGCTGCTGGCGCCGCCGCCGGACGCGGAGGTGTCGAGGCTCCGGCGATGGCTCGCCGCGGAGATCGTCGGTCAGGCGGAGTCGGCGGTACCTCGCCCCTTTCCCGTCCCCGCCGAGGCCGATCGGACGACCAAGTGATCGGTGGGCTGCGTCAGCGGGGCGCGTACATGATCACCGCCACGCCGACTAGTGCGATCGCCGCCCCGGCGAGGTCGAAGCGGTCGGGCCGGAAGCCGTCCACGGCCATGCCCCATGCGAGGGACCCGGCCACGAAGATACCGCCGTAGGCGGCGAGGATCCGCCCGAAGTTATTCTCGTCCTGGAGGGTGGCCACGAAGCCGTAGGCGCCGAGAGCGGCGATGCCGGCCCCGATCCAGACCAGGCCCCGGTGCTCACGGACGCCCTGCCAGACCAGCCACGCCCCGCCGATCTCGGCCAGCGCGGCCAGCACGAACAACAGGAGCGACCGGGCGACCGACATGTTCGCAACCTACGAGATGGGTTTCGATTCCAAGGCGCCCGTCGGCGTCGCTCCCCCCGGGGGACCGGCGTACACCCTTGCCACTTCACTCGATCACGCTGCCGTTCCGCCATGAGCGAGGTTGCCGACGACCTCGCCCAGGGCGGCCACCGCCGCCTCCAGTTGGCCATCGGACAGGTAGGGCGCCGGCCCCAGGCGCAGCATGTCAGCCCGGCTGTCGGTGAGCACGCCCCGGTCGGCCAATGCGCGCTGGAGCCGGCGGGCCGACGGCGAGCGCAGGGCGAGGAAGCCGGCGATCGTCGCCGGCGCAAAGGCGTGGTCCCGGGTGATCAACACGTCCGGCAGATCGAGCGCGTCGAACGCGGAGCGAAGGAGGCCGACCTGGTGCAGCGAGGCCTCCCGCAGGAAGTCGGGCTCGAGCCTGTGGGCGTCGAAGAAACTCAGGACCCGGGCGGCGCGGTAGTGGCTGGAAGGGTCGTAGGTGCCGCCGGCGAAGCGGGTGGCCGGAGGGCCGTACCCGACCAGGTCGGGGCGGGCCGCGTCGAACAGGTCATCGAACTCGGCGAACCATCCGGTGACGGCCGGCCGGACGCCGCCGGCGTGGGGGGGGATCCGAAGGAACCCGTTCCCCTCGCCCAGTTGCAGGTACTTGTAGCCGCCGCCGGTGATCCAGGCCTCGGCCAGACCGAGGTCGTGGATCGGGAAGGGAATGACGCCGAGGGCGTGGTAGGCGTCGACCAGCAACTCGGTGCCGTGTCGGTCGCACGCCGCCGCCAGCGCATCGAGGTCCGGAACGATCCGCGCCGTGGTGAACAGGACGGCCGACACCGCCACGAGTGCTGTGCGATCGTCGACCGCCCCCACGAGCCGCTCGGCGAGGGTGTCGATCGGCTCGGCTGCGACGCGCTCGACCTCGAGACCCTCCTCGGTCAGACGTGCCAGTTGGCGCCGGAGCGAGTGGAACTCGGCGTCGGTGGTGACGACCCGTCGGCGCTGCGGGAGGTCGAGCGTCGAGAGCAGCTTGATCACGAGATCGTGTGTGTTGGGCCCGAGGGCAATCTCGCCGTCTGCGTCGCACAGCAGACGGCGGTACCCGCTGCGGACCTCGTCGGCCTTCGCCTCGGCCAGCGCCCACTTGCGGTCGACTGCCTCCGCTGCGTGGGCGAAGCATTCGAGCAGTCCCGCCTCGGCCACGTCCGGCCAGGCCTGGTGGGAATGGCCGGTGAGCAGCAGGCGGTCAGCGACGCGGAACCGGGCGTAGTGCGGCACCAGTGCGTTGGGGGTGCATCGGAGGTCGTCGATCGCCACCATCAGAGCCGGCCCCGGATCGCCCACAGGTCCGGGAACGCCGGCCGGAACAGGGTGGACCGGAGGTACCCGACGCCGGTCGACCCTCCCGTACCCGGACGGTCCCCGATGGTGCGCTCCACCATCTTCACGTGGCGGTACCGCCACTCCTGGAGGCCCTCGTCGAGGTCGACCAACCGCTCGCCGACCTGGGCCGGCTCCCCGTCGTCCCGGTAGGCGGCGAGCAGCACGTCCTGCACTCCGCCTGCGCCCACCGCGTAGCCCTGGGCTTCGAGGTAGACGACGAACGACCGGAACAGGGCAGGGCCAACGATGGCCTCGAGCTGACGGAACTGCGCCGACTGGAAGCCGCTCGATGCGTCGAGCCGGGCACGGAAGCTCGTGAACTGCCGGGGCGTCATGGTCTCCAGCACGTCGATCTGGGCCACGACCACCTTGAGGATGGTGAGGATGCGCTTCAATGTGTGCAGTGCGTGGGCTGTGTGGCCTCCCTCCAGCCGGGCCTGCAGGTGGGCCAGCTCGTGCAACAACTGCTTGAACCACAGCTCGTAGACCTGGTGGACGACGATGAACAGGTGCTCGTCGTGCTCGTCCGACAGTGGGCGCTGGGCGCCCAGAACCTCGTCGAGGGCGAGGTAGCGGCCGTAGGTCAGCGCGGGATCGTCAGGGCCGGTCACCGGACATCCTCGGACATGGCGAAGACGGCGACCACGGCCACCTTCCCCCGCGATGCGTCCGGGCCCGGCGACCACTCCATGCAGCCAGTCTGCCCGGCTCAAGGTGCTCTCATCGGTGAGACGGGAACGGAGAGCTCGGCGGTGCAGCCCGCTCCTACGCTCCCGGGCCGGCCGCCGCGTCAGTCGCTCAGGCTGTGCAGCAGAGCACGCTCGATCTCGGCCCGCAGAGCCGGGGCGCTGACCGGGAGCCCCTGGCGGTCCCTGACGTAGAAGGAGTCGACCACCGAGTTGCCCATGGTCTGCACGCGGGCGGAGCGGATGTCGATGTCGAGGTCGGCGAACACCCGGGTGATCCGGTAGAGGGCGCCCATGGCGTCGGGTGCCTGCACGTCGAGCACGGTGGCGTCGGCCGAGGCGGCGTCGTCGAAGGTGACCTTGATGGCCGCCCGGGGCGCGACGGACCGCTTCACCCGCGCGTAGGTCTGGGCCCGCTCGGCCAGGCGGGCGGGGATGGCGAGGCGGCCGTCGAGTCCGAGCTCGACGTCAGCCACCACCCGCGGCCACGGGATCTCGCGGATGGAGTCAGCGACGCGGAACTCGGACAGGGCCCGTCCGTCGTCGCTCGAATAGGCCGACGCAGCCACCACGTCGAGACCGTGCAGCGCCAGCACGCCGGCCACCCGGCTGAAGACGCCGAGCCGGTCGTCGGTGACGATGGTGAGCACGTCCTTGGCGGCGTCGATCGAGCGACCCGGCGCAGCCAGGCGCTCGAGTTGGGCGGTGGACGGGAACCTGGGCTCCACGATGGACGCGGCCGTGCGGCCGGACAGCACGAGCGCGACCCGCTCCACCAGCTGGGCGACGAGGCGTGACCTGGTTGGGCCCCACGCAGCCGGACCGGTGGCCAGGGCGTCGGCCTCGGTGAGGGCGGCGAGGAGGGCGAGACGACTCGGCGTGCCGACCACCGAGGCCACCCGGTCGATGGTCGTGGAGTCGTCGAGGTCACGGCGGCCGGCGACCTCGGGCAGGAGCTGATGGCGCTCGACCAGCCACGCGACGGTGGCCGTGTCGTCGGACGGCAGGCCGATGCGGGTGGCGATCGTCGTGGCCAGCTCCACACCCGTCACGTCGGGGACGCGGTCGAAGCCCTTGCCGAGGTCGTGCAGCAAAGCGGCCAGTACGAGGAGGTCAGGCCGGTCGACGCGGGCCGCCAGGCGGGCCGCCGCCGCCACCGTCTCCAGCAGGTGCCGGTCCACGGTGTAGCGGTGGTACGGATTGCGTTGGGGCCGGGCCCGCACGGCCGCCCATTCGGGCAGGATGCGGGCCCAGATGCCGCGCTGGTCGAGCGCCTCCACCACAGCGACAGCGGACTGCCCTCGCAGGAGGAGATCGAGGAACAGCTGCCGGGCCTCGGCCGGCCAGGGGTCGGGCATCGTCGCGGCGGCGGCGGCCAGCTGTTCCAGTGAGTCGCGGTCGATGGCGCTCTGCTGCTCCGCTGCCGCGGCAGCTACCCGCAGGGCCAGGGTGGTGTCGGGTCGCCGGAAGGCCGCGCCGATGTAGATCTCGCCGTCGCGCAGACGGAGGCCGCCCTCCAGCTCCCGAGCGCGACCGTTGGCTCCGCCCGCCGGCCCCCGCAACGCCGACCGGATCCGCCGCCACGTGTCGTCGCTGGTCCAGGCGATCGTGCGGGCCGCACTCGCCACGGCGCGCATCAGCTCGTCGTCGCCGGCCATGCCGAGCGTCCGGGCCACCGACTCCTGATCCTGGAGCGCCAGCACGTTGCCGGGGCGACCACAGACGCGCTGGAGCTCGACCCGCACGTCGAGGAGCACGGCGTAGGCGGTCGCCAGGCTGGCCTGGTCGTGCTCGAGCAGGATCCGCTCCCCCGCCTCGGCCCACCGCAGAGCCTGCACGTCCCGGAGCCCGCCCCGTCCCTCCTTGAGGTCCGGCTCGAGCCGGAAGGCCACCTCACCCGCCGTCTGGTGGCGCAGGTCGACGCGCGTGCCGAGCTCGGCCAGGAACCGCTTCGACTGCTTTTGCCACTGCCCGAGGGCGGCTTCGGCCAATCGCCCGGTGATCGCCGGGTCACCGGCGACATGGCGCGCCGACAGCAGCGCGGTGGCGGTGTCGAGCGTGTCGGTGGCCCCGTCGAGCGCCTCCCGAAGGGTGCAGACGGTGTGCGCCAGCCGGAGACCCGTTTCCCGGGCTGGGTACCAGATCCGGTCGGCGGCGGCCCCGATGTCGGACCGGCCGCCGTGGACCACCATCACGTCGATGTCGCTCTGGGGGCACAGCTCCGAGCGTCCGTAGCTGCCGATGGCCACCAAGGCGACGCCCGACTCCTCGGGCCCCAGGGCCTCCTCGAACAGGCCGGTCAGCCAGCGGTCGACACCGGCGCTGTGCGTCGTGCTCCAGGCCGCGCCGACCGCGGCGTCATCGGAGAGAAGCGTTGTCTGGTCGACCACCACAGGGCCAAGGTACGAGGGCAGGGGCGCCCGGCAACAGGCCGGGAGGCTCTCCGACCGGTGGTTTCATCGGCGGGAAACCTGGCGGGCACGGCGCCGTCACATGAGACGGCCGGCGCCGACCAGGGAAGTCAGAAAGACGAAAGGAATGTGTACGCGAGGCGCAATGATTCGTCAACAGAACGGATACGATCGGGTCGTAGCGTTGTTTCGTGTCACCGGACGGGCAGGGAGCGATCGAGGTCGACCTCGAGTTCGGCGTGGCGCACCTCGACGGTCGGGCGCTCGACCTGTCGGTGCACGAGGTCGCCGTCCTCGGCGTGCTGGCCGGCGCCGGCGGGCGGGTCGTCAGCCGCAACGAGCTCCAGCGCCGGGCCGGCCTGCTGCGCTGCGCGCCCCGGCGGTGTGACGCCCTGATCGTGGGGCTGCGCCGTGCCCTCGGACCGGCCACCATCGTGACCGTCCGGGGAAGGGGCTGGCGCTGTTGCGGGCGCGTGGTCTGCAGCCACGCCTCCAAGCCCGTACCGGCGTGAACGGGATCCTCCTCGACATCCTCGTCCTCCTCGTCGCGGCCAAGGTGGCGGCCGAGGGTGCCGAGCGACTGGGGTTGCCGGCGGTTGTGGGCGAGATCGTGGCCGGGCTGGCCATCGGCCCGTCGATGCTCGACCTGGTGGAGCCGAGCGAGGTGTTGCGCACCCTGGGCGAGCTCGGTGTCATCCTGCTGTTGCTCCAGGTCGGCCTGGAGATGGACCTGGCCGAGCTGGGCGCCGTCGGCCGGTCGTCACTGCAGGTCGCCTGCGTCGGAGTGGTCCTCCCCTTCATCGCCGGCTGGGGGGTCGCCCTCGCGTTCGGCGAGCCGTCCAACACCGCCGTCTTCGTGGGGGCTGCGCTCACGGCCACGTCGGTCGGCATCACGGCGCGGGTGTTCGGCGACCTGCGGGCGCTGGCCAGCGTCGAGGCGCGCACGGTCCTCGGCGCGGCGGTGGCCGACGACGTCATCGGCCTCGTGATCCTCACCGTCGTCGTGCGCCTCGTGTCCGACGGCTCCATCTCCGTCGCCAGCGTGGCCGGCGTGGCCGGCCTGGCCGTGGTGTTCCTGGTGGTCACCACCGGCATCGGCGCCACGCTGGCGCCCCGGCTGTTCGCCCTCGTGCACCGCCTGTCGCGCTCACCCGGGACCATGGTGGCGGTGGCCCTGGCCTTCACCCTGGCCGTGGCCGAGCTGGCCAGCGCCGCAAGGCTGGCCACCGTCGTCGGGGCCTTCGTCGCCGGACTGTCGCTGGCCCGCACCGATCAGGCCGAGCGCATCCGCACCGAGCTCACGCCCGTGGGGCACCTGTTCGTGCCCGTGTTCTTCCTCCAGATCGGCATTGACGCCGACGTGGCCAGCCTCGTGCGGCCCCGGGTGCTGCTGCTGGCCGCCGGCCTGCTGGTCGTGTCGATCATCGGCAAGGTGGCCGCCGGCCTTGCCGCCGCCGGTCGGGGGGACCGCCTCCTCATCGGGCTGGGGATGCTGCCCCGCGGCGAGGTGGGGTTGATCTTCGCCGGCATCGGGCTACGGGAGGGGATCCTCGAAGCCGACCTGTACGGCGCCGTCCTGCTGGTCGTACTGGTGACAACCCTCGTCACGCCGCCGGTGCTGGGCTGGCGCCTCCGGCGGGTGCAGGCGAACCGCCGCGCCTCGGTGGCCGGCGTGCCGGCGCCTCCCGAGGGCTGGCTCGTGGTGGCCGACGGCGCGGTGGACCTGCGGGGCGAGACGCCGCCCGGCGCCCACGAAGCCCTGCGGCTCGGGCTGCGGGCGGCATTGGAGCTGCGCTCGGCCCGCCCCGGCCCCCGTCTGCTCGACTGGCTGGGGTCGCTCGGCGACATCCCGGCGCAGTGGGACCGGGCCGCCCGACAGACGCTCTTCGAGCTCCTGCGGGAGGGCAACGCCCGCTCCTGGCGGTTCCTCGAGACCACTGGCCTGCTGGCGCGGGCCCTGCCGGAGCTGGCCGAGGCGATCAGGCGGCGGCGGGCCGACCCGTTCGAGCTCGACGCCGCCCACCCGCTGCACTTCGGCCTCGTCGACCGGGCCCACGAGCTGGTGTCGGGGGAAGCCGGCGACACGGACACCCTGCCCCACCCGGAGCGGCTGGTGCTGGCCGCCCTGCTCCTCGAAGCCGAGGTCGACGTGGCCACCGCCCGCCAGGTTGTGAAGCGCCTCGACCTCGGCGCCGCCGCCGAGCAGGACGTGGCCCTCCTGGTCGGCGAGAGCACCCTCCTGCGAGCGGCCGCCGCACGCCGTGACGGTCTGAGCGAAGAGCGGGTGCTGCAGATCGCATCCCACCTGGAACGGGCCGAGCGGGCCGAGATGCTCCACCGTCTCAGCCTCGCCCTCGGACCGATGCCCACGCTCCAGCGCCAGCGCCTGGAAGCGCTGCACGAGCTGGTGCTGTCCGTGCTGGCCCGCCCTGAGCTGGCCGGTCGGGAGGTGCGCAACCTGGTCCACCAGCGCCTCATGGCGGCGTGCCGGGAGGCAGGGCCGGGCACGGCGGCGGCCGAACGTCTTGAACACGCGCCCCAGGGGTGGCTGCTGGCCCACGATGCGCCGGCGCTGGCCCGCATGGCGGCCCTGGTCGAACCACTGCCGGGCAAGGACGAGGCCAGGATGTGCGTGCTGCCCGACGGCGAGGCCGGCGGGGGCGAGCGCGCCGGCGGCGACCACTGGCGAGTCGAGCTGGCCTGTCGCGACCGGCGGGGCCTGCTGGCCGCCCTCACCGCTGCGCTGGCCGGCGCCGGGCTCGACGTCTACGAGGCGAGCCTGGCCGGCTGGCCCGACGGCGGGGTGGTCGACGCCTTCGAGGTGCGCTCACCGACGCCGCCCGATCCTGAGGAGCTGGGCCGACAGCTGCGCGTGTCCCGGCGCCTTCCCCTCGTGGCGCCGCCGGTTGCGGACGCCACCGTTACCTTCGACGGCGAGGCGTCACCGTGGCACACCCTGTGCACGGTGGAGGCGGCCGACCGTGCCGGACTCCTCCACACCCTCGCCGTGGCCTTCGCCGCGTCGGGGGCCGATGTGCACTCGGCCCGGGTGACAACCGGGGGCGGTGTCGCGAAGGACCACTTCCAGCTCACGGACGCGCGGGGCGAGAAGCTCGGATCGGCACTGGAAGAGGCCATCCGGCGGGCCATTCTGTCGGGTGTGACGCCCTCCCGACGGGCGCGCACGAAGCTGGCACGCAATGGAAACAATGGGGTCACAATCGGGAAACAGCCCCCTTCTACCGTCGCGATGGGGGACCTGGCCAACTCGTAGGAGGAACCTGTGCGACGAAGGTGTATGCGCTTCACGGCGGCGGCGGTGGGGCTCGCTGCGCTGGCGGTGGTCACGGGGGTGGCACCTGCCTGGGCCGACTCCACCGGGAGCAACATCCCGGGCCCCGATTCGCTCGACAAGGTCGGGGTCGGTCTCAACCTGCTCTGGATCATCGTCGGTGCGGTGTTGGTGATCTTCATGCAGGCGGGCTTCGCCCTGGTGGAGACGGGGTTCTGCCGGGCCAAGCACGCCGCCCACGTGGTGTCGACCAACTTCGCCATCTTCGGCCTCGGCTTCGTTGCCTTCTTCCTGGTCGGCTGGTCGTTCATGTTCGGCGGCTTCAGCTATCCGGGCTACTTCGGGATGGACGCTCCGGTCGGCGAGGCGCTCATAGGCTCCGGCCACTGGGTGTTCCTGTGGAAGGGCGGCTTCGCCATGGGCGGAAAGGCGTACGACGTCTCGGTCCTCGCATTCTTCCTCTACATGGTGGCGTTCATGGACACGACGGCCACCATCCCGACCGGCTCCATGGCCGAGCGGTGGCGGTGGAACAGCTTCGTCAAGTGGGGCCTGTTCTGCGGTGGGCTCTACTACCCGCTGTTCGGCGCCTGGACCTGGGGCGGCGGCTGGCTCAGCCAGCTCGGCAACAGCATGAAGCTGGGCTTCGGCTACGTCGACTTCGCCGGGTCGGGCGTGGTGCACGCCATGGGCGGCGCGGCGGCCCTTGCCGGCGCGCTGGTGCTCGGTCCCCGCATCGGCAAGTACGGGCCCGACGGCAAGGCCCGCGTCCTGCCCGCCCACCATCTCCCGATGGCCATGCTGGGGACGTTCATCCTGCTGTTCGGCTGGTTCGGCTTCAACGCCGCCTCGACATTCGCGGCCACCGACCTGCGCTTCGCCGTGGTCGCCGCCAACACGGCCATCGCCGGGGCCTTCGGGGCCACGACCGCCATGTTCTGGGCCATGAAGCGTCTCGGGAAACCCGACCCCGGAATGATGGCCAACGGCATGCTCGCCGGGCTGGTGGCGATCACCGCCCCGTGCGCCTTCGTGCAGCCATGGGCGGCTGCGGTCATCGGCACCATCGCCGGCGCGCTGGTCATCGAGTCGATCCTGTTCTTCGAGAACAAGGCCAGGATCGACGACCCGGTGGGCGCCATCTCGGTCCATGGCGTGTGCGGCGTGTTCGGCGTGCTGTCCGTCGGCATCTTCGCCGACGGTCAGTACGGGAGCGGCTGGAACCTCACCGAGTCGGCCGTCACCGCTGACAAGGGCGTCACCGGTTTCCTCTACGACTTCGAGCTCGGCATCCGCCAGTTCGCCTCCCAGGCGATCGGCGCCGCCGTGATCGTCTTCGTGATGGGCACCGTTGCCTACCTCTTCTTCAAGATGCAGGGCAAGAGCATCCGCTCGAAGCGCGAGGACGAGATCGGAGGCCTCGACATGCCGGAGATGGGCATGCTCGCCTATCCCGAGTTCGCCAAGGCCGACGTCGAGGATCTCGTCCCCTACACGGGCGACATGGAGCGGCCCAGGACGGCGAAGTCCAACGGCAAGGAGCCTGAGAAGGTCAAGGTGAGCGAGCTCCAGCTGTAACGGCCGCACGCGTTCCGGCGGTGTCCTCCGCCGCTCCCGCCCCGGTCGCCGTCACGGTGGCCGGGGCGGGAGCGCGTCCAGTGACCCTGCAGCGGACTCACAGCATCCTCCCAGGGTCCGGTGGGAACATCAGGGGCATGGAGGCGACCCGATGACCTCGACGACCGACCGGAAGAGCCGGGTCCTCGTCGTCGACGACGAGGAGAACATCACCTTCCTGCTCGACTCGGCCCTGCGCCACTTCGGCTTCGAGGTGCGGGTGACCGCCAACGGACGGGACGCACTCCGCGAGGTCGAGCTGTTCGACCCCGACGTGATGCTGCTCGACGTCATGCTGCCGGACCTCGACGGGTTCGAGATCGTCCGCCGCCTGCGCAACGACGCGCAGTTGGTGCCGGTGTTGTTCCTGACAGCGCGCGACACCATCGACGACAAGGTGCGGGGCCTCACCCTGGGCGGCGACGACTACGTCACCAAGCCGTTCAGCCTGGAGGAGGTCGTCGCCCGGCTGCAGGTCATCCTGCGCCGCCAGGGAGTGGGAAAGAGTTCGTCCCGGCTGGTGCTGGCAGACTTGGAGATGGACGACGACGCCCACCTGGTCCGCCGCGCCGGCCAGGCCATCGACCTGTCGCCCACCGAGTACAACCTGCTGCGCTTCCTGCTGCTCAACGCCGGCCGGGTCCTCTCCCGCAACCAGATCCTCGACCACGTCTGGCAGTACGACTTCGGCGGGCACGCCACCGTCGTGGAGACCTACGTCAGCTACCTCCGCAAGAAGATCGACACCCTGGGGCCTCCGCTCCTCCACACCGTCCGTGGGGTCGGCTACACCGCCCGGGTCTCCTGATGTCGCTGCGGCGGCGCCTGCTTGCCGGGCTCATCGGCGTCGCCGCCGTGCTAATCGTCACCAACGTGGTGCTGTCCAGCACCATCCAGAGGTTCCTGCTCGACCGCCTCGACCGCCAGCTGGTCGAGGTGGCGGAGCGCCCGTTCTTCCGGGGCGACGACCATGGCCGCGGGAGTGGTCGGGTGTTCCCGCCCAACGAGACGCAGACGCTTTCCGAGTACTTCATCGCTGTCGGCAGCGACCTCGACTCGTTGGAGAACTACAGCTCCGCCTTCAGGGACGCGACCGAGGTGCCACTGCTCCGGCGGGCCCAGGTGGTGGCGCGCCTCGCCGATCCCGACGTCGCCGATCCCCAGCCCTTCACGGCGCCGGGCGTCCAGGGCAACAGCCGCTGGCGCCTCGTCGCCGTGGAGTCCGGCGCCGGGGTCACCATCGTGGGCATCAGCCTCGACGAGGTGGACCGGACCATCGAGCGCATCCGGCTCGTCCAGGTGTTCGGCACCCTCGCCGTGCTGGCGTCGCTCGGCCTGGTGTCGTGGTGGATGTTGCGCCTCGGCGTGCACCCCATCGAGGACATGGCCCGCACGGCCGATGCCATCGCCGCCGGCGACCTCTCGCAGCGGGTCGAGCACCCCGGCGAGCGCACGGAGGCGGGCCGGCTCGGCGTCGCCCTCAACTCCATGCTGGGTCGCATCGAGGAGGCGTTCCACGCCCGGGAGGCTTCGGAGGAACGCGTCCGGCGGTTCGCGGCCGACGCCTCGCACGAGCTGCGCACCCCGCTCACGTCGATCCAGGGCTATGCCGAGCTATGGCGGGCCGGCGGCCTGCGCGAGCCCGACGAACTGAGCGACGCCATGCGCCGGATGGAGCAGGAGGCCCGCCGGATGGGCACCTTGGTGGAGGACCTGCTCCTGTTGGCCCGGCTCGACCAGGGCCGACCGCTCGAGCTCGGCGAGGTCCGCCTGCACGAGATCGCGGCCGATGCCGTCCAGGACGCCAGGGCGGTGGAGCCGGACCGCCCGATCGAGCTGAGCGCCTCGCCGATTACCGTGCGGGGCGACGAGATGCGCCTGCGCCAGGTGCTCGGGAACCTGCTGGCCAACGCCCGGGTCCATACGCCCGCCGGGACGCTGGTGCAGGTGTCGTTGCGGGACGACGCCGGTCGGGCCCGCCTCGAGGTGACCGATCATGGTCAGGGCATGGGCCCCGAGGTGGCGGCCAGGGTGTTCGAACGCTTCTACCGGGCCGACAAGTCCCGCGCCAGGGTACGGGGCGGCACCGGGCTCGGGTTGTCGATCGTGGCCGCCATCGCCGAAGCGCACGGCGGCGTGGCCGAGGTGAGGTCGGCGGTGGGAGAGGGCAGCACGTTCTCGGTGGTGCTGCCCGTGCCGCCCATTGGGACGATCGACGCCGCGCCTCAGGCCGTCGCCGAGCAGGTACCGGCCGCTGCTCCCCGATCGCGAAGCTCGGCTGCCCAGTAGGCGAAGCCCGGGGACGGGGCTCCGAGGAACCTCACACCAAACTCGCAGGGATGACCAAGGCCGCATCGTCACGTCGGTCCCCGCCGACGGCACCGCCGTGCAGGTGAAGGCCACCGGCGAGCTCACGCTGCGGGGTACCGCCAAGAAGGTGACCATCCCGCTGGAGGCTCAGCGCTCCGGGTCATCGGTCAAGGTGGCCGGGTCGTTCCCCATCGTCTTCGAGGAGTGGGGAATCCCGAATCCGAGCTTCGGGCCGGCCGACACCGAGGACAAGGGGAGCTCGAGTTCCTGCTCGTCTTCAGCCGCTGAGGCGCCGGTCAGAGGCCTCGGGCGCCGACGCAAGGCCCTGGCCGAGGTGCCGATGTGACGATCGTGGTCCCCTCGGGGAACACTGGCAGGGTGAGAACCGCACGTCGGGTGTTGTGGGACAGGACCATCGATTCGCTCGACGAGTACGTCTCCCGCAGGGGCGGCGCAGGCCTGGGTGTCGCCCGCACCAGGAGCGCGGAGGAGTTGATCGTCGAGCTCGAGGCCTCTGGGCTGCGGGGGAGGGGCGGCGCCGGCTTCCCCACCGGCCGCAAGTGGCGCACGATGGTGGAGAACAGGTCCACCACCGAGGCCACGACGGTCATCGTGAACGGGGCGGAGGGCGAGCCGGGCACGTTCAAGGACCGCTCCATCATCCGCCGCTGCCCGTACCACGTGATCGAGGGCGCCCTTATCGCGGCACTGGCCGTCGGCGCTGATCACATCGTGTTCGGGCTGAAGCACTCGTTCCAGCGCGAGGTCGTCAGGATGCGGGCCGCCATCGATGAGATCACGGCGGCCGGGTGGGCCGAGGGCATCAGCATGGAGGTGTTCGAGGGGCCTGACGAGTACCTCTACGGCGAGGAGACGGCCCTGCTCGAGGCCATCGACGGCAGGTACCCCTTCCCCCGGCTGGCCCCTCCCTTCCGGCGCGGCGTGGAGCGCCATGGCAGGAGGGCCACCGGCAAGGCGGTCGGCTCGGGCGTGTCGTCGCGCGTGGAACTGGCCGGTCCCCAGGAGGAGCTGATCGCCCCGCCCGCACTGGTCGACAACGTCGAGACGCTGGCCAACGTGCCCCGCATCATGGCCAGGGGCTCCGGGTGGTTCCGCACGCTCGGCACCGAGAAGTCGCCCGGCACCATCACCGTCACCGTCACCGGTGCCTCCCGGCGCCACGGGGTGGCCGAGGTGATGATGGGCACCACCCTCCGCAAGGTGATCCAGATGGTGGGAGGCGGCGCCCGTCGGGGGCACCGCATCAAGGGCGTACTGCCTGGCGTGGCCAACGGCATCGTGCCGGCCGAGCTGCTCGACACCCCGGTCACCTATGAGGACATGCAGGCCATCGGCAGCGGCGTGGGGTCGGGCGGGTTCATCGTGCTCGACGAGACGGTCGACATGCCGGCGCTGGCCGCCGGCGTCTCCCGGTTCCTCGGCGTCGAGAGCTGCGGCCAGTGCACGCCGTGCAAGCTCGGCGGGCTCGAGCTGGCCGACGCCCTCCGCACCGTGAGCCTGTCGGAGGCAGCGGAGCACCACATGCAGGAGGTCGTCACCCGGTCGAGCACGGTGTCCGACCGGGCCCGGTGCTACCTGGCCCATCAGCATCAGGTTGTCATGCAGAGCATCCTCGGTCGCTACGGCCACGAGTTCGATGCGCACGTGGCCGGCACCACCGGTCCAGTGGAGCCGTACCTGATCGCCGAGCTCATCGACATCGAGGACGGCGTGGCCCAGCTCGACGAGCGATTCCTGGAGAAGCAGCCGGACTGGTCGTTCGACGAGCTGTCGACGGGAAAGAACCCGGCCGACCGCCTGGGCCAGAACCGCTTCGGGGAGTGGAGCTTCCGCCCGTAGGCGACCTCCGTTCTCCCGGGGCCGCGAGCGGCACTAGCGTTTCTCGCGTGCCGGCCGAGTCGATCACCATCACCGACAACCGCACAGGGGACTCCTTCGAGATCCCCATCGTGAACGGAGGCGTGGCGTCGGACCAGTGGCGCAAGGCGCTGCCGGACGTCATGTTCCACGACCCGGGCTTCATGGCCACCAGCGCGTGCGAGAGTGCGGTCACCTTCCTCGACGGCGATGCGGGCATCCTGCGCTACCGCGGGTACCCCATCGAGCAACTGGCCGAGAAGTCCACCTACCTCGAGGTGGCGTACCTCCTCCTGCACGGCGACCTGCCGACGCCCGAGCAGTACGCCGGGTGGGTCACGGACATCACGTACCACACGTTCATCCACGAGAACGTGCGCAAGCGGTTCCTGGAGGGCTTCCACTACGACGCCCATCCCATGGGCATGCTGGTGTCGGCTGTGGCCGCCCTGTCCACGTTCTACTCCGACGCCAAGGACATCCACGACCCGGCCAGCCGGGACAAGCAGATCGTCCGGCTGATCGCAAAGATGCCCACGCTGGCCGCCGCCGCCCACCGCTTCTCGGTGGGCATGCCGTTCGTCTACCCCGACAACTCGCTCGAGTTCGCGGCCAACTTCCTGTCGATGATGTGGAAGGTGGCGGAGCCACGCTTCGCCGCCAACCCGGCCCTCGCCCACGCCCTCGACGTGCTGTTCATCCTTCACGCCGACCACGAGCAGAACTGCTCCACCACCGCCATGCGCACCGTCGGCTCGGCCCATGCCGATCCCTATTCCGCCACCGCCGCCGCCGCCGCCGCCCTCTACGGTCCCCGCCACGGTGGCGCCAACGAGGCCGTCATCCGCATGCTCACCGAGATCGGGTCGCTCGACAACGTGAGCGCCTTCATCGAGAGCGTGAAGTCGGGCAAGGGCTCCCGGCTCCAGGGCTTTGGCCACCGGGTCTACAAGAGCTACGACCCCCGGGCCCGGATCATCAAGCAGGTCGCCGACGAGGTATTCGAGGTCACGGGACGGAACCCGCTCCTCGATATCGCCCTCAAGCTGGAGGAGGCGGCGCTCTCCGACGACTACTTCATCTCACGGCGCCTCTATCCAAACGTCGACTTCTACTCCGGGCTGATCTACCAGGCCATGGGGTTCCCCGTCGAGATGTTCCCGGTCCTGTTCGCCATCCCCCGCACGGCGGGTTGGCTGTCCCACTGGGCTGAGCTGCTGGAGGACGACGCCAAGATCGCCCGGCCCCGCCAGCTCTACGTCGGCGCGGCCGAACGGGACTACGTGCCGATCAGCGACCGGTAGTTCTTCATGACGTCTAGTTCTTCATGACATCGGCGGCCGAGGCGTATGAGAAGCTCGCTCCGGCGGTGCTCGGGTACCTGCGGGCGCAGCGGGCGCCCGACCCGGAGGACATCCTGGGCGAGGTCTTCCTCCAGGTCGCCCGTGACCTGCCCCGGTTCAAGGGCGACGACGACGCCCTCCGGCGGTGGGTCTTCTCCATCGCACACAACCGGCTGCTCGACGCCCGGCGGCGCGAGACCCGCCGGCCCCGGCTGGTGGACCGGGCCGTCCCCGAGGTCGCCGCCCCGCCGCCCCCCGACCTCATCGACCCTGACCTGGTCGCCGCTCTCGCGGAGCTGACCCCCGACCAGCGTGAGGTGGTGGTGCTGCGTTTCGTCGCCGACCTCCCGTTGGCCGACGTGGCCAGGATCACGTCGCGGCGCACGGGAGCGGTGAAGGCGTTGCAGCATCGGGCGCTGGAGTCGCTCGGACGGACGCTTGCTCCATCGCCGGATCAGCCGCCCACGCCCGCCGGAAGGCCGGTTATGACCCCGGACGAGGCAAAGGCGGCACCCCCACCCGTATCCTGAAGCGCTCCGTCGGCGCTCACTCCGGCAATGGACACACACGATCAGGACAACGTTGTTCGCCGTCTCCGCTCGTTGGGCAGTCAGCCCGTGGAGCCGCACGTGGCGGACCAGCACGCTTCCTACCTCCGGGCGGCCACGCCGGCCGCCGGCCGCAGCCGTATGCGGCCGCTGATGGCGGGGGCCCTGCTCGCGGGCGCCGTTCTGGGCGGCACAGGCCTGGCCGCCGCGCTGCCCGGATCCCTGCCCGAACAGGCCGGATCGGTGGCCAAGAGCGCGCTCGCGGCGGTGAAGCTGGTCGACGACGACTCGGCAGGCGACAAGACGGCGGACAAGACGGCGAAGGAGGCAGCGAAGGCGGCCAAGGCGGCCGAGAAGAGCGCGGCCAGAGCAGCCGGCGACGCCGACGGTCCCGGCAAGGTCGTGCGTTTCCTCGCCGGCTGCACCGCCGGCACGCCGCCCGTCGCCTTCGTGGGTAACCACGGCCAGTACGTCAAGGCCCATCCCGACGACCCGGCCACGGCCGGTGTGAACGAGCGCCAGGTCGCCGCCGAGTCGGACTGCGGCAAGCCGATCAGCGCCCTGGCCGAGGACGACGCGGCGACCGAAGAGGAGAAGGCAGCCAAGGCCGCCGACGAGGCCGCCGAGGCCGAGGATGCCGAGAACGACAAGCCCGCCGACGCCGGCCGTCCCGAGAGCCCGGGCAAGTCGGAGGAGGGGCACCCGCCCGCCACCGCCGTCAAGGAGCGGGGCTCCGAGAACCGCAGCACCGAGAAGGGCAAGTCGGGCGACGCCGGCAGCTCCGCCGACCACCGCCCCGAGGGCGTAGGCCCCACGACCACCGCCGGCTGAGGCGAGCGCCCGGCGCGGACCACACCACCCGGTAGGCCCTGGCCACCGGGTGGTGGCGCG
The DNA here is from genome assembly GCA_023264975.1 of Actinomycetes bacterium. Taxonomy (GTDB): domain Bacteria; phylum Actinomycetota; class Acidimicrobiia; order Acidimicrobiales; genus JAHFUS01. Next base: position 128,743 of record JAHFUS010000001.1, on the reverse strand, counting down.
CAGCGGCGCCCTACCCACCATGACGGCGAGCGAGGGTGCCCGGGGCAGGCGGCCGGACTGGTGCCAGGATGGCGGCCATGGCCGCAGTGGACGACCTGATCGCACTCCTCGACCTCGAGGCCATCGAGGTGAACGTGTTCCGCGGCCGCAGCCCGGACGACAGGCGCCAGCGGGTGTTCGGCGGCCAGGTCGCCGGGCAGGCGCTGGTGGCGGCCGGGCGCACGGTCGACCCTGACCGCTCCGTCCACTCGCTCCACGCGTACTTCCTGCGTCCGGGCGACCCGTCCGTGCCGATCCTCTACGAGGTCGACCGGATCCGCGACGGTCGTTCCTTCACCACCCGCCGGGTGGTGGCGATCCAGCACGGCAGGGCGATCTTCAACCTGGCCGCCTCCTTCCATGGCGCCGAGGACGGGTTCGACCACCAACTACCCATGCCGCCGGCGCCACCGCCCGAGTCGCTTCCCACCTTCGCCGACCGTATGGCGCCGTACCGTACGCAGCTGGGGGAGTGGTACACCCGTCCCCGGCCCATCGACATCCGCCACGTCGGCGAACCACCCCATGTCGCAGGTGGTATCGACGTTCGTCCGCCGTGCCAGCAGGTGTGGTTCCGGGCCGACGGCGCCCTGCCCGACGACGCCCTCCTGCACGCGTGCGTGGTGACCTACGCGTCCGACATGACCCTGCTCGACTCCATCCTCCTGGCCCACGGCACCAGCTGGCTCGACCCCGAGCTAATGGGCGCCAGCCTTGACCACGCCATGTGGTTCCACCGCCCCTTCCGGGCCGACGAGTGGTTGCTCTACGACCAGGAGAGCCCTTCGGCCCACGGCGCCCGTGGCCTCGGCCAGGGCTGGATCTACACCGAGGGCGGCACCCATGTCGTCTCAGTGGTGCAGGAAGGGCTGTTCCGCCGGCGCCGGCCGCGGGCCTGACCCGTCCGGATGCGTGTCTAGCCTGCCCCGATGATGCGCCGCCCCGCCGCCCTCCTCCTCGTCCTCGCTGTGCTTGCCGGATGCTCGGGCGACGACAAGCCGACGGTGGCTGCCGGTGCGGGGCGCTCGACGACGACCACGACTGCAACGGTCACGACCACCACCGCAGCGCCCGCCGCGCCGTCGACGTCGGCAGCCACGGCGCCGACCACCCGCCCGGTTACGACGGCGACCACCAACGCGGCCCCCGCCGGTGTCTCCACGCTGGCCGAGGGCGACCCGGCGTCGGTGGCGGTGGCCCTCGCCGCCAGCGAGGCGGCGATCCGCGACCCGGCAACGCCGCTGTCGGACCTCGAACGCCACGGCCGGGCCCAGCAGGTCGCCTACCGTCAGCTGGCCGCCCACCCCGACTGGCTGGCGCAGGTGCTCGACAAGATCCCGGCGTCGCTGCACGCGACCGTGCGGGCCAACGTGAGCGCCGGCACCGAACTGCGGGCGCTCACCAAGCCCCAGCCCGCCCTTCCGCCGTGGCGCATCGTCGCCCCGGCGCCGGCCACCGAACTGCTCGGGTACTACAAGGCGGCCGAGGCGAGCCTGTCGGTTCCGTGGAACTACCTGGCCGCCATCCACCTGGTGGAGACCCGCATGGGCCGCATCCGGGGCACGTCCACTGCCGGCGCCCAGGGCCCCATGCAGTTCCTGCCGGCCACCTGGAGCCAGTACGGCGAGGGCGGCGACATCAACTCGAACAAGGACGCCATCCTGGCTGCTGCCCGCTATCTGGCCCGCAACGGTGCGCCGGCCGACCTCGGCAAGGCGTTGTTCGCCTACAACCACAGCCGGCGCTACGTCAACGCCGTCACCGCCTATGCCGAGCAGATGGGCGCCGACGAGCGGGCGTTCTACGGCTACTACCACTGGCAGGTGTACTACAGGCTGGCCGACGGCGACCGCCTGCTGCCGGTGGGCTACGTGGGGTTGGCCAGGTAGGAGAACCGCCGGTCCGTCCACAGCCTCGGGACAACCCTGTTTGTGTTGGTCCGTCGTTCACCGGCAGTTCGCGGGAGCCGGCGGCGCCCTGGTGACTTCACCGGGTGTTCACCAGTTCGCCGGGTTGCGGCCACCCGCCCGATCATCCCCGCTCCTATTCTCACCTCGTCGGTCCGGGGGGATGGGTCGGCACGCCCACCAAGCTTCGACCGACCAGTGCAGGGACCGCACACGCGCACATGATCGCCGCCGAATCGGGGTCAGGAACGACGAGCTTGCACGGTCCGACGACCCCCGCGAGCCTCGGCGACGATGTGGTCCTGCTCACCGTTCCGCGGTGCGCTGTCCTGCATTCGTCGTTGTTGGCGGTCGCCGTCCCCGCGGCCGCCGGCACCTCGCCGGGGCCTTCGCAGCGGTTCCGCAGCTCCCGGGTGCGTGAGGTCCCGACCGTCGGTGCCGAGGGCCTCATTCGGGCCGGTCGTCCTCCTGCGGGCGCGGTGGGCGCGGCAGGAGGCGCCGGGACCGGCGCATTCGTGGAACCAGCCGCGCTGACCCTCACCGGGCGCAGCCTGGCCGCTGCCGGCACCCGGGGCGGCCGTTGGGACTGGCCGCTGGTGGCCATCACCGAAGTGGTCTTCAGCGTCACCGAGCCGTGCATGGTCCTTCGCCGGCTCGGTGCCGCCGACGATGCAGTGCTAGTCCCGCCGGCCGATGCCGATCGACTCCGGTCGGCCCTCGACGGTGCGCTCGCAGCCGGTGAGGTCGAGGTCGAGCGCCCACCTGCTCCCGCCGGTCCGGCGACCACCGTCCCGGCAGGGAACGCCGGGCCTGCACCCGCGCCCCGTCCGGTCCATGTACTCCAGAGCGTGGGTGACCGCGTGTTCCGCAGGGGCTCGCTGCTCGGTGGTGTGAGCGTTCTGGCGATCATGGCCCTGGTCGGGCTGTTCTTGTTGATCCGCTCGATCACCGCCCTGCGCGCCAGCGGGCTGTCGTTCCTGACGACGTCAGAATGGCAACCCGACACCCACCGCTTCGGCATCGCCGCTGTCCTGACCGGCACCGTGATCATCGCCCTGGTGGCACTCGTCGTCGCCATCCCACTGGCCACCGGCACCGCCCTGTTCATCTCCGAGGTCGCACCCCGAAGGTTCAAGCAGACGTTCATCTCGATGGTCGACCTCATGGCCGCGGTGCCGAGTGTCGTCTACGGGCTGTGGGGGTTCACCTACCTCCAGGCCAACGTCATCGGCATCTCGCGATGGCTGTCGACCTGGTTCTCGTGGATCCCGATCTTCAAGGTCACCAACGCCGACCCGAGGAACCCGTTGGCCACGGCGTCGGTCTATACGGCGTCGGCGTTCATCGCCGGGCTGGTGGTGGCCCTCATGGTGATCCCCATCTCGTGCTCGATCATGCGCGAGGTGTTCGCCCAGGCGCCGGCTGGCGAGCGTGAGGGCGCCTACGCCCTGGGCGCCACGCGCTGGGGAATGATCCGCTCCGTCGTCCTGCCCTTCGGGCGGGGCGGCATGATCGGCGCCGTGATGCTCGGCCTCGGTCGGGCCCTGGGGGAGACCATCGCCGTCGTGCTGATCATCTCGCCGTTGTTCGCCATCAACTGGCACATCCTGCAGACGGGGGCCAACTCGGTGTCGAGCCTGATCGTGCTGCGGGTGGGTGACGCCTCCGGCTTCGGTCTCTCGGCCCTGATGGCGGCCGGCCTGGCCCTGTTCATTCTCACCCTCATCGTGAACTTCAGTGCGTCCATCGTCGTCAGACGGTCCCGCGCCGGCGCAGAGAGCGAGGCGTGAGATGGCACCGGTGACGCACAACGGGCCCGGGCCGACCCGCGCCCTCCACAGCGTCGGCCCCACCGTCGTGCCGGCGGCGCAACCGGGACACGACCGGCCCGTCCCGCCGAGACGGCGCATCGGCGGCGCGACGGGCGACGAGCGGCGGAACCTCCTCGGGGCCGCTGCCGCCTCCGTGTCGATCACCTTCCTGCTCTTCGGCCGGCTGGCGCCGTTCTCGGGCGTCATCGGGTTCGCCGCGGTGGCCTTCGTGATGTTCGTGGTGCTGTCCGGCGTGCTCGTGTCGCTCACCGACGAGGGCCCCGCCGTCCGGGACCGCATCGTGACCATCCTCCTCAGCGCAGCCGCCACGGCGACGTTCGCCGCCCTCGGGTTCGTCATCTTCTTCACCCTCAACCGGGGACGGTCGGCCCTCGGGCACGCCAACTTCTTCACCCAGGACATGCAGCGGGCCGGGCCCCTCGACCCCCTCACCGTCGGGGGCGTCAAGCATGCCGTCGTCGGCACCCTGTGGATGATCGGCATCGCCCTCGCCATCACCGTCCCGCTCGGGATCACCACCGCCGTCTACCTGAACGAGATCGGCGGCCGCTTCTCCCGGTTCGTCCGCACGATCGTCGACGCCATGACCGCGCTGCCGTCGATCGTCGCCGGCCTGTTCATCTACGCCACCTGGATCCTGGCCCTGCACCGCGAGAAGTCGGGGTTGGCGGCGGCTCTGGCCATCAGCGTGATGATGCTGCCGATCATCATCAGGGCGTCGGACGTCGTGCTGCGGTTGGTGCCCGGCAACCTCCGCGAGGCGTCGGCCGCGCTGGGCGCGTCGCAATGGCGGACGGTGTGGCACGTGGTGCTGCCCACGGCCCGCTCCGGGCTGGCCACGTCCGTCATCCTGGGCACCGCGCGCGGCATCGGTGAGACGGCGCCCGTGCTGCTCACCGCCGGGTTCACGGCCGCCCTCAACGCAAACCCGACCAGTGGCCCGATGGTCTCGCTCCCGCTCGCCGCCTTCGAGTTCGTCAAGTCCCCACAGCCGGCGATGATCTCCCGCGGCTTCGCCACCGCCGCCCTCCTCATGCTGTTGATCCTCACCCTGTTCGTCATCGCCCGCTTCATCGGCGGCCACGGGCCGGACCACCTGTCGAAGCGTCAGGCACAGCGCATCCGGCGGGCTTCGGCCCGTGACATGGCCCGCTTCGACGAGCGACTCCGGTCCAGCCCACCACCTTCAGGAGGTCCAGCCCATGCGTAGACGCGCTTTCGGTCGTTCGGGGGCAGGCCGCGGGGTTGTGCTCCGCGCCGGTCTGGCCACCCTGTTCGCCGTGCTCCCTTCCCTCGGCCTGGTACCACATGTGGCTTCATCGGCCGAGGGGTACGTCCCCGTCTCGGGTGCCGGGTCCACGTGGTCGCAGAACGCCGTCGACCAGTGGCGGCGGGACGTGCAGCAGTACGGCATGCGAGTGAACTACTCCGGCACCGGCTCCTCCGACGGCCGCCGCCAGTTCCTCAACGGCACGGTCGACTTCGCCGCCTCCGACATCCCGTTCCAGTCGCGCCCCGAGGACGGGTCGCCGCCCGAGCGCCCGCCGGCCGGGAGCTTCGCCTACATGCCGGTGACGGCCGGCGGCACCGTCTTCATGTACAACCTCACGATCAACGGGCAGCGGGTCACCAACCTCCGGCTGTCCGGCGCCAACATCGCCAAGATCTTCACCGGCGTCCTCACCAAGTGGAACGACCCCGCCATCGCCACGGACAACCCGGGGCTCACCATGCCCGACAAGGCGATCGTGCCCGTGGTGCGCTCCGACGGATCGGGGTCGACCGCCCAGTTCACGATCTGGATGATCGACCAGCAGCGAGACATCTGGGAGGTGTACTGCCGCCGTGCCGGGCGGTCGGCCTGCGGTCTCACCTCGTACTACCCCACGGTGCCGGGCATGATCGCCCAGGCCGGTGACCTGGGCGTGGCCGGCTACGTGGCCCAGAGCTACGCCGACGGTGCGGTCGGCTACGTCAACTACTCCTACGCCCTCAACGCCGGCTTCCCTGTGGCCAAGATGTTGAATGCGGCCGGTTACTACACCGAGCCCACGCCGAGCAACGTTGCCGTGTCGCTCCTCAAGGCCAAGATCAACACCGACGAGAGCTCCGAGGCCTACCTCACCCAGCAGCTCGAGGAGGTGTACGCCGACACCGACCAGCGCACCTACCCACTGTCGTCGTACTCGTACCTGATCATCCCCACCAAGGTCCAGGGCCAGTTCACCGAGAAGAAGGGGAACACCCTGGGCGCCTTCTCGTACTACGCCATGTGCCAGGGCCAGCAGCAGTCGGCCAGCCTGGGCTACTCCCCGATGCCCATCAACCTGGTGCGGGCCGGGTTCGACCAGATCCTGAAGATCCCGGGGGTGGCCGCCCAGGACATCAAGGTCGAGAGCTGCAACAACCCGACCTTCGCCGCCGACGGGCCCAACAAGCTGGCGGCCACGGCGCCGATGCCCGAGGCGTGCGACAAGCAGGGCCCCGAACAGTGCGCCACCGGCACAGGGGGGGCAAAGAAGTCGACTCCCGTGAAGAAGGCGACAGCTGCGACGACGACTACGACGATCGCCGGTGCCGCCACGCCGGGCTCGGCGCCGGCAGCGGCACCGAGGGCGAACGGATCGGCGCCAGGCCCAGGAGGCGGCACTGCGACCACGGCGCCGGCAAAGGGGACGACGAGGAAGGCCACAGACGGCGGCGGGAACCTGGTCGCCACGGGCCCGGAGGCCCCAGCCGTGCAGTCGTGTGCCGATACGGGGGATTGCGCCGTCGAGGTGGATCAGGAGCTTGCGGTGGCCGACGGCGGCCAGGCGGTGGCGGCGCCCCTCACGTTGGCTACCGAGTCCGGTTGGGGCGGGGACCAGACATTGATGGTCCTCGCCGCCGTCTTCGCCCTCGGTGTGGTGCTGGCGCCGGCCCTCACCGCGAGCGCCGTCGGGCGGCGGAAGTAGTGAACGTTCTCCTGCGCCGCAAGCGATCCGGCATGATGGCGACGCTGGCCGTCCTGGCTGCGGCCACCGTCGGGGCAGCCTTCCCCTCTTCGGCCGGTACCGCCGGCAGCGCGGGTACCGACACCTCGCTGACGCTAACGGACTCGGCCGTGACGGTGCCCGGACGGCCGTGCGCCGGGGCGGCGGACGGCTGCGGGTTCCAGGACCTGCGGGTCACCGTCAACCAGACGAGGGGCCTCGTGAACCAGGCCGTGTCGGTGACCTGGACGGGTGCGAAACCCACCATATACCGCTCTGGTTCGCTGTACGGCAACTTCCTCCAGATCTTCCAGTGCTGGGGCGAGGACGACGAGACCAACCCCGACAACCCGGGGCCATCGCCCGAGCGCTGCCAATTCGGCGGCTACTCGTCGAACCTCACGCAGGTCAGCTCCCTGAATGTGGCTGTGCACTGGCCGCTCAGCCGGGTGGTGAGCACGTCCGCGATGTCCACCTATGACCCTTCGAACCCCTCCGACGGGTTCCTGGACGCAGCGCAGGGCTTCATCTGGAAGCCGTTCCGGGCGGTGGACGGCACCGTGGTGAACATCAGCGCCAACTTCGCAGCGAACAACCCGTACGCCACCGGCGAAGGAGGCCTGTGGCGCAACCCCTACTTCAGCTTCTACACATCGAACGAGATCGTGGTGGGCCGGACGCACCCGGACGGATCCGGATCGGAGTTGTTCGCGGCACAGACCGGACTCGAGGCGCCCGGACTCGGCTGTGGCCAGAAGCTCGAGCCGGTCATCGGAGGCCAGCGCAAGGTTCCGAGGTGCTGGCTCGTCGTCGTGCCCCGCGCCACTGCGGTGGAGGAGAACCCTCCCGGAGACGACAACCCCGTGAACCCTGTCATCACCTCGCCGCTGGCTGCCGCCTCATGGCGGAACCGGATCTCCGTGCCACTGGACTTCCGGCCCGTTGACAGCTCCTGTGCCATCGGGGCCGACGAGCGCCGGATCGGCGGCAGTGAACTCGCCGTCGGGGCGCTCACGAGCTGGCAGCCCCGTCTGTGCGCCAATCCTGGGTCACCCCCCTTCAGCTACACGGCTCTGAGTGACGATCTGGCCAGGTCGCAGTTGGTGAGTGGCCAGCAGGGCGCTGCGGGTCTGGCGGTGATGTCGCGCCCGGTCGACCCCGCCCGACTGGACGAGGATGACCCCGTCACCTACGCGCCGCTCGCGCTGTCCGGGATCGTCATCGGCTTCAACATCGAGCGAGTACCGAGGACCGACCCAGGGACCGGGCTGCCCACGGACCCGGAGGAGGGGGCCCTGAGTGGTGTCCGGGTGGCGTCGCTCAACCTCACCCCCCGGTTGGTCGCCAAGATGCTGAGCCTCTCGTACGGGACACAGTTTTCGAACATCCCCGTCTCGTACCCGTGGCTCCGTGCGAACCCCCGCAACCTCGTGACCGACCCGGACTTCGTTCGGTTCAACCCGGAGTTCGCGGCCCTGAGCACGGCCAGCAACCTGGGGAAGATCGTGGTGGAGCAGCCGACGGGGGACGCTGCTTACGAAGTCTGGCGATGGGTGCTGGCGGATCCCGAGGCCAAGGCCTGGCTGGGCGGCGGTCCCGACCAGTGGGGCATGGTCGTCAACCCCGTGTACAACGTCAGGGCCGACCGCAATCCTTCGGGCGTCGCGTTCGCCGATCCGATACCGAACAGCTATCCGAAGAGCGACCCGATCTGCTACCAGTCGCTCGAGATCCTGCCCGCCACAAACCCGCCGGTCCCGCTTCGTCCCCTGTGCATGCTTGACGCGGCGCCCTATGTGAACTCCATGACTGCTGCCGCAGAGGCCGTGCGCGTGGCTGATGACGGTGCCAGGACGGATAAGAACGGGGCCGCCACATCGGCTGACACAGCCTGGGTTCGCGGAGGCCCCCAGCTCCCGGGCACCAGGGCACTTATGTCCGTCACCGACGTCGCCTCCGCCGCCCGCTTCGGTCTCCAGACGGCCCGGCTCAGCCGGGCCGGCGACACCGGTGACAATCGGACCTTTGTGGTCGCCGATGAGGCCGGTCTGCTGGCCGGCCAAGCGGCCATGGTGCCGTCAGCGGTGCCCGATGTGGCTGTGGGGAACCCGTCAGCCAAGCAGCCTGGGGCATACCCCCTCCCCATGGTCGTCTACGGCGCCTCACGGGCGCGCTCGCTCGATACCGCCGCCCGCACCGATTACGCAGACTTCATCGCCTACGCAGCCGGAGACGGGCAGACGCCGGGTCTTGACGTCGGCCAGCTGCCGCGCGGCTACGCCCCGCTCCCGGCCCAGCTGCGAACGCAGGCGCTGGCCGCTGCCGCCCGGATCAGGGCCGGGGACCCGGCCCCACCTGAGCCCGAGGAGGCGGCGGTCGTTGCGCCCGAGGCAACGCCGGCGGCAACCCCGGCACCAGCGCAGCCGGCTGAGCCGCCGGCCCCCGCCGTTGAGCCGCCGCCAGCCCCCGCCGCGCCGCCGCCGGTGCCGGCGCGTCGGCCGACGGCGACTGCCTCCGAGCCTGCTCCGTCGGTACCACCGACCCCCGCTGCGGCCCCCGAGCCCGATCCCGATCACGCAGCCCGGGGAACGACTCCCTCGGATGTCGCCGGGCTCATTCGATTCGCCGTCCCGATCGTGCTCGGCATCGGGTTGGCCAGCCTGCTCGCAGTGCTCATCCTCGACGACCGGTGGCAGCGCTCGGTGCTGGCCCGGGCCCGACCGCGGGTGCCTGTACCGAAGTCGGCGTGACGCCACGCGAGGTCAGCCGAAGCGGCCGTGCACGTAATCGGCGGTGCGGGGGTCCTGCGGGTGGTTGAACATGGCGTCGGTGGGCCCGTGCTCGACGATGACGCCGGGGGTGCCCTGCTCGGCCAGGAAGAATGCGCAGCGGTTCGAGACCCGCGCCGCCTGCTGCAGGTTGTGGGTGACGATCACGATGGTGACCTCGGCCGCCAACTCGCCGATCGTTTGCTCGATGCGCCGAGTGGAGGTGGGGTCGAGGGCGGAGCACGGCTCGTCCATGAGCAGCACCCGGGGCCTCACGGCCAGGGCGCGGGCGATGCACAGGCGCTGCTGCTGGCCGCCCGACAAGGCGCCGCCGGGCTGGCGGAGCCGGTCCCGGACTTCCTTCCACAGTCCCGCCTTGGTGAGGCACTCCTCCACCAGGTCGTCCTTTGCGTCGCGGTCGAGCCGGGCGCCGGTGAGCTGGAGCCCGGCCGCGGTGTTGTCGTAGATCGACATGGCCGGGAAGGGGTTCGGCTTCTGGAACACCATCCCGATCTGGCGGCGGGCGTCGGTGAGGCGGCGACCCGGCGCATACACGTCGACGCCGTCGAGCAGGACCTCGCCCGCGAGTGCGGCCGAGGGGATCAGCTCGTGCATGCGGTTGAGGATGCGCAGGAAGGTCGACTTGCCGCAGCCGGACGGCCCGATCAGGGCGGTCACCTGGCCGTCTGGCATGTCCAGGGACACGCGGTCCAACACGTAGTGGTCGCCGAACCATGCGCACATCTCGCGCGCCTCGATGCCGGCGGGTGGCAGTGCGGCGGCGCCGATCGTCGGCGACTCGGCGGTGCCGGTGAGGTCGATGTCGATCTCCTGGGTGCTCACGGGCATGCTCTCCTGCTGGTCGTTGGGGTCAAAGGACGTTGGGAAGCAGTCGCACGAACTGGCCCATCGCCGCCAGGGCGACGAGGACCATGGGAGGCCCGAATGCGATCCAGGTGGGATGGTGGCCCCAGCGCAGCCACGCCCAGGTGGTGCCCGCCACGAGGGCGACGAGCGCCTGGAGCCACAGGACCAGGGCCCATGCCGTGCTCGGATCGGTGCCGAGCGGCCGTTCGGCGGGCGGCAATTCCCCGGCGCCGACCGGCGTTCCGGCGAAGGCGTCGCTGACGAGGTCGGCATCGACCCGGAGCACGCCCTCCGGAACGAAGGCGGTTCCGGCAGCCGTGAGCAACTGGAGGCGCCCTGCCCCTGCCGCCGGGGGAGGGGGAGCCGGATCGCCGGCGCGCCGCACGCCGATGACCTTGTAGATCGACACGCCCTGCCCTGTGGTCACGGTGATCTTGGCTCCCGGCGGGAGGGAGCCGATCTCCTTGAAGGGCCCGCCGTAGGCCGCCCGCCGGCCGAACACGATGCTCGAGCCCGGCTGGCCGGGGAACGGCGTGCCCCGCCGGTGGCCGGGCCCGGACATGAGCACCCCCGAGGTCGTGCCCTCGAGGACGACCTCCTTGATGCCGGCGGCCGGGATCTGCAGCAACGCCATTGGCGTACCCATGGCGAGGCCGTGCCCGGATGCATCGGTGTCGCTGATCGGCGCAGTGCCGACGGCGAGTGAGGCGCGCAGGGCGGCGAGCTTGCGCACCTGGGCCGACCGGTGCTGGAGGCCGCTGACGACGGTGGCATGGGCCACGACGCCGACGGCGAGGACGGTGAGCACCGCCAGGGACGCCCTGGCGCCGCGGCGCTGCGGCCCCATGGGCGCCGGGGCAGGGCGGGGGCGTCGCTGTGTGCCCACCGTGGCCAACCGCTCGCGGCCGGAACGAAGTAGCCGCTCGTACTTCTCCGTCTCGCCTGTCACGACTGACACTGTGCTACCGGCGCTTCTCAGTGACCGCGCTCGGACTGCTCGAGCAGGTGGGCGATGGTTCCCGGCCGGCGGCGGCGGGCGACGAGGATCACGACGTACCCGAGGTAGAGGAGCCCCGTCGCGATGAAGAGGCGGCGTGCCGGCGACGTTCCCGTGCGGGGCAGCGTCTGGGTACCCGACGACGCGGCGGTGCCACCGCCGCCTGAAGACGTCGTCCCGAGTACGGCGGCGCCGCTCGCCGAGCCGGAGGTCGTCGTGGTGGTGGCGCCGGGCGCCGTGCTCGTCGTGGTGCTGCTCGTGGACGTGCTCGTCGAGGACGAGCTGGAGGTCGACGTCGAGCTGGAGGTCGAGGTCGACGTCGAGCTGGAGGTCGAGCTCGACGATGTGGAGGACGAGGTGGACGACGAGCTCGACGACGTGGTGGTGGTCGGGCCGGTCCAGGTGAGCCCGTTGACGTCGCCCGTTGCCGCGACCACGGTGAGCGTCGTGTTCCAGAACTTGTCACCGGTGCTGATGCCGCCGGGCCCGGGCTTTGAGCAGGCGATCCCGATGTTGTAGGTGCCGGCCGGCAGGACCAGCGTGCCCTCCGGGTTCCTCACCGTGGTCCGGCCGTCGATGCTGAAGATGTTCAGGTCGAATCCGGGGATGTTGCGGATGGCGCCCGTGGTGTTCTCCGTGGGCTTGCTGATGTACGGGCTACCGGTGGCGTCGAAGAGCGGGAACACCGTGCCAGTGCCGATCGGGCCCTCCGAGTTGAAGGTCAGAAGGCCGGGATCGGGGTTGGCGCCGGCGTTCACCAGATAGCCCTGGATCAGGTACTGGCTGCCGGCCGTGTCAGCCGAGCACGCCGCTCCTGTCGGGAGCTTGAGCGCCCACACGGTCTGCGACCCGCCGCTGGATATGACGACGGACTGGTTGGTGGGCACCACGATCGAGGCAACCCCGGCGTTGGCGCCGGCGGCGAGCACCGACGTGGTGTAGATCGCCAACCAGGCTGCGGTCAGGACCGCAGTGGCAAGGCCGATCCTCCGTGCCACGCCTGGCGCGGCCCTGCGCTTTGCTCCGTCCATGAACCAGGTCCTCTCGCTCGTCTTCGACAAATGCAAGAGCGGTCGGGGTGCCTGGCGGGGCACCCCGACCGCTCCGTTCTCTGGGGGCTGCGGCTAGGCGGTGGCCAGCGCCCCCCGGTTCGACCGCTTCCGCTTCGACACCAGGACGCCGGTGCCCAGCACGGCCGCCGCACTCAGCGGCAGCAGGATCGACAGGGGGATCTCGGGCACCTGCGGGAACGGCTGCGTCTGCCAGGTCTCACCGTTCACGTCGGTCCCGTTGGCCGAGACGACGATCTTGGTGTTCCAGAACTTGTCGCCGGCGCTGATGCCGCCGGGGCCAGGCTTGGAGCAGGCGATGCCGAGGTTGTAGGTGCCGGCCGGCAGCGTGAGGGTGCCCTCCGGGTTCCTCGGAGTGGTCCGGGCGTCGATGCTGAAGATGTTCAGGTCGAATCCGGGGATGTTGCGGATGGCGCCGGTGGTGTTCTCGGTGGCCTGGCTGATGTACGGGCTACCGGTGGCATCGAAGAGCGGGAACACCGTGCCAGTGCCGATCGGGCCTTCCGAGTTGAAGGTCAGAAGGCCGGGATCGGGGTTGGCGGCGGCGTCGACCAGGTAGCTCTGGATGAGGTACTGGTTCCCGGCCGTGTCGGCCGAGCACGCGGCTCCCGTCGGGAGCTTGAGCGTCCACACCGTCTGCGACCCCCCGCTGTTGATGTTGACGGTCTGATTGGCCGGGTTGACGATGAGGGCGAGGCCGGCATCGGTTCCCGCCGCCCAGGCCGTTGACGTACCCATGAGTGCGGTTGCCGCTGCGATACCTGCGAACACTGCTCCGCGGGTCCGGTGCTTCACGAGGGGGTCCTTTCTGTGGGTGGGAGCGGTGAGCGTGGAGGCCGTCGTCATGAGACGAGGCCCGACTGGAGCGTTGCGTCGCCTGTGGTCCCACAGGGCTTGGCGGTGGCCGAGGAGAACCCGAACTTGTTGATGGTCAATTGGTTGGCGGCCGAGCAGATGGCTGCACCGGCACCTCGGAATACGCTCTTCAGGCCGGCGTCGCCGCCGATGGCCGGGACCCGGGAGGTCTGAACCACCACGTAGACATCGCGGCCGTAGGTGGTGTTCGCGTAGTACGCGTCGTTGGGAGCCTCGTTCGGCGCGGTGCCTGTGATCGCCGCGACGCCGTCGATGGAACCGAGCTTGTCGCCGCCACTGCGGCCGCTGGCGGAGCGGTCGAGGCCGGTGCCGTTGGCCTGGGAGATCCAGCTGGCAGCCGAGAACGCGATGACCGCGTCTTCGGTAGGCGACAGCGCGCTCAGGAACGGGCTGGTCCAGCCGTCGTACGTATTCTCCTCGTACACGCCACCGGCGGGACTGCCGGCCGTGTTGTTGCAACCCGAGGCGACCCCGGAGGCGTTTGCGGTCGCGCCGGTGCCGTTGTTCCCGAGTGCCTTGTCGAAGGACTTGCCCATGCCGGAGTTGATCTGCACGGCGCACGCGATCAGCGTGTGCCCCGTGCCCCGGAAGTTGGCGATCCGACCCGAGGTTGAAACGTTGGCGGTACCGAACAGGGTCTTCAGCTCGGCCGAGGTCAATGCCGTGACGTCTGCGCCCGGGTGGGCAATGTAGGCGTAGGTGATGGCGTCACGCGCGAACGGGATGTACGTCAGCGCGGTGCCGGGGAACGTCGACGGAGGGCCGGATGACGACCGGGCGAAGTCGATGGCGCCGGTCAGGTTCCCAGCCGAGGCATTGCAACCCAGGCCCTTGGTCCAAGCACCGCCGTCGATGGAGCGGCTCAGCGCCTTCTGGCCGTCGCCCGAGCCGTTGGGGCGGTCGACCGCGGGGAAACCCGACTTTGGTGTGATGCATGCCGTGGGGGTCGTGCTGGCGTCGAAGGCGTCCCAGGAGACGATGCCCTTGGTACCCGTTGCTGAACTGCTGACCAGGGGGTTGTACCCCTTGGGCGTGCCACCGGCCGCCCCGATCGGGTAGGGCGCGATGCCGGACAGGCCGTTGGTGACGTCCTGGGTGGTGTCCGACCCTACGCCGACGAACGCGAAGCGCGAGATCGGGTCCGCCGAGACCGGCGTGGGAGCGAAGCTGTTGAGGGAAAAGACGACGGTCGAGACCGCGGCGATTCCAGCCAGCTTCGCACCCTTCCTGAATCGAGATTTCACCATGGGTGAGGTTCTGTTCCTTTCGGTTTGTTGCCGGCCTGCGACGCAGCACGGCGGAGACTTTGCGAGTATGACGAGTGGTTCGGGCCGGGGATATAGAGCAGTGACAACGTTTCCTGATCGGTCACCCGGCGTTTCCGGCAGGGTCATGTCCGGGTCGTCGGGTGGGCGGCGACGGCTCGTCGCGGTCGTGGAGATCGTCGAGAAACGCCGTGAAGGGATCCCCGCCGGCGGCGATCTCGGTGGGCGCCTGAGCGCCCGGAGTGGTCAGCGCATCCAGACGCGCTACAGCGGTAGCGAGTTCCTCCCGGACGGCCCGCAACTCGTCCTCCAGCCCGGTCACCACTGCCTCGACGAGGTCGGCCGGGTACATCGGCACTGGGCTTGGAGGGCGCGGCGTGTTCTCGTCGTCCTCCGGGGCCAGGCTCACCGCCGCCCTCACGCAGATCGCTCGGCGTCGAGGGAACCGCCGGCGGCGACCTGCATCCCGAGGAGATGGCGCTCGGCCAGTGCGTACGCCTCGACGACGACCTCGTGGGCGACGACCACGATGCCGCGCGCATCGAGGGGCTCCGGCAGCGGCTCCTGTCGGGACGCGTCCTCAACGCTCGGGCCCTGCGCTGGGCGGGCATCGGTCGTCTCGGGCAGTGCTGAGAGGCGGTCGAGAACGGCGTCGGCCAGCGCCGCTTGGTCGACGGCCCGGCCGACCAGGCGGTCGACCAGCGTGCGTTCCGCCCGCATGAAGTGCTCTGCGTCACGGCACGAGTAGGCCGGGCGGGCGCAGAACACCTGGCCCGCCAGAGGACCGGCCGGCTGCCCGGACCTTGCCTCGGCCGGGTGGGCGCGTGCGCGTTGCGATGCTGCTGCGCGGTATGCGTCGGCCAGTTGGGAGCGCATCGCCCCGATGACCCCGAGAGCGCCCGCCTGCGCCTCTGCGATGGTCGCTCGCACGCAGTGGTCAGCGGCGGCATCGGCGCACGCCCGTGACGCGATCGTGGTGATCCGGTCCTCGGCTCCGGCGATCAGGCGAAGCTGCTCGCGCACCTGGCCGATGACGCTCGACGCTGCGTCGACCGACGCCCGCAGCGTCGATGCACGCTCGCGCATGGTCGCCACCCAGGCGTCGACGGCAGCGGTGTCATAGGCCGGCCGGGGCCCGTCCCGAAGGATCGGCGGCCGGTGTGAAGCAGGGCTATTCGGCACTGCGGGCCACCGTAGGTCCGTCGTTTGTCGCCCGGGTCACCGTGAAGGGGCTGTTCGGCAAACGGAAAGTGTCCGGACGGCAAACAGGTTCCGCGAAGCCCTTTGGGCAGTCGCCTTTCGGCGGGGACCGTGTTCGAATGGCCCCCATGACGAGTCGGGCCGCATGACGGCCACTACGATTTCGACGCGCGACCCATTCGGCGGGGCACGTGACCGGTTTCGACGACTTCCCGAGCGCACCCGGAGCATGGCGCGGGTCGCCACCGTGCTCGCCATGGTGCTCCTCGCCTACCACTACTCGCTCCTGAGCCTCCTCCAGACGCTGGGCCTGGAGACGCCGCTGGCGTACGTCGGACTGGTGCCTGCGATCGCGCTGGTGCTCGCCGCCGTGCGCGCACGTACGGCCCCGCCCCATCTCCCCATCCACGACCGGCAGCTGGACTACATCGTCGGCCTGCCGCTGCTGCTCGTGGCCCTGGGCATCAACGTGGTCTTCCCGCACCGCCTCTCGACGATGTTCTGGGTGTGGCGTATCGACCTGTTCTCCCTGCCGTTCTTCGTGGCCGGCGCGGTGTGCACCGTGTTCGGCATCAGGACCATGTGGCGGCAGGGCTTCGCCATCGCCTTCTTGTTCCTCGCCTGGCCGGTCCCGTACAACCTGTTCCTGCTCCGTTTCCTCGACGGGTTCACGGGCCTCACGCTGGCCGGCCTGAAAGCCCTGCTCCGCGTGGTGCCGATCGCCGAGGTCGTGCCCATCGCCGGCGGGTCGCTCTTCCAGATCGTCCACGCCGGCGACGCGTTCCAGATCAGTGTGGTCTCGGCCTGTTCAGGCGTGAACGGCATGGTGGGCTTCCTTTTGGTCGGGACGGCCTTCGGCGTGATCGTGCGGGGGCCGAGGATCCGCAAGGCCGCGTGGTTGGTCGGCGGGATGTTCCTGCTCTGGGCCCTCAATCTCGTGCGCATCCTGTTCATCTTCTGGGTGGGCAAGCAGTGGGGGGAGAGCGTCGCCATCGACGTCTTCCATCCTTTTGTCGGCCTGATCACGTTCAACATCGGCATCGTCGGGATGCTGCTCGTGCTCAGGCCGATCGGCCTGTCGATCAACGGCGCCATCTGGGGTGGTGGCGACGACGACGACACCGGTGAACCGTCCGAGTCACGCAAGGGGGTGTTCGGGGCGGCCACCCGCCTCGCCGTGCCCAAGGTCGGCCTCGCCCTCGGCCTCGTGACCGTGCTCGGGGCGACGCTGGCGTTCGGGAACGCGGATCTCCGCTCCTACGACCTGGTGGCCAACGCGCTCGGCACGCCGAAGCTGGCTTCCTTCTCCGCCTTCCCTGCCACGCCGGACGGCTGGCGGGCCCAGAAGTCCGACGAGTACGAGTGGGCCAGGCCCTACTTCGGGAACAGCTCCACGTGGCTCCGGTACGTGATGTTCCCCGGCGCCGGCCAGGAGGTGGCCCTGCAGTCGAGCCAGGCCGTGACGGCCGACGTCATCTCCACCTCCAACCTTCGCAGCTTCTCGGCCTACGGCATCGAGGCCTGTTACCGCTTCCACGGGTACACGCTGAAGGACATCGCCTCCGTCGAGGTCGGCGCCGGGGTGACCGCCCAGGCCCTGTCCTTCTACAACAGCAAGGAGAAGCAGGACTGGACGGTCGTCTACTGGATCTGGCCGGTCCGAGCCGGTGAGGAGGCGACCCGCTACGAGCGGGTGGTGCTCTACATCCAGAGCTCGGTGACGACGACGTTCCCCGAGGGCAGCGAAGCCGGGATCCACAGCGGCGGCAGCGGTCTCGTCCCCGCCGACCCGGTGGACCGCAAGCTGGTCGGGGCCCGGTCGTTCCTCGTCGAGTTCGCCCGCGGCGTGGTGAAGAACCAGGCGCTGGTGCAGCCCGGCACTTCGCTCCCGGTGGAGAACAATTACGTCCCCTCCCCGAGGGTGATCAAGCCGGGCAACGCCACCACCGTGGTCACCGCCACCTCGTGATGACCACGAAGCACGGAGCCCCCGGCGGTTCGCCGAGTGGTGTACCTGGCGCCACGCCCCGTTCACGGTCGCGCCGACCGACGATGTTTCCATCGGGATCGTGACCGTCGACCCTCCGGCTGACATCGCCGAGCGGCGGCTGACCCACGCTCTCGACGAGGTCGGCGACGACCTGGCCGAGCTGGAGCACGTCCACCGTTCGCTCCAGCTCTCGCTGCTGTCGAAGCTGCGTGCGAACCGTTTCCGGACCGGCCCGGTGAAGTCTGAGCGGCCGATGGTCGTGTCGACGGGCCGGGACGACTCGGTGCTCCTCGCCGAGGCGGTCGACGGGCTGGCGACGCGGATGACAGCGCAGTCGTCCAAGCAGCTCGTCCTCCGTACCCACGCCCTGGGCGCCGCGACCTTCGCCGCCGTGAACGTGCTGCTCGCCGTCCGGTGGCCGGTGGCCACGGCGATCGGGTGGATCGCCCTCATCACCGTCGTGTACGCGGCCACGATCATCGACCGGGTGCTCCTGTACGTCCGTTCGATGGACGAGGCGGCCGTCGACGTGGTGAGCGACGAGGACGCACGGGCCGTGCCCGACGACGAGCTGCCGGTCTTCTCCGTGCTGGTGCCCGCCTACCACGAGCCCGAGGTGATCCAGCACCTCCTCCGCGCCATCGGCGGGCTCGAGTACCCGTCGAACAAGCTCGACGTGAAGCTCCTGCTCGAGAGCGACGACGAGGCCACCATCGCGGCCGCCACAGCGGTGGACCTGCCGGTACCGGTCGACATCGTGCTGGTGCCGGCAGCCGAGCCGCGGACGAAGCCGAAGGCGCTGAACTACGGGCTGCAACTGGCCACCGGCGACATCGTCACGGTCTACGACGCCGAGGACGTCCCTGAGCCGATGCAGCTCCGGCGGGCGGCGGTCGTCTTCTCCCGCCACGGCGACGACGTGGCCTGCATCCAGGCCCAGCTGTCCTTCGCCAACGTGAGGCAGAACCTCCTCACCCGGTGGTTCACCCTCGAGTACGCGATGTGGTTCTCGCTGTTCCTGCCGGGCCTGGTGGCCAGCGGTGCGGCCGTTCCCCTCGGCGGCACGTCGAACCACTTCCGGCGCTCGGTACTCCAGGAACTGGCCGCCTGGGACCCTTACAACGTCACCGAGGACGCCGACCTGGGCGTCCGCATGCACCGGCAGGGCTATCGCACAAGGGTCGTGGAGTCGGTCACCCTCGAGGAGGCGAACAGCGACTTCGTCAACTGGGTGAAGCAGCGGTCCCGGTGGTTCAAGGGATACCTCCAGACGTGGATGGTGCACATGCGCCGGCCCCGACAGCTGTGGCGCGAGCTCGGCCCGAAAGGCTTCCTCCGCTTCAACCTCTTCGTGGGCGGAACGCCCGTGCTCGCTGCGCTGAACCCCGTCTTCTGGCTCCTCACCGTGCTGTGGTTCGTGATGAAGCCGCCGATCCTCCACGAGCTGTTCCCGGCGCCGGTCTTCTACCTGGGCCTCACGTGCTGGGCCATCGGCAACTTCACCATCGCGTACCTGTGGATCGTCGCCACCCGCCTCACCAAGCGGTCCGACCTCCTGGTGGCGGCCATCCTCGCTCCCGCCTACTGGATGATGATGGGGATCGGCGTCGCCAAGGCGATCCTCCAGCTGGTCATCAGCCCCTCCTATTGGGAGAAGACCACGCACGGGCTGCAAAAGCGCACGCCTGCACACCCGCCGGCCGTGTCCCCCGTGGGTCGATGACGGCGACCGGCACCCTTCTCGAGCGGCCACGGACCGCCCCGGTGCCGGCGCCGGACGTGCTCGGCGTCCCCGGCCGCCGCCGCCGCCGCCGAACCCACGGGCTCGCCTGGTGGTTCGCCATCGCCGTTTTCGTCTACCTCGCTCTCGGGGCCCTGCTGGCCTTCCACTTCGACAGCTTCAACGGCGACGCCCAGGCGCGTGTGGGCAACGCCTACTACGTGCTGTTCAGCCGCGATCCCCACCTGGCCGCCATCGGGTTCGTGTGGAACCCGCTGCCGTCGATGTCGGTGCTCCCTGTCCTGCTGCTCTCGAAGGTCTGGCCCGCCCTGGCCGAGCGGGCCTTCGCCGGCAACATCATGTCGGCGGTGTTCATGGCCGGCACCGTGGCCGTCCTCCGCGGGTTGCTGGCCGACCTGCGGCTCCGCCGCACCGAGGCCGTCCTGCTCTCCCTGCTCTTCGCCATCCATCCGATGGTGATCTATTACGGGGCGAACGGCATGAGCGAAGGCCTCTTCCTCTTCCTGCTCACGCTGGCGACCCGCTACCTGATGCGCTACCTCGAGTCGGGAAGCACGAGACCTCTCATCGGCACCGCCATCGTGCTCGGCTTCGCCTATTTCGCACGGAATGAAGCGGTCGCCGCCATCGCCTGCGTGACCTTCCTGGTCTTCGCCGTCCAGGTCCATCGCACGCGCGGCAGCACCCGGGAGCGGGTGCGGGCAGGCGTGGCGGATGCGGTCATCGTCGTGCTGCCGGGGTTCTTCGCCTTCGTCACCTGGGCAGTCGCCAGCTGGATCATTGTCCGCCACCCCTTCGAGCAGTTCAGCTCCCAGTACGGCACGGCGTCGCAGCTCGGCGCGATGACAGCGGTCGGCTTCAAGCTCGCCGACCGTGGCCTGGCCGTGCAGATGTCGCTCCTCATGGCGCCGCTGCTGGCGGTGGTCGTGCTCCTGTCCCTCCGGCGCGTCGTCCGTGACCGGGACCTCCGCCTCCTCGCCCCGATCGCCCTCCTCGGTGCGGTGCTCGCCTTCGCCTTCATCGCCTATCTCGCCGGTCAGACGGCCGGCTGGTTCCGGTACTTCATGACCGCCGCTCCCTTGCTCGTCGTGCTGACCGCAGGCCTGCTCGCGCCGGCGCCGGCCGGCGCTGCCGGCCATCGGGCGCAGGCGTCCCGCGCACGTACGGGCCGGCGACCGTATGCGCTGCTGGCAATGGCCGCAGCCGTCCTCCCCTCGCTCGTCGGCGAGGGCGTGGCCATGGCCAATCCCGGGATCGGCCAGGAGGAGTACCTCCATCTCTCCCACGTCTTCCGGCCCGCCCCCCATGTGACCACCGACCTGGCGCCCACGCCCCGGGCCCGCTCACTCCGGGAGCGGGAGCTCCATCCTGCGAGTTCGCGGATCGCCGGCTCCCTCGACGGGCTCCACCTCCCGGACGGGTCGATCGTCACCGACACCTTCTCGCCGTGCGTTCCCTTCATCATCCTGGCGTCGAAGCACCCGAAGCAGTTCGTGATCACCAACGACCGGGACTTCCACCAGGTGCTCGAGAGCCCGTCGACCTTCGGCGCCCGGTACATCCTGGCTCCCGCCGATGGCACGCTCGCCGGACTCGATGCCGTCAACACGGCGTACCCCACGCTGGCGACCGACGGTGGCGGCGTCGTCGACCCCGAGCCTGCCAAGGCGTTCCGGGAGATCGGTTGCCCGGCCTTCCGTCTCTACGCGGTGCAGGACCAATGATCGGCCCCTCGACAGGAGTCTGCAGATGAACGACGTCACATATTCCATCGTCATCCCGATCTACAACGAGGAGAAGGTGCTCCCCGTGTTGGAGGGGCGCCTCGTGAGCCTGCTCGACGAACTCGACGGCCCCTCCGAGGTGATCTTCGTCAACGACGGGAGTACGGACGGGAGCTACGAGTACATCCGGGCGCTGCACGACAAGGACCGACGTTTCCAGATCGTCAACCTGGCCCGGAACTTCGGGCACCAGATCGCCATCACCGCGGGCATCGACCTTGCCGCCGGCCAGGCGGTGGTCATCATGGACGCCGATCTCCAGGACCCTCCCGAGGTCGTCCTGGAGATGGCGGCGAAGTGGCGTGAGGGCTACGAGATCGTCTACGGCCTGCGCACCGACCGGAGCACCGACTCGTGGGCGAAGCGGGTCACGGCCAGCCTCTTCTACAGGCTCCTCGGCAAGCTCTCCGACGTGAAGATCCCCGCCGAGGTGGGCGACTTCCGCCTCGTCGACCGCCGGGCCGTCGAAGCGTTCAAGTCGATGCGGGAGGGAAGCCGGTATGTACGGGGGATGTTCGCGTGGATGGGTTTCCGCCAGGTCGGTGTGCCCTATGCCCGCCAGGTGCGGGCGGCGGGGGCCACCAAGTACACGTTTCGAAAGATGATGCGCCTCGCCACCGACGGCGTGGTGGGATTCTCCCGCACGCCACTCCGGCTCGTCCTTCACGCCGGAATGCTGGTGGCCGCCCTCGCCCTGCTGTTCGGCATCGCCGCAATCGGTCTCTTCGTCTCGGGCATCTACCTCGTCCCGGGCTGGGCATCGGTGGTGGTGACGGTTACCTTCCTCGGCGGCACCCAGCTGGCCGTCATGGGGATGATCGGCGAGTACCTCGGGCGCACCTACGAGGAGGCCATCGAACGGCCCCTCTACGTCGTGAGCGCCCTCCACGGCCTGCTGCCCCCGATGGTGCCTCCCCGCCGGGCAGTCCTGGCCGAGCCCCACTCGGTGGTCGATCTCGACCGCCTGATCTCTGCCGGTGGCTGAACCGGTGGCAGCGTCGTTCGACACGTACGCCGGCGACTACACCGAGTCGGTGGAACGGTCCGTCGGGTTCACCGGCCGCAGGATCGAGTTCTTCCACCAACGCAAGGTCGACGTGCTGCGCCGTATCGGCACGCGCCACCTCGACTCGATGGCGACCGCCTCCGTGCTCGACGTGGGCTGTGGCGCCGGCGTCACCGGGGCGATGCTGAAGCCCCACGTGGGTTCGGTGCACGGGGTGGATGTCTCGCCGCTCATGGTGGAGCAGGCCCGGCAACGGGACCCGGGCTGCTCCTACGAGTTCTTCGACGGGAGCAGGCTCCCGTTCGCCGAAGGATCGTTCGACCTGGTGGTGACCATCTGCGTCCTGCACCACGTGCCGCCCGACCGCTGGTCGTCGTTCACCGCCGAACTGGTGCGCGCCACCCGTCCGGGCGGCCTGGTCGTGATCATCGAGCACAACCGGCTCAACCCTCTGACCCGCCGGGCCGTGAACGCCTGCGAGTTCGACCACGACGCTGTCCTTGTCCCCCAAGCCCGGGCCAGGAGGCTCCTGCACGCAGCAGGAGCAGGCCCGGCCGAGATCCACAACTTCCTGTTCTCTCCGCTCGGTGGGCTGCCGGGTTCCGCCCTCGACCGGATGCTGTCCTCCGTGCCGCTCGGCGGGCAGTACGCGGCCGCGGCCCGGCGTCACTGCTGACGCGAGATGGATGCGCGCAGCACCTGCGCAGCCGGCCGAAAGGGGCCGCCGCAGGACGGCGGCGATCCGCCAAGTGGCCACATGGTGAACGGTCCGGAAAGACACGGCCGGAACCCTCGCCATCGGCGGACAGGCCGACTACAACCGAAGTGCACCCCCTTGCCCCACCACTTTTTCGGAGGAGTTCTTGTCCATGCGTCTTTCACAGCCCGTGAAAAGTGCGTTCGTCGTTTCTGCCCTGCTGGCCTTGTCGGCGGCGCCCGCAGCGGCGGCGTCGAACAACATCATCGTGACCTACGCCGGCAACGGCCAGCTCGGCTACTCCGGTGACGGCGGCCCGGCGACGGCGGCGAAGCTGAGCCTGCCGAGCGGCGTCGTCCTCGACAACGCCGCCAACATCTTCTTCGACGACACCGGCAACCACCGCGTCCGCAAGGTCAACGCAACGCAGGCCATCACGACCGTCGCCGGCACCGGCACGAGCGGCTATTCGGGCGATGGGTGCCCGGCCGTGAGCGCCAAGCTGAGCTTCCCTGCGGGCATCGCCGTGACCAGCGCCGGTGTGCTGTACATCGCCGACACCGGGAACAACCGGGTCCGCAAGATCGCCGGCGGCATCATAACGACCGTCGCCGGGAACGGACAGGCGGGCTACAGCGGTGACGGCGGGCAGGCGACTTCCGCCAAGCTCGACACGCCGACAGGCCTCGCCGTCGACAGCTCCGGCAACCTCTATATCGCCGACACCGACAACAACGTGGTCCGCAAGGTCGCGGCCAACGGCGTCATCTCCACCTTCGCCGGTAAGGCCTTCCGTGGCGACAACTACAACAAGCACTCGAGCGGCGGCTGCAGGCTCTCCGGCAACAGCGGTGCAGCCACGAACGCCAGCCTCTGCGCCCCGACCGGCCTCAGCATCTCCGGCTCCGCGCTCCTCATCGCCGACACGGCCAACAGCCAGGTCCGCAAGGTGAGCGGCGGCACGATCACCGCCTTCGCGGGCACGGGCAACGGCGGGTTCTCCGGTGACGGGGGCCAGGCGACGTCAGCCAAGGTCCAGTGGCCTCTCGGCGTCGCCCAGGACCCGCTCGGCAACGTGTACATCGTCGACTCCGGGAACGCCAGGCTCCGGCAGGTCACGGCGTCCGGCGTCATCTCCACCTTCGCCGGCAACGGTTCGTTCGGCTACTCGGGAGACAACGGGCCGGCCGAACTGGCCAAGATCGCCCCGGTCGGCGGCGTGACCACCGATGCGAGCAACGTCTTCTTCGGTGACACGGCGAACCAGCGGGTGCGCCGCGTGCACAAGAACGGGCCCCCTCCGGCGCTGTCCGAGGGCACCAACCTGCTGATGGCAGGCAGCGCGGCGGTGCTGCTCGCCGGCGGCGTGGTCGTGGCCCGGCGGCGGACGGGACGGACGGCGGGGCGCCCGCTCGCCGTCTAGCGAAGCATCCTCCCGCACCCGATCACCGCGCATCCGCCCCGGGTGCGCGGTGATCGGCGCGGTGGTGTGTCCACCATCTGGATCAGAGGTGGCGGACGGTTGAACAAACGACGGCGACTCGGCTTTCGCCTGTCAGCCGGCGGGCCCGCTCCTCTACAAAGGGGTTCCAGTGTCACCGAACGCACTTCCGCCGTCGCCATCGTCGCTCCGTCGTTGCCTCAGGGTTGCCGGAGGTGCGGCCGCGCTCGCCGCTACCGCCCCGGCCGGCGCAGCCACGGACAACATCATCGTCACCTACGCCGGCACCGGAGCCTCGGGCTCGACCGGCGACGGTGGGATGTCGGGTGACGGGGGCCCGCCTCGTCTGCCCGGCTCGAGTCTCCGACCGCCACCAACGTGTTCTTCGGCGACTCCGGCAACCGTCCGGCGTGCCCACAAGGGTGGCCCGCCGCCTGCCCCGCCCGAAGCGCCCGTTGGGATGGAGGTCCTTCTGCCCGCCTCCGCCCTGGCCGTGCTCGGCGGCGGAGCGTTCGTCATGACGAGGAGGAGGCGCGCCGGCGGTCACCATGCGGGCGGGGGTCGCCTCGCTTGAGCCCGCTCCGCCTGCCGCTCGCCAGGGTGATCGTGGCGTCGGCCGTGCTGGTGCTCGGGGCTTGTGCCACCAGACCAGGCCCGGTCGCGGTGCGGCCGCCCGACGACGTCAACCTGCCCGCCACCAGCCCGACGGCGCCCACAACGGTGCCTGCCGCCGCCCTCGGGTTCGTGGAGAGGTCCGGGGGCCAGCTCGTGGCGGACGGCGGCCCGTGGCGGTTCGTCGGCTACAATCTCCCGTGCGCGAACCCCTTCGTGATGCAGGAGGGGGAGTTCGACCACTACCTCGACGTCGTCAAGGCGGATTCGGGCGCCAATGCCGTCCGGATGTGGTTCTTCCAGACCAACGGCGGCCCGGGGAACTGGGAGCCGTTCGATCGGGCGCTCGGCGCCATCAGGCGGAGCGGCCTCCGCATCGTCGCCACGCTGACCGACCAGTGGAACGGCGGGTGCGACGGCGGGAGCGGGGCAGAGAAGACGATCGACTGGTACCAGGGTGGCTACCGATCACCCGACGCCGGGCATTCCCTGTCCTACCGCGACTTCGCAGTCGAGGTCGCGCAGCGCTATGCCGACAACCCCGACATCGCCATGTGGCAACTGGTCAACGAAGCCCAGGCCAACACCGTCGACCCGTCAGGCCAGGTCCGTTGCGACAACGAAGCCGGGAAGCGCGCCTTGCGCGCCTTCGCCGACGACGTGACCGGCGCTATCAAGGCGGTCGACGCCAACCATCTGGTGAACCTCGGCACGATCGGCGGGAACCAGTGCGGGATGGCCGGCAGCGAGGCCTTCAAGTACGTGCACGACGGGGCGGTGGACCTCTGCGAGTACCACGACTACGGGGCCGCCGCCGCCTCCATGCCGGGCGGCGCTGACCAACTGGCGCAGCGCCTGCGGGACTGCGCCGGCCTCGCCCATGGTGCGAAGCCGATCTTCGTCGGCGAGGCGGGCATCCAGGGCAATGTGAAGTCCGACGGCGGTCCTGCCAGCTGCGACCCGTGGCCCACCTGCAGTCCTGATCCCATCACGCCGGAGTCCCTCACCCAGCGGGCGACGTTCTTCCGCGCCAAGATCCGGGCGGCGCTCGACGCCGGCGCCTCGGGGTACCTCCTGTGGGTGAAGTCCCCCTTCTACAGCGCGGGTTCCGACCGGTATGCGATTGGTGACGGCGACCCGACCGAGGCGGCGCTGAAGGACGCGCTGGCGGCAGTGAAGGGCTGAGCCTGGACTGCTCAGGTGCGGAGGCGAGGTCCACCGACGAGCGGTGACGGCAGGCCGAAGTTGTCCGACAGCGTCGTCTCGACGTACGAGGCGGCAGCTGCGCCCGTCTCGTAGCCGGCCTCGCGCAGGCCGTGCAGGACGGTGACGGTCGCGAACCGGCGTCGCACCAGGGCGGCGTCGCTGTCGAGGTCGGCATCTGGCAACGGGCGCGCCCGGGAGGGCACGACCTGGGGTCGTGCGAACCGGCCGAGGTTTGCCGCCCGCACGCCGGCCAGCTCCTCGAGGGCGACGTCCGGCACGTTGATGTTGAGGGTGACCGGCAGCCGGTTGGCCGACAGCCAGCGGACGGCGGCGACCGCCACCGCCGCCGCCGTACGCCAATGCGGGCCCCGCCCGGCATCGAGGCTGACGGCGATCGCCGGCAGGCCGAGGTTGGCCGCCGTGAGGGCGGCGCCGACCGTGCCGGAGTGGAGCACGGCCAGGCCCACGTTCAGGCCGGCATTGACGCCGGAGAGCACGATGTCGGGGCTGTTCTCCCCGCCGGCGAGGCAGGTGCTGAGCACCGCGAGCGCCGGCGTGCAGTCAGTGCGGAAAGCAAGCACGTCCTCCAGGCCGGGCAGGGTGACCGGCTCGAAGGACTCGCTCCCGCCGGGCCGGAGCGGGCCGATGGCGGCGCCGCACCCGCTCTCGTCGTGGCGGGGCGCCACCACCATCACGTTGGCGGCCAGAGCGGTGCTGGCCAGTACCAGCGCGTGGAGGCCCGGCGCCATGATGCCGTCGTCATTGGTGACGAGGATCCTCTGCGTCCTGGCCCCCTCCGTACCGATTCGCCCGTCGGCAGGAGGAGGCATCGCTGGAAACGGTAGGGAGCCGGGTTGGCCGGCCGGTAGCCGTCGACGCACCGTGTGATGAACGTCCGGTGAAGTCGCACGGTCCGGCTCGCCCGCTGCCGGGACTACGACCCCTGCCACAGGCGATAGGCCGTGAAGACCAGCCCGAAGGCGATGAGGAAGAGGCCGAAGAACCGACGCTGCCTGCCTGCTCCGAAGTGGCCGGTCCAGCGGGAGGCGGCGAAGCTGGCGGGAAGCGCCCCCACTGCGAAGGCGCCGGCCACAGCCCAGTCGATGTGACCGAGCGCCCAGTGGGTGATCAGGTTCGGCACCGACAGGGCGGCTACCACAAGCAGGCTGGTGCCGACCGCCTGTCGCATGCGGAGACCGAATGCGAGCACGTAGAGCGGCACGAGAAGGAAGCCGCCACCGTTGGCCAGAAGCCCACTCACCAGGCCGACGCAGGCGGCGCTGGCCACGAGGAGCGGACGGTCTTGGCGCCGCCGTGCGCCGGTCTCCCTGGCGCCGTCGCTGACGGGGAGGAGGACGCGCAGCCCGACGGGCACCAGGATCGCACCGGAGGCCAACAGCAACGCCGGGCCTCCCACCGCCCGCGACAACAGGCCACCGGCCACCGTGGCCGGTACCGCCCCGAGCAGGGTCCAGGCGGCCGCTGCCCGGCGGGCGTCACCACTGCGGACGTAGGGGCGGGCGGCCACCATCGCGGTCGGTATGGCGGCGGGCAAGGGGGAAGCGATGGCGGCGAGCGAAGGAACGCCGGCCAGGGCCAGCAGGGGCCCGGCGATCGACGAGCCGCCGACGCCGAAGATACCGACCAGGCCGCCGACGGCGGCCCCCGCGGCGGTGACGAGCGGCAACGGCGTCACGGGCTCCAGCCTGACGCCGCCGGCCCCGACCCGCCCGACCGTCCACAGGCTCGGGACAACCCAGTTCCTTTTGGTCCTGCGTTCATCGCCGGTTCTCGTCGCGCCTAGGCGTCGGCGTGCGCGTCCCCGTTGGAGACAAAGGTGATCCGCCGGGCGATCTCCACAGCATGGTCGCCCAGCCGCTCGTAGAAGCGGCCCAGCAGGGCGAGGTCGATGGCGGGCGCCGTTTCTAGCGGTCCGGTGAGCAACTTGGCGAACAGCTCGCGGTGGAGCAGGTCGAGGTCCTCGTCCGACGCCTCCACCCTGTGCCCGGCCTTGGCGTCCTCGGCCTCGAAGGCCGACAGGGCGGCGCTGAACTGGCTGGCTGCCACCGTGGCCATCTCCACGACGAGCGTACGCAGGGCGGGGCTGAAGGCGTCCGGCTCCCGCTCGAAGCAGGCGGAGCGGGCGATGTGGGCGACCAGGTCACCCGATCGGGAAACAGCCTCGGTCACGCGCACGAGGGCGACGAGATGGCGCAGGTCGATCGCCATGGGTTGCTGCGTTGCGATCAACTCGTACACGGCCAATTCGACGTCGCGGGCCCGGGCCGACCAGCCGGCGGTGCGGGCGTCGACCCGCATCCCGGCGTCGCAGTCCCGGCGCAGCCACGCCTCGGTGGCGTCGGCAATGGAGCGGGCCACTTCGTGCCCGATGGCCACAACAGTCCGCTGGAGGGAGTCGATGCGCTGGTGGAAGTGCTGCCGCCCCGGCCTGCCCGCGATCATCCCCGGCTCGCTCACAGCTCACCCGTCACCAGATAGCGGACCCGCTCGCCCATGAGCACGGCGTGGTCGGCGACCCGCTCGAGATACCTGCCCACGAGGACCAGTTCGATGGTGGTGGCGAGCGGGGGCGGAGTAGCGAACAGCTCGGCCAGGAGACGCCGGTGCATGTCGTCGAGGCGGTCGTCCCACACGTCCAACGCCTCTGCCTGCTGGACGTCGCGCGCCACGTACGCCTCGATGGCGCCCTGGAACAGCCGGTGGGCCTCGTCTGCCATCTGGCCGAGAATGGCACTGACCCTGGGCGGCAGGGGGATGTGGGGGCGTGCAGCGAAGCCGGCGACGTGCTTCACCAGCTTGGCCGACCGTTCCAGCTCGTGGGTGAGGCGGACGACGGTGACGAGCAGTCGCAGGTCCCCGGCGGCCGGCTGCTGGCGGGCCAGCACCTCGAAGGCGCGCGCCTCGCACTGGCGGGTACCTGCGTCGATGGCGGCGTGGCCGGCGAGCACCGAAGCGGCGACATCGTCGTCGCCGCCGGTGAGCGCCTCGGCCGTGGCGCCGAGGGCCTCGCACACTTGGGCGGCGAGCCAGACGACCTTGTTGTCGAGCTCGGTCAGCTCTCTGTCGAACGCTGTCCTGGTGGGCTCACCCATGAAGTGGTTGCACCCTATTTCGGCTGCGGGGGCACGGAGCGGTCCCCAGGCGACCGACGGGTGAATGGGAGGTGAACAGTGGGCCGGAGCCCCCCGCGCGGCTTGGCTCCGCCCTCGGTGTCTCGCCTAAGGTCGGCATGTGCAGCTCCTGTTCGGCTGTGTCACCGCGCTTGCGTGCGGGGCGCTCGCCTGGCTGTCCCTCCGGCAGGCCCGGCGCCAACGCCTCCTCCGGGAACACATGCTCGCCATCGCCGCCCGCCTCGAACCTGCGGATGACGAGCCGCTGCCGGCCGACACCGTGGCCTACCTGTCCCGAGCGGCCACGAGCGCGGTCGACCGGTCGCTGGAGGCGCTCCACCTGGCCCGGTCCCTCGGCGGCGCACTCGAGGCGCTGCCCCTCGGTGTGGTGGTCACGGCGGACGACGGGCGGGTGCTGTTCCGCAACGAGGCAGCCGACCAGCTGCTCGGCACCCGCGCCTCCGACGCCCTGGCCTGGCGGGCCCTGTCGGACCTCCTGGCCGAAGCGGCGGCCGGCAAGATCGAGACCCGTCCGCTCGACCTCTACGGCCCCCCGAGGCGGACGCTTACGCTCACGGCTGTGCCGCTCGAGAACGGGGCGGCGGCGGTGACCGTGGAGGATGTGTCCGATCGTAAGCGGCTCGACGCCGTGCGCCGCGACTTCGTGGCCAACGTGAGCCACGAGCTCAAGACGCCGGTGGCGGCTCTCGGGCTCCTGGCCGAGACGCTCGTGGGCGAGGACGACCACGCCGTCGTCCAGAGGCTGGCCGAGCGGATGGAGAACGAGGCGTTCCGTGTCGCCCGCATCATTGACGACCTGCTCGACCTCAGCCGCCTCGAGGCGGAGGAGACCACGCGCCAGGAGACGGTGCGGGTGCACGAGGTCGTCGCCCAAGCGGTCGAGCAGGTCCTGCCCTCGGCCGGGCTGCGGGCTGTGCGCCTTGCCGTCGATCCCGTTCCGCACACGTGGTCGGTCCGCGGCGACCGCCGCCAGCTCGTGTCGGCCATGGCCAACCTGCTGGAGAACGCGGTGAAGTACTCCGACGACGGCTCCACCGTCCACGTCCTCCCGGTCACAGACGGGAGCAGCATCGAGCTGCTCGTGCGGGACCACGGCATCGGCATCCCCTCCCGGGACCTCGACCGGATCTTCGAGCGCTTCTACCGCGTAGACCGCGGGCGCGGGCGCGATACCGGCGGCACCGGATTGGGCCTGTCCATCGTCCGCCACATCGCCTCGAACCACGGCGGGGATGTCCTGGTCGAATCGGTGGAGGGCGAGGGGTCGACCTTCACCCTTCGTCTCCCCGCAGAGCCCGGGCCGGTCGCCCTGGTGGCCGACGCAAGCTGACGACTGGAGCGACATGGCAGACACCCAACCGTCCGTGCTGATCGTGGAGGACGAGGACTCGTTCGTGGAGGCCCTCATGCTCGGACTGAAGCGCGAGGGCTTCCTGGTCCACGTGGCCCGGGACGGGATCACCGCCCTGGCCGTATTCGACGCGGTGCGCCCGGACCTGGTGCTGCTCGACGTCATGTTGCCCAGCCTGTCGGGCGTGGACGTGTGCCGGGAGATCCGCAGCCGGTCGCGCACACCGATCATCATGGTGACGGCCAAGGGGTCCGAGATCGACACGGTGGTCGGCCTCGAGGTGGGGGCGGACGACTACGTCACCAAGCCGTACCGCCTGCGGGAGCTGGTGGCCCGGATGCGGGCCGTGCTTCGTCGGGCGCCGCGCCAGGACACCGACTCCGGCGGCGACTCCGTGGTTGAGGTCGGCGACGTGCGCCTCGACCCCGAGCGTCACGAGGTGACGATCCGCGGGGACCAGGTCGCCCTCCCGCTCAAGGAGTTCGATCTGCTCGAGATCCTCCTCGACAACGCCGGACGGGTCCTCACCCGCGACCTGCTCATCGACCGCGTGTGGGGGTCGAACTACGTGGGGGACACCAAGACCCTCGACGTCCACATCAAGCGGCTCCGGTCCAAGCTGGAGCAGGACCCGTCCAATCCCCAGCGCATCATCACGATCCGAGGGCTCGGGTACCGCTACGAGAAGGCACCGACCGGGTAGGCACGGTCGCTCGCCGGCTTCTGCGAGACTTGGCGGGCGATGGTCGACACACGACGGCGGTACCACGAGCAGCTTGAAGCGATGAAGGCCGAGACCGTGCGGCTGGCGGCCATGGCGATCGAGGCGGTCGGGTCCGGCACCGCCGCCCTGCTCGAAGCCGACCTCAAAGCGGCCGAGCGTCTGGTCGCCGCCGACCGGGAGATGGACGAGCTCACGTACGCCATCGAGGAGGAGGCGTACGTCCTCCTGGCCCGCCAGAACCCCATGGCCCGTGACCTGCGGGCCATCGTGGCGATCCTGCGGGTGATCCACGAGGTGGAGCGGTGCGGCGACCTCATGGTGAACGTGGCCAAGGCCACCCGCCGGCTGTACCCGTACGGGCTCGACCCCAAGGTCCGGGGCCTGATCGAGCGCATGGGGGCGCAGGCGGCCGAGCAGATGCGCCTGGCCATCACCGCCTTCGAGGACGGCGACCTCGCCCAGGCGGCCGCCATCGAGGACATGGACGACGTGATGGACGACCTCCAGAAGTCGCTGTTCCGGTCCATCTTCACCGGCGGGGCCATGGACGAGGCGGCCCTCCAGCGTGCCGTCCAGGTGGCGCTCGTCGGGCGCTACTTCGAGCGCATCGCCGACCACGCCGTCAACGTGAGCGCACGGGTGCGCTTCATGGTCACCGGGGTGTGGCGCGAGGACGGGACGGACGCCGACGAGGGCAGTGCCGAGACGCTACCCACCATCGGCTCGGAGTAGCCGCAACGGCCCGACGGCCTAGCCGAACCGACCGGTGATGTAGTCCTCGGTACGACGGTCGGTGGGGGCGGTGAAGATCTTCTCGGTGCGGTCGAACTCGACGAGCACGCCGGTGCGCTCACGGCCCTCGTTGCTCACCTCGGCGGTGAAGAAGGCGGTGCGATCCGACACGCGGGCTGCCTGCTGCATGTTGTGGGTGACGATAACGATCGTGTAGTCGCGCTTGAGCTCGATCATGAGCTCCTCGATGCGGTTGGTGGCCAGGGGATCGAGGGCGGAGCAGGGCTCGTCCATGAGGATCACCTCCGGCTTCACGGCGATGCAGCGGGCGATGCACAGGCGCTGCTGCTGGCCGCCGGACAACGAGAAGGCGCTCTTTTTAATCTTGTCTTTCACCTCGTCCCACAGGGCCGCCTTGCGCAGGGACTCCTCGACCAGGTCGTCCATGCTCGCCACCTTGTGACCGTTGACCCTGGGCCCGAAGGCCACGTTGTCGTAGATCGACTTCGGGAACGGGTTGGGCTTCTGGAACACCATGCCGATCCGCCGCCGCACCTCGATGGCGTCGACGTCGGGCCCGTAGAGATCCTGGCCGTGGTAATCGATAGACCCGTCGACCCTGGTGCCCGGGATGAGGTCGTTCATCCGGTTCAGACAGCGGATGAATGTGCTCTTTCCGCAGCCCGAGGGCCCGATCATGGCCGTGATCTGGTTGCCGGCCACGTCCATGTGCACGTCGCGGATGGCGCGGTAGGAGCCGTAGAAGAAGTCCAGGTCCCGGATGCGGAAGATCGTTTCCGTGGGGACCTCGGCATCGGTGGCGACGTGGGGGGGAGGTACCTCGGGCCGACGCGTCGGCCCGGCCTCGATGTCTCTTTCGCTCACGGCCGGGCTCGCCGCAGCCTGGGGCTCGGGTATGGGTTCACCACCTGGTCGTGTAGCGGTTACGGAGGAAGATGGCGACGGCGTTCATCGCCAGCAGCATGGCCAGCAGGACGATACTGGCCGCCGCTGCCGCCTCGGCGAACGCCGGTTGCGGGCGCCCCGTCCAGTTGAAGATCAGCACGGGCAGTGCGCTGAAGGGGTCGCTCACGTCGTCGGGCGTCTTGAAGATGGCCACTGCGGCGCCGATGACCAGGAGGGGAGCGGTTTCGCCCACAGCCCGGGAGAGCGAGAGGATCGCCCCGGTGAGGGTGCCGGGCATGGCGGCCGGGAGCACGTGGTGGCGCACCGCCTGCCACTTGGTGGCGCCCAGGGCGTAGGCGGCCAGGCGGATGGAGTCGGGGACGGCCCGCAGGGACTCGCGGCAGGTGATGATGATGACCGGCAGGCTCATCACGGCCAGGGTGAGGCCGCCGGCCAGCAGGCTCGGTCCCATGCCCATGAGGCGCACGAAGATCCCGAGGCCGAGGATCCCGAAGACGACCGACGGCACCCCGGCCAGGTTGGAGATGTTGGCCTCGACGAAGTTGGTCAGCCTGTTCTTCGGGGCGAACTCCTCGAGGTAGATGGCGGCGCCCACGCCCACCGGGAAGCTGAAGGCGGCGGTGAGGCCCATCAGCCACAGCGAGCCGTAGAGGGCGGCCTTGATGCCGGCGCGGGCGGGGAAGCGGGAGACGAAGTTTGTGAGGAAGGCGCCCGGGTCGGTGGCCAGGCGGTCCCAGCCCCGGTCGTAGATCGTCCAGAGCAGCAGCCCGAGGGCCATCACGCCGAGGAACGTGCCGAGGAACAGGGCGCCGCTGTAGACGGCGTCGAGCAGGAGGCCGAGCGACGAGCGGCTCGAGCCCCTGCGCAGGGCGGCGGGTGGCGTGCCCGCGGTCGATGCCGTCACTGGTATGCCTGGCGGAAGCGGCGGACGAGCCGGATGCTCACCAGGTTCATGGTCAGCGTGATGGCGAAGAGCGTGATGCCGACTGCGAATAAGGACTGGTACCGCACGGTGCCGGCCGCCGCCTCCCCGCTCACCGTCTGGGCGATGTACGCGGTGAGGGTCTGGATGGAGGCGAAGAAATCGGTGGTGAGCCGGGGGGTGTTGCCGGCCGCGATGGTGACGGCCATGGTCTCGCCCACGGCACGCGACAGGCCGACGATGACCGAGGCGGCGATGCCGGACAGCGCGGCGGGCACAACCACCCGGAGCGAGACGACCCGCTTGCTCGCCCCCATCCCGAAGGCGGCCTCCCGCAGCGACTGGGGGACGGCCCGCATGGCGTCCTCGCTGATCGAGGCGATCAGCGGGATCACCATGAGGCCGACAGCGACGGCGCCGGCGGCGGCGTTGAAGATGAACACGCGGTCCTCCCCGAACAGGGGCCGGAGCAGGGTCGGCGTGATGAAGTTGAGGGCGAAGAAGCCCACGACCACCGTGGGGACGCCCGCCAGCACCTCGAGCGTGGGCTTCACCACGGCCCGGACCCGGGGCCGGGCATACTCCGACAGGTAGATGGCCGTGGCCAGCCCGAGCGGCAGCCCGACCAGCAGCGCCCCGGCGGCGATCATCAGCGAGCCGCTTAGGAGCGGGAGCACCCCGTAGTCACCCGCCGCGCCGCTCCCGCCGCCGGGCGCCCAGGTGGTGCCGGTGAGGAAGTCCCAGATCGGCACCGCAGCGAAGAAGTGGACGGCCTCCTCGAGGAGCACGGCCAGGATGCCGACCGTGACCAGGACCGAAAGGAGGGCGCAGACGCTCAGGAACCCGACGATCACCCGCTCGCCAGGACGCGACCGCCTGGTGGTGATGCTCAGGTGAGGGCGCGGAGGAGAAGTCGCCATGGCCGGGACAGCGGGGATCGTAGCCGGGGCGGTCCATCGCCGACCCGGCCGTTCCTCGTCGGGCTGTCAGGACCCCGACTTCAGCTTGGCCAGGCCGCCCTCGTAGTCGGACGCGGGCGCCGGGGCGTAGCCGACGTCCTTGATGAGCCCGGGCGTCGTCTCCAGGTAGAAGCGCACGAACTCCTTCACCTCCGGCCTGGCCAGGGAGGCGTTCTTGACGTAGATGAACAGCGGCCGGCTCAGTGGGTACTCGCCCGACTCCACCGTCTCGTCACTCGGCGCCACGCAGGTGCCGTCGTCGCCGGAGACCTTGATGTCCTTGAGGACGGCCTCGTTCTCCTTGAAGTAGGCGAAGCCGAAGTAGCCCCAGGAGTTCTTCTCTCCCTTGATGCCCTGCACGAGGGTGTTGTCGTCCTCGGAGGCCGTGTAGTCGGCACGGGGCTTGAGGCTCTCGGGCTTCTTGGGATCGCCCAGGACCTCCTCAACGAAGAAGTCGTAGGTGCCCGAGTCGGTGCCCGGGGCGAAGATGGCGATCGCCTCCTTGGGGAACTTGGGGTCGACCTGGTCCCAGGTCTTGGCGCCACCCTCCTTGAAGATCTCGGCCATCTGCTTCTCGCTGAGGCACTCGAGGAACGTGTTCTTCGCGGAGGTGACGACGGCGAGGCCGTCGAGGCCCACGCGGAACTCGGTGTACTCCACGCCACCCGCCGCACACGCCTGCTTCTCCTCGTCCTTGATGGGCCGGGACGCATCGGAGATGTCGGTCTCGCCGGCGCAGAACTTCTTGAAGCCGCCGCCGGTGCCCGCCGTGCCCACCGAGACCTCCACGCCGCTCTGCTCGGTGCGGAACTCCTCGGCGATGGCCTCGCTGATCGGTGCCACGGTGGACGAGCCGTCGACCACGATCGAGCCCGACAGGTCGGCTGCCTGCTTGCCGGCTCCCGTGGAATCGGTCGTGGCGGTCCCGTTGCCTCCGCCGCCACAGGCGGCGAGCACCAACAGCAGCACCACGGCTGACGCCAGCAGTCGCGCCCTTCGAGATCCGGATCGCTTCATGGGGATGAACGGCCTCCTGTGGTGATCGGTCGTTGCGCACCCTAGGAGCGACGTCTGACGGGCGGATCGCCGGGAGATGGACAGGAGATGAACGAAAGCCGAACATCAGGTGCCGGGAGGGCGACATTTCTGCTGCCGCGTCCGATGGTGTCGCGCTTGCTTCGACCGCATCTACGCTGCTCAAGGTGCGCATCGCCGCCTTGGACCTGGGCAGCAACTCGTTCCATCTCCTGGTCGCCGACGCCCACCCCGACGGGTCGTTCGACCGGCTGTTCCGGGAGAAGGAGATGCTGCGCCTGGGGGACGTGGTCGCCCGCCACGGCCGGCTCACGGACGAGGCGTGCGCCGGCGCCGTCGACGCCGTGCGGCGCTTTCTGTCCCTCGCCGAGGGGGCGGGCGCCGACGAGTTCGTGGCCTGCGCCACGAGCGCCATCCGGGAGGCCGACAACGGCGCCGAACTGGTCGACCGCCTGGCGGCGGATACCGGCGTGCGCGTGCGGGTGATCAGCGGCACCGAGGAGGCCGCCCTCATCTTCCGGGCTGTGCAGGCCAGTGTCCTCATCGATCCCGGACCCGCCGTGTGCATGGATCTCGGCGGGGGCAGCCTCGAGGTGATGGTCGGCGACTCCACCGAGCTGGCCTGGGCCACCAGCCTGAAGCTCGGGGTGGCACGGCTCACGGCGGAGCTCGTCCGCTCCGACCTGTCCGACCCGTTGCGCCCGGGCGACCTGCGCCGCCTGCGCAAGCGCGTCGAGGCCGTCCTCGGGCCGGTGGCCGATGTCGTCGCCCGGTTCGCTCCGAAACTCCTGGTGGGCACCAGCGGCACGCTGTGCGACCTGGCCCGAGTGGCCGTCGCGGCGGAGACGGGCGCCGTGCCCATCTCCATCAACCAGCACCATGTGAGCCGGGTGGCGATCGAACAGGTGCACGAGCAGTTGTCTTCGCTCCCGCTGGCGGCCCGCCGCCGCATCCCCGGGCTCGACGCCCGGCGGGCCGAGCTGGCCCCCGCCGGCTCCCTGCTCGCCGTGGTGGCGCTGGAGCTGTTCGGCGCCGAGGAGATGGTCGTGGGCACCTGGGCCCTGCGCGAAGGCATGGTCCTGGAGGAGATGCGCCGGCATCAGGGCGGGGAACTGTCCGGCGACCCCCGCCTCATGCGTGCCGCCTCCGTGCTCGACCTGTGCCAGCGCTGCGGGTGGCGGGAGGTCCACTCCCGGCAGGTGGCGAAGGTGGCACTGTCCCTGTTCGACCAGACCGCCTCCCTGCACGGCCTCGGGGCTTACCACCGTGACCTGCTGGAGCACGCCGCCCTGCTGCACGACATCGGCGAGCACGTGTCGGGCGAGTCCCATCACAAGCACACCGCCTACCTCATCCAGCACGGGCAGCTCCGGGGGTTCAAGCCCGAGGAGGTGGCGGTGCTGGCCACCATCGGCCGCTACCACCGTCAGGGCGAACCAAAGACGTCGTTCGAGCCGTTCGCGGCGATGGACGGCGAGGCGAGGGACGGCGTCTTCACGCTCACCGCCCTGCTCCAGGTGGCCGACGGGCTGGACCGGGGCCACGCCGGCACGGTCGACGGCGTCGACGTGGTGGTGGAGGACGACCGGATCGAACTGCGTCTGCGGACGACCGGCGACGTGGAACTGGACCTGTGGGGGGCCCGCCGGAAGCGGTCACTGTTCGAGCAGGTCTTCCGCCGCCGGCTCGAGTTGTCCGACGGTGCGCCCCCCCTCCCGGCCGACGAGTGGCACGAGCGGCGGGGCGCCTAGCCGTTTCGTCACAATCCCGTGGACCACAGGCTCAACGTGCCGGAGGTCTCGTTGGCCACGGCGATGGTCACAATCGGCTCCGATCCGGTGGGGGCGTGCGTTCGCGACGGTACGGAGCCGAGTCGTCGGCCCTTCGTCATCGAGGTGGCGCGGACATGAACCGTCAGGGAAGACCGCCCGAGTTCGAGGGCACGATGCGGATGGCCGGGCGCGCCCGGCTGCCGTACCTTCGTCCTATGAGTCAGGACGAGCAGTGGGCGGCGGTAGAGGCGCGCGACGGGGGAGCGGACGGCGCCTTCGTCTACGCGGTGCGCTCGACGGGCGTGTACTGCCGGCCGTCATGCCCGTCACGGCGGCCGCTGCGGCGCAATGTGGAGTTCTTCGACGGGCCGGCCGACGCCGAGGCCGGGGGGTATCGCCCTTGCCTGCGATGCCGGCCGGAGGCGGCCGGGCGGGCGGCTCCCGGTCGGGCCGCGCCGGCCGTGGCGGCGGCGTGCCGGATGCTCGAACAGGCCGGTGAGGCGCTGTCGCTCGGGGAGCTGGCGGGAGCGGTCGGCCTGAGTCCCTCCTACCTGCAGCGCTCGTTCAGGCGCCTGGTGGGCAGCACGCCCAGGCAGTACGCGGCGGCCGCCAGGCTGGAGCGGGCCAAGGCGGGGATGCGCAACGGCTCCGGCGTGACGGCGTCGCTGTTCGACGCCGGCTACGGGTCGACCCGGGCGTTCTACGAGGACGCCACCGGGACGCTCGGCATGCCGCCCGCCACCTATCGCCGGGGCGGGGCTGCGCAGCAGATCTCCTACACTGCCGTCCCGAGCCCGCTCGGCACCGTGCTGGTCGCCGCCACCGCCGCCGGCGTGTGCGCCGTGCGTTTCGTCGACCCGGGCCACGACGACCGGACCGAGCTGGAGGCGGCCCTGCGGGCCGAGTTCCCTGCCGCCACGCTCACGCCCGATGACGATGGCCTGAAAGCGGCCGCGGCGGCCGTGGTGGAGGCGGCGGGCGGCGGCGGCGGCCTTGACCTGCCCCTCGACGTGCGGGCCACCGCCTTCCAGCTACGGGTCTGGCGGGCACTGCGGGAGATCCCGCGCGGGGAGACCCGCTCGTACACCCAGGTCGCCGAGGCCATCGGTCAACCCCGGGCCGTGCGGGCCGTCGCCTCGGCGTGCGCGGCCAACCCGGTGGCGCTGGTCGTCCCGTGCCACCGGGTGGTGGCCGCCGGCGGGGGCCTCGCCGGGTACCGGTGGGGCGTCGACCGCAAGCGGGCCCTCCTCGACGCCGAGCGGACGGCGCCCGTCCAGACCCACTGAGCCGGCCCTCCGGCAGAGCCAGTCGTCGGGACGGCGGCGGAACCACCGCGCGGGAGGGGTAGTTCTCCGTGCCCAAGGGGAACAAGGCAAGGAAGGACCATGGAGAGGAGTGAGCGGCGTGGAGATCAAGCTGGGCCTGTCGCTCCCGCGTGATGCCCGAACGATCGCCGTGGCCCGCCACATCTGCAGGGAGACGCTCAGGGAGCTGGGCGTGGAGGGCGAATGCGTGAGCGATATCGAGGTCGCCCTCACAGAAGCGTGCACGAACGTGCTCGACCACTCCGGACCGGGTGAGGAGTACGACGTGGAGCTCATGCTCAGGGAAGCCGACTGCGTCATCCGAGTGGTCGACCGTGGGTCCGGCTTCGACGTCGATGCGCCCCTGGTGATGTCGGACGACGGCGCCGAGAGCGGGCGGGGCATCGCGATGATGCGAGCGCTCGTCGACCGGGTGCGGTTCGAGTCCCGCCCGGAGGAGGGCACCATCGTCCACCTGGAGAAGGCGCTGGAGTACACCGAGGGAGCGCCAGCGGTGGCCATTGGGCACGGAGGCAAGGTCGCGGACGCGGGCGGCTGACCACCTGTACGGCCGTCGGGCAATCCCCGGGCCCGTCCTCCTAGGCTGCCCCGATGGAGCGGGCCGATGTCATCAGCGACCTGCTGAAGCGCGCCACCCTCACGCCCCCCGATCTCCTGGCCGCCGATGTCGCCGCTGCGTTGGCCGACGCCGGCGGCAACCACCTGGTGATCTACGTCGTCGACTACGAGCAGGTCACCCTCCAGCCCGTTGCGCTCGCCACCGAGCTGCTCGATGAGCGGCCCGAGGGCGTCACCATCGACGGCACCATGGCGGGGCGGGCGTTCCAACGCCAGGAGGTCGTATCGGCCGAGACGCCGAAAGGCTGGCGGGTGTGGGCGCCGCTGGTCGAGCGGGCCGAGCGCGTCGGCGTCCTGGAACTCGGCTTCGCGGCCGTCGACGACGAGATCCTCCGCCTGTGCGAGGACCTTGGCCGCCTGGTCGGCCACCTCCTGCACACGGCCGGCCGCTATACCGACCTGGTGGAGCTGCGCCGGCGCCGCCGTGACATGAGCCTGGCCGCTGAGATGCAGTGGGACATGCTGCTCCCGGCCCTCGCCTTCCAGGCGCCCGAGGTGGGGATCGCCGGGCTCCTGGAGCCCGCCTATGACGTGGCCGGCGACGGCTTCGACTACTCGCTCGACGGAGAGACGCTCAGCTTCCTCATGCTCGACGCCATGGGCCACGGCCTCCGAGCCACGATGGCCAGCACCCTGGCCCTCGCCGCCTTCCGGCACGCCCGCCGAAAGGGCCTGGGCCTGGCCGAGATCGCACATCGCATGGACGCCGCGCTGGCATCCGAGTTCGATGGCGACACCTTCGTCACGGGCCACATCGGGTCGCTCGACACGGCCACCGGCCGCTTCCGGTGGGTCAACGCCGGGCACCCTGCGCCCCTGCTGGCTCGCGGTTCCAAGGTGGTGGCGGAGATCACCTGCGCGCCCTGCTACCCGCTCGGGCTGGGCATCCTGGAGCCGGAGATCGGCGAGTGCCAGCTCGAGCCCGGTGACTCGCTGCTGTTCTACTCGGACGGGGTCACCGAGGCCCGCCCGGCCGGCGACCGGCGCGACCAGTTCGGCGTCGACCGGCTCAAGGACCTGCTGGAACGCAACCTGGGCGTGGGACTGGTGGCATCCGAGGTGCTGCGCCGCACCGCGGGCGCCGTGGTGGCGCACCGGGCCGAGCACCTGGAGGACGACGCCACGCTGGTGATGCTCGAGTGGCGCTCCGGGCTCTGATCCCCGGCTCGGCCCGGGTTCCGTACCCAGAAGGGTGTGGAGCCCTGGGGGTCGAGGTCCCGCCCGCCGCCGTCACGTCTGCCCTGCTGAGCGCAGCAGGGTGTCGAGCGAGCGGGCCGTCGGCTTGGTGTCGTAGGCGGCGAAGCGCTCGGCGAACTCCTCCCGCGCCGCCCGGCGCCGGCCCTCCAGGTGCTCGGTGAGGCGACCTATGGCGACGAGCGCATCGGGGCCGGCCGACGCGTGGAGCTTGCGCGACATGTCGCGCAACTGGGCCACGTGGACCTCGGTGTCCTGGTGCTCGCCCAGGTTGTCCTGGAGGGCCTTCAGGCGCTGCACGAAGGCCTTGCGGGGCGCCGGCGCGTAGAGGCCTCCGAGGCACTCCAGGAGATAGCGCAGCGTCTTGGCGTCCTTGCGCAGCTCGTGCAGCACCTCCGCCTCGGTCTCGGGGCCGATGGTGCGCCCCCGGTCGAGGACCTGGGCCTGGGCCCGGGCGATTCGTGCGGCGGCGACGGCGGCGGCGCTCCGGGAGGCATCCTTGGCCGAGCGGTCCACCTGCTCCTTGTCCAGCCAGCGGTGCCAGTCCGTGAGCAGTTTTCGGTACTGGGCCGACTGCAACGTCTTCGCCAGCGTCGCGTGCTCGGCCGCCCGGCGGGCGACGATGTCGTCGAGGACGGGGGACAGGGCAGCCGATCCCTCCGGGCCGAGGGGCGCCACGTAGTCGCCCCACTCGATGACGTACACGTCGAGGTCGCGAGCCGGACCGGTGGCACCCCCCAGCCAGCCGAACCCGGTGCGGAACTTCTTGCGCACGTCGGCCGGAAGGACGCCCTTGCCCTCGGTGAGGACCGAGCGGGTGCGCCGCACCGCCACCCGGAGGTCGTGGAGGAACTCCGGGTCGATGTCGTCGATGGCGCCGGGCCGGTTGGCGTCGACGGCGGCGACCAGGTTGGCCAGCACTTTCCGGAAGGCGTCGAGTGCCTCCGTGCCGGGCGCCAGCGGCACCGTGGGCGACCCCTTGAAGCCCGACAGGTCGATGCCCAGCGCGTCGACCACGTCGCCGTCGCCGCCGGCCAGACCTATGGAGGACAGGAGGTCGCGCGCCCGTTGGGCGTCCTTCGGATAGCCCGCCAGCGTCTCGACGTCGGCCGCCCACGTGGACGCCAAAGGGTCTGCTCCTTCCACGGTCAGTCGCTCGGTCACCACCACCGAGACGCGGCCTTTGCCCGTGCGGTCCCGCAGCACGGCGGTGCGGGCCAGCGAGCGCACCGTGGCCACCGCCAGCAGGGCCCGCACGTCGAGGACCCGGGCCAGCCTTGCCCGTAGCGGACCGGCCGGCAGGTCGGCGGCGACCCGCGGCGCGCCACCGACGGCGACGTGGGCGCCGGCCACACCGCCATCGCGCAGCACCAACTCCGTGGTTGCGGCAGCGCGAAGTTCGAGGCGCAGGCCGGCGGCGTGCAGCCGCCCGTCGAACGTATCGAGCAGCGTGCGGACGACCGCCTCCGGCGCGCCGATCTCGAACCCTGCCGAGCGCAGGGCGTCGATGGCGGCGGCGGCGCCGAGCTCGGTGGAGGTGAAGGAGGTGGCGTCCATGAGAGGCGCGGTGTGCGGACGACCCGCAGATCACCGATGCTGATCCCGTGACGACCGAGATCGAGCGGAAGTTCCTGGTGACCGAGATTCCCGGCGCAGACGTGCTGGGCCCGGGAACCCGGCTGCGGCAAGGCTATCTCGCCGAGGACGGCGCGGTGCAGGTGCGGGTGCGGATCTCCGAGGGTTCCGCCGTGCTCACGGTCAAGGCCGGAGCCGGGCTCGTGCGCACCGAGGTCGAGGTGGGGATCGGGACGGACGAGGCCGAGGCGCTGTGGCCGCACACCGGGGGGCGGCGGATCGAGAAGGTGCGCCATCGCGTCGACGCCGGCAGCCGCGTTGCCGACGTCGACCTGTACGAGGGGGTGCTCGAGGGCCTGTGCACCGCCGAGGTCGAGTTC
This sequence comes from Actinomycetes bacterium, assembly GCA_023264975.1. Classification (GTDB taxonomy): domain Bacteria; phylum Actinomycetota; class Acidimicrobiia; order Acidimicrobiales; genus JAHFUS01. The sequence continues at coordinate 85,807 of JAHFUS010000001.1, read as the reverse complement.
GCGGCGGAATCCGAGGCGGCCGCCTTCGACCCGCCTGCATGGTTCGGGCGGGACCTGACCGGCGAGGACGGTTGGGACAACGCGTCGCTCGCCCGCCGTGGGCGGCCGGCGTGACGCCCTCCACCACCCCAGGGGCCCGGACTGGCAAGGTTGTGCACGGATGACGCTCGTTCCCGCCCTGGGTCGGTCCCTCATTCCCGGGGCCGGCCCGAACCCGCCAGGAGCCGCCCAGTGCTGTCACCGTCGATCCTCGTCCCTGTGACGGAAGCCGTCCCGCCTACCAAGACCGTCGTCCTCGACACGTCGGTGCTCGTGGCCGAGCCGGGGGCGCTCAACGAGTTCGCCGGCTGCGCCCTCAAGGTGCCGCTCACCGTCATCGAGGAGCTCGACAGCCTCAAGACCCGCGCCGACGGCGTGGGCCGGACCGCCCGTGATGCCCTGCGCCGAATCGAGGCATTGCGGGTGGCGGCCGGCGGCTCCCTCGTCGAACCGGTATCCCTCGACCACGGCGGCACCCTCGCCATCGTGCTCAACGGCGTGAACAACACGATGCTGGGCGAGCACTATCTCGACCCGGCCGTCCCGGACAACCGCATCATCGGCGCCGCCCTCTCGCTGCGGCTCGACGGGCGGGACGTGGAAGTGGTGTCGAACGACGCCGCCCTGCGCATCAAGGCCGCCCACCTGGGCCTGGCGGCCAAGGAGTACGTGCCACTGCCCGCCTACGGGCGGGGCTTCGACTCGGCCGGCTGGCGCACCATCGCCGATCTCGACGGCGCCCTGGTCGACCGCCTCTTCACCGAGCGCAGCCTCGACGTCACCGACGTGCCCGGCGCCGCTGACGTGTCCGAGAACGAGTTCGCCGTCCTGCGGGCGGGGCAGCAGTCAGCCCTGGCCCGGCGCAAGGGCGACCAGCTGTGCCTGCTCCGCCAGAGCCACGAGGCGTTCGACCTCAAGCCCCGCAACATCGAGCAGCGCCTCGCCCTCGACCTGCTGCTCGACCCCGAGGTGTCCGTGGTCGCCCTCGACGGTCCCGCCGGCACCGGCAAGACGCTGCTGGCCATCGCCGCCGGCCTCGAGCAGACCTGGAACCACCCGTCGACGCGGCGCTACGAGCGCATGTCGATCTTCCGGCCGGTGGTGGCGGTGGGCCGCCAGGACATGGGCTACCTGCCCGGCACCCTCGACGAGAAGCTCGATCCGTGGATGGGTGCCATCCACGACGCCGTGGTCGCCATGAGCGACGGGCGGCGCAAGAGCACGGCCGACGAGACCCTCGCCCAGATCACGGCCGAGGGGAGGCTCACCATGGAGTCGGTGACGTACCTGCGGGGCCGCTCGCTGCACAGCACTTGGGTGCTCCTCGACGAGGCCCAGAACCTCGAGCCGAGCCTGGCCAAAACGGTGCTCACGCGTGCGGCCGAGGGCACCAAGGTCGTGTTCACCGGCGACACCAGCCAGATCGACGCCCCCTTTCTGTCGGCCGACAACAACGCCATGGCCGTCCTCACCGCCGCCCTCGGTGGCGGGCGCGGCGGCGGCCTGTTCGGCCACATCCGCCTCACCCAGGGCGAGCGCAGCCCCCTCGCCACCATGGCCGCCGACCTCCTCTGACCCTCCGAGGCCGCCATCCCTGATTCCAGAGCGATCTGATGCCGGTACCCGGGTACAGATCGCTTCGGAACGGCATTGTCCCGGCTGTCACTGCCATGGGGGAGACTGGCGCCATGGCGTTCGGACAACAGTCGGGCCCACCGGCGACGGCCAAGCAGGTGCAGGAGCTACTGGACCTCCTGCGCCGCTCGGGGCACGCCGACTTTCGGGACGCCCGTGGCCCCATGGGATTTACCCAGCGCCAGGCGGGAGGCAGGTTCACGCGAGATGAGGCAGACGCGTTCATCGACGGGCTCCACGCCGATGTCGACGAGGGCCCGCCACCGCCAGGTGCGCCCACCGGACGCGCCACCGGACGCGCCACCGGTCGGGCCCCTGTCCGACCGGTCCGGCTTCCGGCTGCCGATCAGGCGCCCGCCGCCGCTACCGGGCGTGCGCCCCTCCCCGCCGACGAGCGGATGCTGCGCCGCCTGGCGGACGAACACCTCGCCGCCGAGTTGGAGCGCCGCGGCTGGATCGTCATCCCGCCGTAGCGCTTCGCCATCGGGTCGTGGTCAGGCCTGCGGGTTCAGGGCGCGCACCGCGGGGCGGTCACGCTCGTAAGTGAGAAAGTGGGTGGCGTCGTCGATCGGGAGCCAGCGCACCTCGTCGACCTCGGCGTTGGGCCGGAAGGTGCCGGCCACGGGCCGCATGGCCCAGTACCGGGCCACCTTGGCCCGGCCGAGGCGGTCGATGTAGGAGACGTCGGCCAGGTGGTCGCCGAGCACGCAGCGCAGGCCCGTCTCCTCCTTGACCTCGCGCAGGGCGCAGGCCTCGTCCGACTCGTCGGCGTCAGCCTTGCCTTTGGGCAGTGTCCAGTCGTCGTACTTGGGACGGTGCACGAGGAGGACCTCCGTCTCGACCCCGTCGCCCTCCGGCGCAGCACGCCAGACCACGCCGCCCGCCGCCCGGACGCGGTTCGTGCCGCCGCGCCGCGTCACTGGAGGCCTCGATGCTCGGCCAGCGGCTCCACGGTGGCCACGCAACGGATGGCCGGGCTGGCCAGCACGCGCACCACCGCAGTGGCCTCCAGCAACGGCACGAGAGACCTCGCCTGGTTGTGGCCGCGGTCGTCGAGGGGGCGGTCGGCGTCCTTGCCGGCCCAGGAGCGGCGGGAGAGGGCGACGGCGTGCCGGACGAGCAGCACGGGCATGGCGGAAGTCTGCTCGCGGGAAGGCCTCGTCCCCAAACCGACGGGTGTTACAACTCGATCGCCACGGACTGGGCGTCCTTGCGCTGACGATCGAGGGCCAGCTCCTGGAGCCGGTGCTGCGACGAGATTCCCTTCGTGGTGGGGACCTTCGACCAGCGCCCGTCGCCGTCGAGCTCCCATGCCAGCGTGTCGTCGGCCAGGTCAACCTCGAGGATCTCCCGGAGACGGGCCTGGAGGTCCGGCGCCTCGACGGGCACCACGACCTCGATGCGCTTGTCGAGGTTGCGCTGCATCATGTCGGCCGACCCGATGAGGTACCTGGTGGGCTTGCCGTTCTCGCCGCCGCCGAAGGCGAAGATCCGCGAGTGCTCGAGGTAGCGGCCCACGATCGACCGCACCCGGATGTTGTCCGACAGGTTGGGGACGCCGGGGCGCAGCGCGCACATGCTGCGCACGATGAGATCGATGGACGTCCCGGCGATGGACGCCCGGTAGAGGGCGTCGATCACGGGCCGGTCGACCAGGCTGTTCATCTTCATCACGATCCGGCCGGGTTCGGGGCCCGCCGCCTCCCGGTCGATGAGCTCGATGATGCGGGCCCGGAGCTGGGTGGGGGCGAGGAGCAGCTTGCGGTACTGGTGCTGTCGGCTGTAGCCGGTGAGGAAATTGAACAGGTCGGTGAGGTCGGCCCCGAGGTCGGGGTCGGCCGACAGCAGGCCGACGTCCTCGTACATGCGGGCCGTCTTGGGGTTGTAGTTCCCGGTGCCTACGTGGCAGTACCGCCGGATCCCGTCCCCCTCCTGGCGCACCACGAGGGCGGTCTTGCTGTGGGTCTTGAAGCCAACCAGGCCGTAGACGACGTGGACGCCGGCCTCTTCGAGCGCCCTGGCCCAGGCGATGTTGGCCTGCTCGTCGAAGCGGGCCTTGAGCTCCACCAGAGCCGACACCTGCTTGCCCCGCTCGGCCGCCCGGATGAGCGCCTTTACGATGGGGCTGTCGCCAGACGTGCGGTACAGCGTCTGCTTGATGGCGAGGACCTTGGGGTCCCGGGCGGCCTGCCGTACGAACGCCTCGACCGTCGTGCGGAACGACTCGTACGGGTGGTGCACGAGGATGTCGCGCTCGCGCAGCGCGGCGAACACGTCGACGTGGTCGTCCGAGTCCACCGTGAGCCCGGGCGGGGTCACCGGCTGCCACGGTTCGTCTTTCAGGTCGACACGGTCGAGCTCGTGCAGCGCCCACAGGTCGCGGAGGCCGAGCGGGCCGTTTACCGTGTAGATGTCACCCGGCTCGACCTCCAGCTCGCGCTCCAGCAGGTCGCGGGCCTCGTCGCTCATCGAGCTGTCGATCTCGAGTCGGACGGCCTGCCCGAACCGGCGCTGGCGCAGCTCCATCTCCACCGCCGCCAGGAGGTCGTCGGCCTCCTCGCCGTCCTCCTGCACCGTGAGATCGGTGTTCCTGGTGACCCGGAACGGATAATGGCACTCGATCTCCATGCCTGGGAACAGTCGGCAGAGGTGGGCGGCGATCACCTGCTCCAGGGCCACGAAGCGCGCGCCTTCGGGCAGGGCAACGAAGCGGGGCAGCAGCGGCGGCACCTTCACCCGGGCGAAGCGGCGCTCCCCCGTCACGGGGTCGCGCACGATGACAGCCAGATTGAGCGACAGGTTGGAGATGTAGGGGAAGGGATGCCCGGGGTCGACGGCAAGAGGTGTGAGCACGGGGAAGATGTCCTCGAACACCGCCTCCATGTGCTTCTCGTCGCCCACATCGAGCGTCTCCCGATCGCAGATGTGGATGCCCGCCTCGGCCAGCGCCGGCACGACACCTTCGACGAAGACGCGGGCCTGGCGGGTGGTCAGGGCGCCGAGGCGTTCCCGGATGGCCTCCAACGTTCCCGCCGGCGTCATCCCGTCGGGGCCCAACGTGCCCACGCCCGCCGCCACCTGGTCCTTCAGGCCGGCGACGCGTACCTGAAAGAACTCGTCGATGTTGCTGGAGAAGATGGCGAGGAACTTGGCCCGCTCCAGCAACGGCAGGGTGGTGTCCTCGGCCAGAGCCAGGACCCGCTCCTGAAAGTCCAGCAGCGACAGTTCACGGTTGAGGTACGGAGACTGGTCGCTGGAGTCCGGAGGCGGGGCCGCGGCCGGTGTCTCGATGAGTTCGTCGAGCTGCCTGGCCATCGCTTCCACCGTACGCCAGTGTCCCGGGGGTCCGGCCCTGGACCGGCCCCGCGTGAACGAACGTGAACGACAGTTGAGTTCTTGTGACGGGAGAGGGCGTCAGGCGCAGAATTCGGCCGTCGCCCGGCTGCGGGCGAACTGCTCGAGTTCGGGCGCGGGGAGGGGCCGGGAGAAGAAGTAGCCCTGGCCGAGCTCGCACCCGATGCTCCTGAGGGCCTGCAGCTGGTCGGCCTCCTCGATGCCTTCGGCGACCATCCTCAGGTTCAGACCCTCGCCCATGCGGACGATGCCCGACGCCAGGCTGCGCTCCGCCGTCTCCAGCGAGAGCCGCTCGACGAACGAGCGGTCGATCTTCAAGACGTCGAACGGGAAGCGATGGAGGTAGCTGAGCGACGAATAGCCGGTGCCGAAGTCGTCGATGGCGAGGCGCACGCCGAGGTCCTTGAGCAGGCGCAGCGTGGCCACCGTCTCGTCGTTGTGCTCGAGCAGCACGCTCTCGGTCATCTCCAGCACGAGCTGTGACGGCTCCACACCGGACAGCTGAAGGGCGACGGCCACGTCGGTGGCCAGGCCCGGGTGCAGCAGCTGGCGGCCGGAGAGGTTCACCGACACCGACGGCGAGGCGTCGCCCCACAGGTCTGACCACTGGCGGATCTGGGCGCATGCCTCTTGGAGCACCCAGCGGCCGATGTCGACGATCAGCACCGACCACTCGGCCAGGGGGATGAACTCGTTCGGGGCGACCCTGCCGCGCGTGGGGTGGTCCCAGCGGACCAGTGCCTCGACGCCGACCATGCAGCCCGTCTGCAGGTGGACGATGGGCTGGTACTCGAGCGACAGCTCGTTGCGGGCGAGGGCGTGGTGCAGGTCACTCTCCAGGCCGGTGCGGTCGACGGAGGCGCTGCGCATTGTGCGCTCGAAGCGCTTGTAGCCGCCGAGGCCCTCGGACTTGGCCCGGTACATGGCCAGGTCGGCGTTGCGCAGAAGGCTGTCGATCGTCTCGGTCTCGGGGTCGGCCAGGGCGATGCCGATGCTGAAGCTGACGAACAGCTCCCGTCCGTCGATGACGATCGGCGTCCGCAGTGCCTCGCCGAGCCGCTCGGCCACCACGTTGGCCTCGGCTTCGAACATGACGTCCTCCAGCAGCACGGCGAACTCGTCGCCTCCCAGGCGGGCCACGGTGTCGCCAGGGCGCACCACCGCCGACAGGCGTTCGCCCACCGCCTTGAGCAGCAGGTCGCCGGACGCGTGGCCGAGGCTGTCGTTGACCCGCTTGAAGCCGTCGAGGTCGCAGAAGAGGACGGCCACCGCCCGCCGGCGCAGGTGGCGCTGTGCCAGTGCGTGGCCGACACGGTCGCGGAACAGTGAGGCGTTGGCGAGGCCGGTGAGAGGGTCGTGGAACGCCTGGTGCATCAGCTGCTCTTCGAGCAGCTTGCGCTCGCTGATGTCCCGGGTGTTCAGCACCACGCCTCGCACGCTCGGTTCGTCGAGCAGGTTGGTGATGGCCGTCTCGGAGCGACACCAGTGCCCGTCGCGGTGCAGGAGCCCGAACTCCACCAGGGCCGTGCCGCCGGGCCGGCGCTCGGCCTGGCGGACGGAGTCGATGAAGACGTCCATGTCGTCGGCGTGCACCAAGTCGGCGAAGGCGGTGCCGGTCAGCAGGTCCGGCTCGTAGCCGAAGACCCGCTCCACTGAGGCGCTCTGGTACCGCACGAAGCCGTCGGGTTCGAGGATCGTCACCACGTCCGACGAGTTCTGCACCAGTGAGCGGAACCGCTCCTCGTTCTTGCGCACCTCGTCGGTCCGTACCCGCACCCGCTCTTCCAGCGTGCGGGCCAGGCTGTGGTTCTCGAGGATCGACAGGTACTGGCGGGCGACCAGGAGCAGCATGGTGACGACCAGGTCCCAGACGACGAACGCCTCGATGCTGCCGCCGAAGATCTGGAGCGCCCCGGCCGCCCCGATGGCGCCGAGTACGGCGATATACGGCGTGGTTGCGGCGGCCCGGCGGGGGATCTCGTCGGGTGACGAGCGGGGGTGGAAGTCGCGCTTGCTGCGGGAGGCGAGGAACAGCAGGGAGAAGCCGACGAACCAGCCGGCGTCGATCGGGTTCCCTGACTGGTAGATGCCCTTGGTGGTGAGGTAGGTGAAGCCGCTGTCCGCCACGGCGAGGGACATCAGTGCGCCGCTGATGAGGACCAGGTTCCCCTGTGGCGCGCCGTCTGCCCTCCGGCATCGGGACAGGTAGGCGAGGGCCATCGTCACCAGCACCACGTCGCCCACTGGGTAGGCGAGGCTGATCACCAGCTGAAAGAGGCTCTGGCCGTCGGCGTGCACCATCGGGCCGAGCACCACTGCCCAACTCACGACCATGAGCGAGCTGGCGGTCACCAGGCCGTCGATCACCATGCGAAGACGGTTGGCCGAGCTGCGGGCCGTGCTCGGCATGGACAAGAGGGCGGCGACGGCGAGTGGCACGGCGCCGAGATAGCCGATGTCGGCGAGGGAAGGGAAGGGGACGGTGCGGCCGAGGACGGTCTCGTAGAGCGTCCATGTGCTCTGCCCGATCCCCCAAGACGCAGCCGAGGCGGCGAACAGGAACCACGCCCGTCTCGAGTCATCGCTGCGGCGCCCGGTGGCTGCGCACGACGCGGCGGCGACGAATGCGGCGGTGATCAGCCCGAGGTTGGAGACGAGCCGGGCGGAGACGGTGCCCTGGTGGAAGGCCAGGTAGACGCCCCAGACAGTGGTCGCGCCGACTGTGGCTACGACATGAATGCCGAAGGGAACCCTCGCTCGGAGCCGGGTCTGCACCCCGCACTGATCGGCATCGTGCGACGACGACTGGACCGGTATTTCCGCCGACTTCTGCGTCGCCGCGAAAGTTAATACTCCCGACAGAATCCCCGACCGGGAGAATTCAGAGATTTGCCCTAAAGGACGTCGTGAAACGAGCCGAGGCTTGAACGGCGGCGGTCGTATGGAGCGACGGGACGCCAGGGGGAGACAACGCCGATGTCCACGCAGATCGTGCACACCGCACCGCCGGCCCACCTCGACGCCCACTGGCCGGTGGCGCTCACGCCCGGGTCTCTGGGCCCGTTCGGCCATCCGACGCCGGTGCTGCTCTGCGACACGTCGGTCATCGCCGCCCGCTACGCGGCCATGCAGGCGTGCCTTCCCGACACGGCGATCTCCTACGCGGTGAAGTGCAACCCGGCGCCGACCGTGCTGCGCTCGCTTGTCGCACTGGGCGCCGGCTTCGAGATCGCCTCGCTGTTCGAGCTCGAGATGGTTCGGTCCGCCGGCGGCGACGCCGGGAGCGCGCTGTACAGCAACACGGTCAAGCCGGCCGGCCACATCCGCGACGCCTACCAGGGCGGCGTCCGCCTGTTCGGTTTCGACGGCGAAGGAGAACTGCACAAGCTCGCTGCCAACGCACCCGGTAGCAAGGTCTACGTGCGCCTGCGGGTCAACGACAACCAAAGCCTCTTCCCGCTGTCGGAGAAGTTCGGGACGTCGGTCGACGAGGCTTGCCGCCTCCTCCTGCTGGCCCGAGATCTCGGCCTGGACGTGTATGGCGTGACCTTCCACGTGGGGTCGCAGTGTGCCGACGCCACAGCGTGGCCGCGTGCCATCGCCCAGTGCGGCGTGCTCCTGCGCCTGCTGAAGCGGCACGGGATCGGGCTCGAGATGTTGGACATCGGCGGCGGGTTTCCGGCCCGCTACTGCGATCCGGTTCCCGAGTTCGAGGAGATCGCCGCCGGCATCCGTGCCGCCCTCGACCGGCTGCCCCACCGCCCGCCGGTGTTGGTGGCCGAGCCCGGGCGGTTCCTCGTGGCCGAGAGCGGAGTCCTGGTGGCGACCGTCATCGGCGTGGACGATCGACGTGACGGCCCATGGTGCTACCTCGACGTGGGTGGCTACAACGGGATGATGGAGGCGGTCCAGACCGGTGGCCGCTGGCGGTTCCCCCTGCGCACCGACGACCCCGACTCGTCGCCCCTGGTGCCGTTCACGGTGACCGGGCCGACGTGCGACAGCAGCGACACCATGTTCTACGGCGCGCTGCTGCCCGCCGATCTGGCCGAAGGCCAGCACGTGTACATCGGGTCAGCCGGCGCCTACACGACCAGCTACGCCTCGCACTTCAATGGCTTCCCCCCGCCCCGCTCGCTGTTCACCGACGGGCGTTCCGACCTCACCGAGTGGTGACCGCCCCGTCCGCGAGCGCTGGTCGGGCGGCGGAGCAGTCGGCCGGCGCAGTTCCGGCATGCTGACCGTCCCGTTCGCCGGCGCCCTCGTGGCGGCCGCCTGCTTCGGGGTGGCCTCGGTGCTCCAGCACGCGTCGGCCGCCCGGGCGGACGTCGGCCGCGCCCTCGACATCCGCCTTTTCGGCCGTCTCGGGCGCCAGGGGCCCTACCTGCTCGGGCTCGCACTCGACGGGGTGGGCTTCGCTTTGACGGCGTGGACGGTGCGGCTCCTTCCCTTGTTCGTCGTGCAGGCGGCGCTCGCCTCGGCCCTCGCGGTGACCGCAGTCGTCGCTGGTGTGGTGGCACGGGAGGCGCTGCGCCCGGCCGAGCGCCTGGCGGTTGCCGGCATCGTGGGCGGTCTCGTGCTGCTCGGGCTGTCAGCCGCGCCCGGGCGGACGGAACCCGGTCGCGGCATGGCCTCGCTGCTGCTGGTGGCCGGCATCCCCGGCCTCGTCCTCCTGGCGGTCTGGGTGGAACGACGCCCCTCCGGCACCCGTCCGGGCATGGCCCTCGGCGCACTCAGCGGCCTCGCCTTCGCCGGGTTCGGCATGACCGGTCGCGTCATGGCCGCCCCGCCCCATCCGGCGATGGTCGTCGACCCCCTCGCCTGGGCCGTGGTGGCCTACGTGGCGCTCGGCCTCCTGCTCTTCGCAGCCGCCCTTCAGCGGGGCCGGGTGACGACCATCACGGCCGCTTGTGTCGTGACCGAGACGCTCGTTCCGGCCGCCGTCGGTGTGCTCGCCCTGGGCGACGGCGCCCGCCCCGGCCTCGCTGGTGTCGCCGCCACCGGATTCGCGCTGACGACGGCCGCCGCCCTGTGGCTGGCCCGCGCGGGCACCGGTGCCGCTGCTGTTGCGCCGGCGCTCGTCGTCGAGCCGGGTTTCGTCGTCGTTCCCGGGGACTGACCTTCCGAGGCGATCTGGATCCGGAGACCGGCGTCAGATCGCCCGGGCGCGGCGCTACGACCGCCGCACCACCGGCCATCCGGCCGAGGCGGCCTTCCGCGTGAACCGCCGGCCACCAAGCGTGGCCGGCGGCGTCGCGCTACGAAGCGGACGGTGCGAAGGTGAAGAAGATGCGGGCGTCGCACACCACGGCGCCGCCCACCGTGGCCCGGGCGTCGCCCCAGCCACCCCGGCTGCTGAGGCGCTCGATGACGATATGCAGCGTCATCTCGTCCCCCGGCCGGACGATGCGGCGGAAGCGGGCCTTCTCGACCCCCCCGAACAGGGGAAGCCGGTCGGCGAAGTCGGGATGGGCCCGCAGCGCCACCGCACCCACCTGGGCCAGCGCCTCCAGTTGGATGACGCCGGGCACAACGGGGTTACCGGGGAAGTGGCCGGCGAGGAACGGCTCGTCGCCCGTGACCAGGTAGCGGCCGTCGCACGACCTGCCGGGCACGCAGCCGTCGACCACATCGACGAACAGGAACGGCGAGCGGTGGGGAAGGAGGGCGACGAAGTCGGTCCCGGTCACTGCTCGGACCGGTGTGCCGCGGGCGCCGCCGGCACCATCCCGAAGCTCCCCCATGGGCGCAACCTAATATGACGTTCGCGAATCTTCCGACTGATTGTGTAACGAACGGTGAGCAGCCGGGGTCGGAACCTGAAGGTAGTCCCCCCGCTCCCCAGCAAGAGGTCCTCCGTGCCCGTTGGTGTCATGTTCCCTGGTCAAGGCGCGCAACGCCCTGGCCTGGGCGAGGAGTGGCGCCACGACGAGGTCTGGTCGGTGGTGGAGCGGGCGGAGCGTGTCCTCGGCCGCGATCTGTCGCCGCTCCTTCTCGATCCTGAGGCCAAGCTGGACCGCACCGAGGACGCCCAGTTGGCCGTGCTCCTGTCGTCGCTGATGGCGTGGGAAAAGGTCGGGCGGTCCATCGGCGAGCCGGTGGCGTTCGCGGGCCACTCGCTGGGCCAGATCACCGCGCTTCTGGCGGCTGGCACGCTGCCGTTCGACGAGGGGATCCGCCTGGCCGCCCGCCGCGCTAGCCACACACAGCGGGCGGCCGACCGCACACAGGGGCAGATGGTGGCCCTGCTGGGCGCCACCCCCGAGCAGGCCGACGCCGTGTGTGCGACAGCTCCCGACGCCTGTTGGGTGGCCAACGACAACGCCCCCGGGCAGGTCGTGGTGGCCGGTACCCCCGAAGGGGTCGATTGCGCCGTGGGCGCCGCGCCCGCCGCCGGGGTGCGCCGCACCGCTCGCCTGCAGGTCGGTGGCGCCTTCCACACCCCGCTGATGGAGGAGGCCCGGGTGGCCTTCGCCGGCGACCTGGAGGATGCCGAGCTGCTGGCCACCGCCACGCCGGTCGTCTCCAACGGCGACGGAAAGGCCTACAAGGACGGTGGCGGCTGGCGCCGGCGCCTGGCCGACCATCTGGTGCACCCCGTGCGGTGGCGCCAGTCCGTGGAGACCCTCGTGCGCATGGGCGCCACCGAGTTGGTGGAGGTCGGTCCCGGCACGACCCTGGCCGGCCTGGCCCGGCGCATCGCGCCGGGCATCAACGTTCGCAGCACCGACGATCTCGAAAGGGCCCAATCGTGAGCGAGCCGCAGGCGAGCGAACCAATGAGCGAGGCAGTTGGACTCACCAGCGCCATCCGAAGGATGGTGCTCCGGTGAGTCCCGTTTTGACGCAGGGTGAGCAGCTGGGCGTGCCCGAGCGTGTGATCCTGGCGCCGGCCGTCGGCGTGTTCCACCCAGTAGACGACGAGAGCGCAGCCGAGGGCGGCGTCGTCGAGGAGGGCCAGCTTGTCGGCATGGTGGAGGTCGGCGGGCGCAAGCTGCCCGTGAGGAGTGCCTTCACGGGACGGCTCGTGGGGATGATGGCGCAGGCCGGTGAGCGGGTACGCGAGGGCCAGCCCGTGGCCTGGCTCCGGGTCAGCTAGTTGAACACTGCAGTTCTCGGCCTGGGCATGGCGGTGCCCGACGGCCGGCTCACGAACACCGACCTCGAGCGAATGCTCGACACGACCGACACCTGGATCGTCGAGCGCACGGGCATCCGTGAGCGCCGCGTGGCGTCACCGTCGGACACGGCCGTCACCCTCGGTGCCGCCGCCGGCGCCGCCGCCATCAAGGACGCCGGCCTCACGCCGGGCGACATCGGGCTGGTTTTGGTGGCCACGTGCACGGCTCCCCAGGTGCTGCCGTCTGCCGCCTCACTGGTGCAGGAATTGCTCGGACTGCGCTGCGGCGCCCTCGACGTGGGAGCCGCCTGCGCCGGCTTCGTGTACGGCCTGGTGGCGGCGGCGGGCATGGCCGGTGACCAGCCTGTCCTGCTCATCGGCGCCGAGACCCTCACCCGCATCACCGACCCCGACGACCGCGGCACCCGCATCCTGTTCGGCGACGGCGCCGGCGCCGCCGTCCTCGGCCGCCCGCTCGATCCCACCGCCGGCCTGCTGGCGTGGGACCTGGGTTGCGACGGATCGGCCGCCCCGCTGCTCGAGGTGCCGGTGGGCGACCGCTACATGCGCATGGAGGGCGGCGAGGTCTTCCGCCGGGCCGTGCGCATCGTGGTGGAATCGGCCGCCATGGCCCTGGAGCGGGCCGGGCTCACCCCGGCCGACGTCGACGTGTTCGTGCCCCACCAGGCCAACGTCCGGATCATCGAGGCGGCCTGCAGCCGGCTCAGGATCCCCATGGAACGCGCCGTGGTGAACCTCGACCGCTACGGCAACACCTCGGCCGCGTCCGTCCCGATCGCCATGACCGAGGCGTCCGAACAGGGCCGCCTGCACAAGGGCGACATCGTCCTCCTCTCCGGCTTCGGCGCCGGCATGACGTGGGCCAGCGCCGTGCTGCGCTGGGACGGGGAGCCGGCGTGATGGGCGACGCCCCGGTGACGGGAACCGCGGGCACAGTGGCGCCGGCAGAGGACGCCGGCCGGGTGGCCCTGGTCACCGGGGGCTCGGGCGGCATCGGGCGGGCCGTGGCCGAAGCCCTGGCCGCCGCCGGCCACCGGGTGGCGGTGGGCTACGGCGCCAATCAGGAGGCGGCCGAGAAGACGGCGGCCGGCGTGGGCGGCATGGCCGTGCACATCGACGTCACCGATCCGGCCACCGTCGACGCCGCCTACACCGAGATCGAGCAGGGGCTCGGGCCGGTGGAGGTGCTGGTGAACAACGCCGGCATCACCGCCGACGGGCTCTTCATGCGCATGAGCGCCGAGCAGTGGGGCAAGGTGGTGGCCACCAACCTGGACGGTGCCTTCCACGTGACCCGCCGGGCCGTGCCGGGCATGGTGCGCCGGCGGTGGGGCCGCATCGTGAACATGGGGTCGGTCGTCGGGTCCGTCGGCGCCGGCGGGCAGGCGAACTACGCCGCCACCAAGGCCGGCCTCATCGGGCTCACCCGGTCGCTGGCCCGGGAGCTCGGCTCCCGCAACATCACCGTGAACCTGGTCGCGCCGGGCCCCATCGAGACCGCCATGATCGAGTCGATCACCGACGACCGCCGGGCGGAAATGACGGCAGCCGTCCCACTTGGGAGAATGGGCACGCCCTCGGAGGTGGGAGCGGTGGTGGCCTTCCTGTGCTCTCCCGCTGCGGCCTACGTCACAGGAGCCGTCGTGCCTGTCGACGGCGGCTTGGGTATGGGTCATTGACCCTGCTGGAATGCACACGAGATCGAGATCGAGACGGCGGCCGTCGAGCGGCTGCACGACCTGAAGGAGCAGAACATGGAGCGAACTGAGGTGCTGACAGCGGTGAAGGAGGCCGCCGTCGAGGTGCTGGGCGTCGATGCCGACCTCGTGGCCGAGGAGGCCCGGTTCAAGGACGACCTGGAGGCTGACAGCCTCGACCTGGTCGAGCTGGTGATGGCGCTCGAGGAGCGCTTCGACGTCACCATCCCCGAGGAGGAGCTGGGCGAGATCACCACCGTCGGCGAGGCGGTCGACGTGGTGCTGGGCAAGCTCCCCGTCGGGACCTAGTGGCAGGGCACCGATGAGCGCGACCGACCACCGCGGCCGGCCCCGGGTGGCGGTCACCGGCATGGGCGTGAAGACGCCCGCCGGCTCCGACCTGGCGACTTTCTGGGCCACCCTGCTAGAGGGCAGGCCCACGGCCGCGCCCATCACCCGCTACGACGCCACCGAGCAGCCGGTCGGCTTCGCCTGCGAGGTCCCCGATTTCGACCCCGGCTCCTATTTCGGCCACAAGGAGGCCCGGCGGGCCGACCGGGTCACCCAGCTCGGCTACGCGGCCGCCGCCGACGCCCTGGCCGATGCCGGTGACATCGGGGCCGACCCCAACCGTTGCGGCGTGGTGGCGGGCACCGGCGTGGGCGGCCTGTGGACGCAGGAGGCGGAGGAGAAGGTCCTCTTCGAGCGTGGCCCCATGCGGGTCAGCCCGTTCCTCGTCCCCATGATGATGGCCAACGCCACCGCCGGCACCATCGCCATGCGCCACGGGTGGAAGGGGCCCAACATCTGCATCGCCACCGCGTGCGCGGCGGGCACGCACGCGGTCGGGGAGGCCGCCCGGTTCATCCGGGACGGTTCAGCCGACGTGGTGGTGGCCGGGGGGGCGGAGGCTGCCATCACGCCCGTCGCCATGGCCGCCTTCGCCCGCATGGGGGCGCTCAGCGGCCGCTCCGACGATCCGGCCCGGGCGTCGCGCCCGTTCGACATCGACCGGGACGGCTTCGTCATGGGCGAGGGCGCCGCCTTCCTCGTGCTCGAGCGCTGGGACCTGGCCGAGGCCCGCGGCGCCCGCATCTACGGCGAGATCGTGGGTTACGGGCGCAACTCCGACGCCCACCACATCACCGCCCCGTCGCCCGACGGCAGCGGCGCGGTGGCGTGCATGGAGCTGGCCCTCGAGGACGCCGGGGTGGGGGTGGCTGACATCGGCCACGTCAACGCCCACGGCACGTCCACCCCGCTCAACGACGCGGCCGAGGCGGAGGCGCTGGTGAAGGTGTTCGCCGGCAGCCCGCCGCCCGTCACGTCCACCAAGGGCGTCACCGGCCACCTCATCGGTGCCGCCGGCGCGGTGGAGGCAGTGGCCTCCATCCTCTCTTCGCGCAACGGCCTCGTGCCCCCCACCGCCAACCACGAGCGCACCGACGCGACCGTCACCGTCGACATCGTCCACGGTGAGCCGCGCGCCGCCTCGGGCCCCGTCCTGTCGAACTCGTTCGGGTTCGGCGGCCACAACGCCACCCTGGTGGTACGGGCTGAGCAGGGGTGATGCAGGCCCAGGAGGCCGGCGCCGCCTCCGGGGCGGGGGCAGCGGGGGAGGAGCTGTCGGGTCCCGACGGACATCCTGAGCCGGGGCCGCTGCCCGGCGGATCGCACGAGCACGGGCGGGAGGTGCCGCTGGCCCGCAAGCGCTCGGCTGCCGCCCTGGCCGAGCTCACCGAGCTCGACGGGCGGCCGATGGGCCTGTTCCGTCTCGGCGGGGGCGAGCACAGGGGCGCCATCGGTCCGGCCGAGGGCGAGACGGTGGCCCGCCTCGTGCGCGCCGCCGCCGACCTCGGTGCGCCCATCATCGGCCTGCTGGCCACGTCGGGGGCCGACGTGAGCCACGGCATCGCCTCGCTGCATGCATGGGGCCAGGTCGCCCGGGCGCTCACCGCCGCGTCGGGTGTGGTGCCGGTGGCCATGGTGGTGAGCGGCCCGTGCCTGGCCGGCCCTGCGCTGCTGCTGGGCCTGGCCGACGTGGTCGTCGTAACCGGGGATTCGTACGCCTACGTGAGTGGGCCGGCGGTGGTACAAGGGTTCACCGGACAGGAGGTCACCCACGACGAACTGGGCGGTCCCGCTGTCCACGCGGTGAGGACGGGTGTGGCGTGGGCCGAGGCGGCCGACGAGGACGAGGCGCTGGGAGTCGTGCTCGACTACCTGGCCTACCTGCCTGCCAACAACAACGAGGAGCCACCCGCCCGCTGGGTCACCGATCCCGTCGACCGGGAGACAAACGTCGCCGCCGCGTCGGTGCCCGACCGCGCCACCGCTTCCTACGACGTGCGGGTCGTGGTGGAGGACGTGGTCGACGAGCACTCGTTCCTCGAGGTCCGGGCCCTGCACGCGCCGAGCATGGTCACCGGCCTGGCCACCGTGGCCGGCCTGCCCGTCGGGGTGGTGGCCAACCAGCCGTCGGTCATGGCGGGCACCATCGACATCGACGCGTCCCGCAAGGCGGCCCGCTTCGTGCAGCTTTGCGACTCGTTCAACGTGCCGCTCCTCACCTTCGTCGACACCCCGGGCTTCCAGCCGGGCAAGGACGTGGAGTGGCGGGGGATGATCCGCCACGGCGCCGAACTCGTGCACGCCTACGCGGCAGCCACCGTTCCGCGCGTGTCGGTGGTGCTGCGCAAGGCGTACGGCGGGGCCTACATCGTGATGGACTCCCGCGGCCTGGGCGGCGACATCAGCCTCGCCTGGCCGGCGGCCGAGATCGCCGTCATGGGGCCGGCCGGAGCGGTGAGCGTGCTCCACCGGGCCCGGCTGGCCGCCATCGACGACGAGGCCGACCGGGAGCGGGAGCGGGACCTTTTGGAGGCCGACTACGCGGCGAACTACTGCTCGTCGCTGGTGGCGGCCGAGCGGGGCTTCGTGGACGACGTCATCGAGCCCGGAGAGACCCGCCGGGCGGTGGCCGCCGCACTCGCTGCCTTCCGCACCAAGCGCGAGAGCCTGGTCACGCGCCGGCACGCCAACACGCCATTGTGATTTCGGTTCGCAACCGGAGGTTGCTCACCGAGTTGGTGGCGCTCCAGCAGGCCGCCGGAGGCGGCCTGCCTCCGCCCGACCTTTCTTGCCGGCAGCCGTCGGGGCCGCCTTCGGCGGCGGGGGCGGCCGCCGGCGTTCGAACCGTCGAACCCTGAGGAGTCCTTGATGCTGCTTTCGGGCAAGCGATTGCTGGTGACCGGTGTGCTCACGGAGGCTTCGATCGCCTTCAGCGTGGCGCGCGTGGCCCAGGAGCAGGGCGCCGAGGTGGTGCTCACGTCGTTCGGCCGTCCCATGAAGCTCACGGAGCGGGCCGCCCGCCGCCTGCCCCGCCCGCCCGACGTGCTGGAGCTCGACGTCACCGACCCCGCCCACCTGACCCGGCTCACCGAGGACCTGGGCGCCCGGTGGGGTCGCCTCGACGGCGTGGTCCACGCCATCGGCTTCGCCCCGCCGTCGTGCCTGGGGGGCGACTTCTTGAAGGCCGAGTGGGACGACGTGGCCACCGCGCTGCACGTGTCCACCTATTCGTTCAAGGCGCTGGCCGCCGCCGCCCTCCCCCTCATGAAGGAGCACGGCGGGTCGATCGTGGGGCTCGACTTCGACGCCCGCCAGGCGTGGCCGGCCTACGACTGGATGGGCGTCTGCAAGGCGGCGCTCGAGTCGACCTGCCGCTACCTCGCCCGCGACCTCGGTCCCTTCGCCATCCGGGTGAACCTGGTGGCCGCCGGCCCGATCCGCACGGTGGCGGCCCGCTCCATCCCCGGTTTCTCGGCCTTCGAGGACGCCTGGTCGGCGCGGGCGCCGCTCGGCTGGGACGTGGGCGACGCCGATCCGGTGGCCCGGGCGTGCGCCGCCCTGCTGTCCGACTGGTTCCCCGCCACCACCGGCGAGATGGTCCACGTCGACGGCGGCTACCACGCCATGGGCGCCTGATGGAGGTCAGGCGCACAGGCCCCTAAGATCGACCGGTGGTGCTAACGGTGAGCAGCCTCCGGGCGCGGTCGAGGACCCCCGGGGGCCGGAAGGCGGTGCGTTACGTGCTCGTCTCGGTGGTCACCGTGGTGGTCAGCCAGATCGCGCTGTTCACCCTGTACGCGGGACTGCACTGGACAGCCAAGTCGGCCAACCTGCTGGCGTGTGTGATCGGCGGCATCCCGTCCTACTACCTCAACCGGCGGTGGACCTGGGGCAAGACCGGCCGCTCGCACTTCCTCAAGGAGATCGTCCCGTTCTGGGGCCTCGCTCTCCTCGGCCTGGTCTTCTCCACCTGGACGGCCGACTTCGCCGAGACCAAGGCGCACGAGCTCACCTCCGGCCGCCTCGCCCAGGCCATGATCATCAACGCCGCCGTGATCGCCGCCTTCGGCGTGTTGTGGGTCGCCAAGTTCGTCATCTTCAACAAGCTGGTCTTCGTCCAGGACGAGGACCTGCGCATCGCCCTGGCCGACGAGATCGTCGCCTGAACGCCCACCCGGCGGCGAGCGCAACAGCGGCGAGGGCCAGCACGGGGGAGTCGCCGGCCTGCACGTACAGGGTCGAGCCCGACCGGAGCTGCACGGTGCGGTGGAGCACCTGGCGCCGGCCCAGGGTGGAGCGCATCGTGACGCGGCCCCGGTTGTCGATGACCGCGCTGTAGCCGGTGGGCGCCGCCTGTACCAGGTCGCGTCCGGTCTCGATGGCCCGCAACCGGGCCGTCGCCAGCTGTTGCGACGGCACCTGGCTGGTACTGAACGAGGCGGCGTTGGTGGGCACCAGAAGCAGCCGGCCGCCGGCCCGGGCCGCACCGCGCGCCCGGTCGGCGAAGAACACCTCGTACGACACCATCACGCCCAGGTCCCCGGCGGGCGTGTGCAGGATGCCGGGGCCCTTGCCGGCGATGGCGTCACGGGGGATGGGGGACAGGTCGGCGAAGCGGTCGAAGAACGCCCGACCCGGGACGTACTCGCCGAACGGGACCCGGTGGACCTTCTCGAAGCGGTCGACGATGGCCCCGTCGGGCCCCCACGCCACCGCCGCGTTGCGGAACCGGTCGGGGCCGGCGTCCTCCACCACCCCGGCGACGAGGGTGGCGTCCACTCGACGGGCCGCGTCGGCCAGCAGGGCGCCCTCCTGCTGCCCACCGATCGGTCCCTCCACGTCGATCACGTCCTCCGGCCACACCACCAGGTCCACCGGCCCTTGCACGTCGTCTCCGGCGGCCAGGTGGCGGGCGAGGACCTCGGCCGGGTCGTCCCCCTCGGCGCCGGTGAACCCACGCCGGCCGCCCCCTTGCACCACCGCCGTGTGGAGCGGCCTGCCGGCGCCGCCATCGGGAGCGACCGCGCCGGCCAGCGTGGTGGCGACGGCCAGGCCGAGGGCGAGGGCGGCCGGCGCCCAGCGCCGTGCCGCGAGCTCGGCCACGCCCACGGCGGCCACCGCGATCAGGGCCAGCACCAGCAGCGCGCCCCCGATGCGGGCTGCTCCCGCCATCGGCGCGTCGGCCTGCCCGAGGGCCAGCCCGGCCATAGGGAGGCCGCCGAAGGGGATCGCCCCCCGCACCGCCTCGGCCAGCACCAGGGCGCCGGGCAGCGCGACGGTGCGTCCCCTCCCAGGCGGCACGGCCGCCATGGCGGCACCCACGAAGGCGGTCTCCAGCACCATCACCAGGGCGGCGCCCACCGGGTTGAACTCACCCATCCACCACAGCCCGGGGACGAAGAAGCCGGCGCCGAAGCCGACACCGACCATCGCCCTGCCCCTCGCTCCCCGGTCGGCGAGCAGCGCCGGCAGGGCGGCCACGCCGGCGACGCCGAGTGGCCACCACCCCCATGACGGCAGCGAGAAGGCGGCCACCAGCCCTGCGGACAGGGCCAGGAGGGCGCCCATGCGCCACCCCGAGCCGGTGGTGCGCGCCAGTGCGGCAGGCGTCACTGCGATGTCGGGGGGAGCAGGGGTCAAGCGAGTCGGGGCAGGGTCTGGTCGACCTCGTTGAGGCAGGCGAAAAGGTCGCCCAGCCGGCGCACGCGCTCCACCACGTCGTCCGCCTCGAAGACCAGCGAGCCCGGATCTCCGGACTCGGCGGTGGCGGCCACCTCGTCCCAGGTCACCGGCGTCGACACGGTGGGCCGGGCCCGGGCCCGCAACGAGTACACGCACACCGTCGTCTTGTGCTGGTCGTTCTGGCTCCAGTCGATGAACACCTTTCCTGGCCGCAGGTCCTTCTTCATGTTCGAGGTGACCTCGGCCGGGTACCGCCCCTCGAGCAGCTGCGCAACGGCCAGGGCGAAGTCCTTGGTGCCGCCCTCGTAGGTGACGGGCGTGTTGAGGGGCACGTACAGCTGCATGCCCTTGGAACCCGACGTCTTGGCCACGCTCTGCAGGCCCATCCGGCCGAATATCTCCTGCAGGCGCAACGCGATGCGGGAGCACTCGACGACGGTGGCCGGCGGACCGGGGTCGAGGTCGAAGACCATCATGGTCGGGCGTTCGATCCCGTCCGCCCTCGACAGCGACGGGTGCAGCTCGAGGGCCGCCAGGTTGGCCATCCACACCAGCGTGGCCAGGTCCGCCGCCACGCAGTAGCAGATGACGTCCTGGTTGTGGCCGCTCCGCACGGGGGCGACCTGCACCCAGTCGGGCCGGTGGGTGGGGCAGCGCTTCTCGTAGAAGAACTTGCTGTCCACGCCGTTGGGGTATCGCTTCAGCGTGAGTGGTCGGCCGGCCAGGTGGGGGAGCAGGGCGGGCGCGAGCTGTTGGTAATAGCCGATCACCTGTCCCTTGGTGAAGCCGGCCTCCGGGTACAGGACCTTGTCGAGGTTGGACAGGCTGAGCCGGCGGTCCCCGACCTCGACGGTGACCCCGGACTGCTTGGCCGTGCGTTCAGCCACCGTGCTGGCGTCCGCACGGGGACCGGTCAGCTGATCGGTGCCGCGGCGGTCCGGATCGGCTGGCCAGAGCGGCGTGGGACGGACCGGCGCCGCGCCGACAGCACGGGCACCGTGTGGTCATGACGCCTTCCGGCCCGCCTTGGCGTCTGCGTCGTCGTCGTTGTCCCGGGCCTTGCCCTTGGCCCTGGAGTCGCCCTTGGCCGCGGCCAGCGAGGCCTCCAGGGCGGCCATGAGGTCGACCACCGGCGTGGTGGCCCTCGTCTCGGTGGGCGCCACGATCTCCTGGCCCTCGGCCTTCTTCTCGATGAGATCGAGCACCTTCTCTCGGTAGGTGTCCTCGTACCTGCTCGGGTCGAAGTCGGTGGACAGGGAGTCGATGAGCTGACTGGCCATCTTCAGCTCGCGGTCGCTCACGCCCTCCGACGGCCCGGGCAGCCCGTCGAGCTCGTCCTGGGCCACGACCTCGTCGACGAAGTTCATGGTGGACATCACCAGCGCCTCGCCCACCGGCCGCACGGCCACCAGGTACTGCTTGGACCGCATCACCACCTTGGCGATGCCCACCTTGCCGGCGTCGCGCATGGCCTCGAGCAGCAGGCGGTAGGCCTTCTCGCCACGGGCGTCCGGTAGCACGTAGTACGAGGCGTCGAAGAACAGAGGGTCGATCTCGTCCAGCTGCACGAAGTCCTCGATGTCGATCGTGTGCGTGGTCTCCGGATCGAGTGACTCCAGCTCGTCGGGCTCGATGATGACGTACTGGCCCTTGGCGATCTCGTAGCCCTTGACGATGTCCTCGTACGCCACCTCGGCGCCGTCGGCGGAACACACCCGCTTCTGGTTGATGCGCGCGCCGTCAGGGGCATGGATCTGATGGAAGCGGACGTCCTTCTTCCGCACGGCGGTATAGAGCTTCACGGGCACGTTCACCAGCCCGAAGCTGATGGCGCCACCCCAGATCGATCTGGCCATGCCCCCATTGTCCCCCGCACGGCGCCGGGAAACCACGTGGCGCCCCTCAGACCTGGATGCGCAGCCGCAGGTCGCGGCGGTCGAGGATGCCCTGGAGCTCCTCGTCGGCGACGATGTCGGCGGGATCGAGGTCGGTGCGGAAGCCCTGGAGCGTCGGGGTACGAAGCGTGCCGCCCTCGGTGATCTGGGTGTAGGCGATCTCGGCGATGAGCAGCGGATCGAGGAAGTGGACGCTCGAGAGGCGCTCCGTGAACGGGTTGACTTCGGTCCCCAGGCGCTGGGCGACGGTGGTGAGCTGGCGGATCCAGTCCTCGGTGAGACCGGACCCGGCCTTGCCCAGGTACCGCAGCCGCCCGTCGCTGCCGCCGGTCTCCCGGTCGAGGCCGTAGAGCCCCACAACCAACGCGCCGATCGAGCCGCTGCGACCGCCCAGCCCTTCGGTCCACCCGCCCACCACCAGCTCACGGCGCTGGATGCACTTGAGCTTGATCCACGCTATCGACCGCCGGCCGGGGAAGTAGGCGGAGTCGGCCCGCTTGAACACATAACCCTCCATGCCCACGGCCCTGCACGCCCGCAGCAGCTCGTCCACCGGCGCGGCGGGGAGCAGCGGGGTGAGGTGCCAGCTCGGGCCCTCGAGCGGAAGCTCCTCGAGGCGCCGCCGCCGCTCGGTCAGCTGGAGCCCGGTGAGCAGCTCGCCGTCGAGCCACAGCACGTCGAAGAGCATGGCCACCACGGGGACGTCGGCCAGCAGGTCCGGCGAAGGCCGCGCCACATGCATGCGCTGCTGTAGTCGCTGGAAGCTCGTCCGGCCCTTCTCGTCGAACGTGACCACCTCGCCGTCGAGGACGGCGGAGCGCCCGTCGAGTGCCCCCACCAGGCCGGCCAGCTCCGGGTAGTGCGAGCACACCTCGCGACCGTTGCGCGTGATCATGGTGATCGCACCGTCGTGCACCGTTACGACGAGGCGCACTCCGTCCCACTTCGGCTCGATGTGGTACCCGCTCAGGTCCCGGGGCGGCGCCACCGCGCTCGGCAGCATGGGAGCCAGGAGGGGCGGCTGCACGCAGCAGAGGGTATGTGGCGGGTGGCGCCGCACCCGGAACGGGCATGCGGCACGCCGGCGGGAGCGGCGGCCAGACTGTGGGTCGGATGGGCCGTCCCGAGTTCGCCGTAGCCGTCAACCCCGATGCCGAGTCCTCGCTGCCGTATCTGATCCGGCTGCCCCTCGACGGCGGCGGCGTCGTCCTCAAGGTGAGGGACACCTGGCCCCGGACGGCCAAGGTGTACTGCCACCGCACGGACGACTGGCCGGACGAGCCGCAGATCGTCGAGCGGGTGCCCGTGCGGTCGTGCGTTCGGCGGGGCGCAGCCGTCGACCTGGTGCTCGACCGCGGGCGGGAGAACCGCTCCCAGATCGTGTTCACCCGCCTCAAGGGCGGGCGGGAGGCGATCTTCTGGCAGAGCGCCAGGACTTCCAAGCAGGCCCGCCCCAACGTCGGCGTGCCCCGTGCCCGCAGCGCCGCCGGCCGCCTCGAGATCCTGGTCGACAGCCACGAGACTTACCCGTGGCGGTTCACCGCCCAGCAGGCCGACACCGTCCGGCGGGCGCTGCCGGCCGGCGACTACGCGGTGGAGCTCGACGGGCACATCGTGGCCGCCGTCGAGCGCAAGAGCCTCGCTGACCTCGTGGCCACGCTGACCGGCGGCAGGCTCCGCTACCTCCTGGCCGAGTTGGCCGGCGTTCCCCGGGCCGCGCTGGTCGTCGAGGACCGCTACTCCGCGGTGTTCCGGCTCGAACGGGTGCGCCCTGCGGTCGTGCTCGACGGGCTGGCCGAGGCGCAGGTGCGCTTTCCCACGGTGCCGCTGGTGTTCTGCGAGACCCGTCCCTTGGCCCAGGAGTGGGCCTACCGCTTCCTCGGCGCCGCCGCCCTGGAGCTGGCCACCCACCGGCCCGCCGACCTCGCCTTCGCCCAGCTGGAACTCGTCGGCGAGGTGCCTGCGCCCGAGCCCACCACCGCCGACGTGCGGGCCTGGGCCGTGCTGTCGGGGCTGACCACCAGCGCCAGGGGGAGGGTGCCCGCCGAGGTGTGGGCCGCATACCGGGCTGCCCACGGGTCCGTGCCTGGCTGACGACGCGTGCACTGCTCCCACCGGCTCCGGGGAAGGATCCGTGGGCCCGGATCTTCGCCGGACCAGGCAGTGTCCACATCGAACCGGCCCTGCAAGGTCGGCGCGTGCCGGCTCCGAGGTCATCGAATCGGATCCGGTCGACCACCAGACCACTTGAGGATCGTCCGCCGCGCCGAGCCCATGATCCGTACCGGGTCGGGCGATAGCGTCACGGGCCTTGGAGACCGACACCCTCCTCTGTGATCGCCACGCCCAGCCGACCCGGCTTCGGTGCGCGTCGTGTGGGCGGGCCATCTGCCCGCGTTGCCTGGTGCGCACCGATGTCGGGCTGCGGTGCGAAGCGTGCGGCCAGCCGGCCGGCGCCGGGCGAAGGAGGCGACTCGCCGGGGGCCGGTGGCTGCTGGCCGTCGGCGCAGCGTGCACCATCGCCGCCGTGGCGGCGCTGGTCGTGTCCCGCTCCTCGGGCAGCGACTCCAAGGCCGGACCCGCGAAGGCGTCGAGCTCCGGCTCGTGGACGAAGGGCCGGTCGCTGGGGTCGATCAGGGGATCGACGGTCGCTGTGGTCCTGCGCAGTGGTGAGGTGCTGGTGGCCGGTGGCGGTGTCGGCGCCGTGCCCGTGGCGGCGGCCGAGCTGTACGAGAAGGGAACGGGCGCATGGCGCGCCACCGCCTCCATGGGCGAGGCCCGCAGGGGCCACCAGGCCGTGGTTCTGCCCGACGGGCGGGTGCTGGTGACCGGGGGTGTGGCCGGCGGCCGGCCGCTGGCCAGCGCAGAGCTGTACGACCCGCCCCGGGGCGCGTGGACGGCCACCGCTCCGATGGGGACGGCGCGGCTCGGCCACACGCTCACCCTCCTGGGCGACGGCCGCGTCCTCGCTGCCGGGGGCACGTCCCTCGGGGAGGACGCCTCCGGCACGGGCCAGGCCGTCACGCCCCTGGCGTCTACCGAGATCTACGACCCGGCCGCCGCCACCTGGGCGACCGGTCCCGCTATGGCGGTCGCCCGCTTCGAGCACACCGCGTCCCTACTCGCCGACGGCAGGGTCCTGGTGGCGGGCGGGCTGGCGCCGGCGCCCGGCGGCACGGGCCCGGCTCCCACGGCCGCAACCGAGGTCTACGACCCGGCTGCACGAGCCTTCGTGCTGTCCTCGCCGCTGCACGAGGCGCGCACCAACCACGCCGCGGCCGAGCTGGCGGACCACCGCATCGTCGTCGTCGGCGGCTCCGGCGGCCCGCTCGCCGACGCCGCCATCGCGTCCGCCGAGGTCTTCGATCCCACCACCGGGTCGTGGAGACCCACGGGCGCCCTGAACCGGGCCCGCGCGGGGGCCACGGCCATCACACTGGCCGGCGGTGGCGTGCTCGTGGCCGGTGGTGAGTCCGTCGACCGCGGCGTGCGCCGATCGCTGGCCGATGCCGAGGTGCTCGACGCGGACGGAGAGGCGTGGAACGATGCCGGCCGCATGGCCTGCCCCAGAAGTGAGCACGCCGCGGTCCGGCTGACCGACGGCCGCGTGATGCAGGTGGCGGGCGACGGCGCTTTCCCTGGCCGGCCGCCAGTCGCCCAGGGATGTGTCGACGTGTACGAACCGGCGTCCGGCGCTCCGGCGAAGGGCTGACCGTGGGGGCGCCGACCTCGCCGAAGCAGCGGAAGAAGGGCCGCCCGGACGAGCGGGACGGCCCCGACGGCCGCCGCCGGGCACTGATCCTGTGCGGGCTCGCCCTGCCGCTCCTGCTCACCCTGTACGGCACGGTGCTGTGGCTCTCGAGCCCCCGAACGCCAGGTATGGAACTGCGCATCGACCAGTTCGAGGACCTCGTGGGCGACGGCCGGGTGCAGGACGCCACGATCCTGGAGTCGGACAACCGCATCGTCGGCACCTACGACCAGGGCCGCTACTGGCTGGCCTTCGCCGGCGGGCGGGAGACGTTGTTCGCCCGCCTCACCGGCACGCTGGACGAGGCCGGCGTGCCCACGCGCGTCAAGCAGCAGCCGTTCAAGAACCTGGTCGGGCCGGTCACGGTCCTCCTACCCGCCCTCGTCGTCGTCGACGGGCTGTTCATCCTTTTCCTGCTGGTGGGTCGGGGCAGCGACGCTCTTACCGGCTTCGGCCGTTCCCGGGCCCGTCGCCAGGAGGGGGGCGCGTCGAGAATCACGTTCGACGACGTAGCCGGCCTGGACGAGGCGATCGAGGAGGTCGTGGAGATCCGGGACTACCTCGACGACCCGACCCGCTTCGTGGCCATGGGCGCCAACGTGCCCAAGGGCATCCTCCTCACCGGGCCGCCCGGTTGCGGAAAGACCCTGCTGGCCAGGGCGCTGGCCGGCGAGGCCGGCGTGCCGTTCTTCTCCATCGCCGGCTCCGACTTCGTGGAGATGTTCGTCGGCGTGGGCGCGGCCCGGATCCGCGACTTCTTCGCCGTCGCCAAGCAGGACCTGCCGTGCATCGTCTTCATCGACGAGCTGGACGCCGTCGGGCGCAGCCGGTCCATGGCGTCAGTCGGGGGCAGCGACGAGCGCGAGGCCAGCCTCAACCAGCTATTGGTCGAGCTGGACGGGTTCGACTCGGGCAGCGGCGTCGTCGTCCTCGCCGCCACGAACCGCCCGGACATCCTCGACTCGGCGCTGCTGCGCCCGGGCCGGTTCGACCGGCGCATAGCGGTCGAACGGCCGGACGTGCGGGGCCGGACGGGGATCCTGCGCATCCACGCCCGCGGCAAGCCGTTCGGCGACGACGTCGACCTGGCCGCCATCGCCCGGCGCACGCCCGGCTTCTCCGGTGCCGACCTGGCCAATGTGGTCAACGAAGCGGCCCTACTGGCCGCTCGGCGGGCCAGCCCTTCGATCACCCAGGGCCACCTCACCGACGCCATCGAGCGGGTGGTCGCCGGGCCGGAGCGCCATTCGCGGGTGCTGAGCCCAGCCGATCGGCTGCGCATCGCCTACCACGAGGCGGGCCATGCGGTAGTTGCCGCCGCCCTGGGGTCCGACCGGGTGGCGAAGCTGTCGATCATCGCCCGCGGCCACGGCGGCGGGTTCACCTGGTGGGAGCTCGACGGCGATCAGGCGGCCGTCACCAGCTCGCAGCTGGTGGCGCGAATCACGGCCGCGCTCGGCGGACGGGCGGCCGAGGAGCTGGCCACCGGCGAGCAGTCCAGCGGCGCCACCAGCGACCTGGAGACGGCCACACGCCTGGCCCGCCGGATGGTGACCGAACACGGGATGGGCGAGCGGCTGGGCCCGATCTCGTTCCGCCCCCTGGCCGAGGACGCCGTCGACGGGTTCGGCGGCGCCCGATGGTCGGAGCGGATCATGTCGGAGGTCGACGCCGAGGTCCAGTACATCGTGCGGTCGTCCGCCGCCGATGCCCTCGACATCCTGCGCCGCTTCCGTAGCGTCCTCGACGCCGTGGCAACCACGCTGATCGAGGTCGAGAGCCTCGACGGCACAGCACTCGAACGGTTGCTCGCACCGGCCGCCCCCGCCGTACCCAGCGTCCCCGGGCCGTCCGACCCCGAGCCAGTTCGGCCGGTTATGCCGCTCCTTGCCGCCGGCACCACCATTCCGCCGCCGGTAGATGACCTCCGCCTATAGGCAACCGACACCCTTGTAGCGGGGTGGGCCGTCTGAAAGACTGGCGGACAAGGGTCGGATTCGGGGAGGAACCATGAAAAGGACTGCCGCTCTCGCGTTCTCGACGGTCGTGCTGGGAGTGGTCGCTCTCGGTGCCACGAGCTTCGCCTGCACCAGCCTCGCGACCCTCAACCTGAGCAAGGCCTCGGGCGCGGTCGGCGACCCGATCACGGTCACCGGGTCCTCGTTCCAGGTGTCCACCGCTGAGGCGGCGGCTCCCCCGGTCGTGCTGCACTGGAACGCGCTCGACGGTCCAGTGGTCGCCCAGGCCGTGCCGGACTCGGCAGGCAACGTCGCTGCGTCTTTCGCCATCCCCGACAGCCAGCCCGGCACCTACGTCCTGGTCGCCCGCCAGCTCGACGCCGAAGGAAAGGACCGCTACGGAACGCCGGCCCGGGCCGCCTTCCAGGTCCTCGGCGCGGGCACCCAGCCCATCGCCGCTCCGGCTGTGAGCAGCCGGCCCTTCTCTACCGCCGGGTCGGGCTCGTCGAGCGCCGTGACCCTGGCCCTCGGCCTCGGCACGCTGGGCCTGGTCCTGTTCGGCGCCGGCTTCATGGCCGTCGTCCGCCAGACCCGCCGCCAGCCCGTCCCGGTCACGGCGGAAGCGCCGTCTGCGAAGGACTGAGCCCCGGCCGGCTCCGAGCCGTACCCGTCAGCCACCGTCACTCGACGCGTAGAAGGGAACAAGACCATGAGGTGGAGACTGCTCGGCGCGGGCATCGGCCTGTTCGGGGTCGGGTTGACGTTGCTGGCGCCGGGCGCGCTAGGGCAGGGAGCCACGCGGCCGCCGGTGGTGACCGCCGCGGTCCAGGTCACCGCCACGCCGTCGCCGGTGCGTGCTCACAACTCTCCGCTCATCGCCCGCAACCCGCGCAACGGCGAACTGGTGGTGGCCGAGGTCGATGCACGCGGCACGCGTGAGTGTGTCGTCCACATCTCGACCGACGCCGGCCGCAGCTGGTTCGCCGGCGGCAACATGATGGTCAAGCCGTTCACCGACTGTTCCATCGGTGCCGAGTACGGCGCCTACTTCAACGTCTTCTTCGGCTCCGACGGCACGCTGTACATCCCCTTCGCAGCGAACGACCCGGCCGACCTCACCAAGCAGCGGGTCGTCACCACCGAGGACGACCGGGACGCCATCGTGCGCAACATCTACCTCGCCCGGTCGAGCGACAGTGGGCGAAGCTTTACGACGGCGACGGTCCACCGCTTCGCCGAGGGCGCTCCCGACAACTACAGCAAGGGCGTCGTCGGCGCCGTCGACCCGCACGACCCGAACTATGTCTACGTCGGGTGGCGCCAGGGCGCATTCTCGAGCAAGACGCAGAAGCTGAAGAACCCCATCGCCGCATCGTCCGACGGTGGCCGCACGTTCGGTGATCCGGTCGAGATCACCAGCCCGCTCGGAGCCGACCATCCCTGGCTGGCGGTCGACGGTCGGGGCACGGTCCACGCCGTCAACTGGGGTCGCACCTACCAGCTCCCCGATCCGACCCCGTTGCGGCCCATCAACCACTACAGCTCCACCGATCACGGCAAGACGTGGAAGCACACCGTGGTCGACCCGGGGAACGACCGGTCCTACCGGACGCCCGTGCTCGTCGCCGACCCCGACTCCACGACGCTGTACGTCACCTGGTTCGGGAGCGCCACGCCGAAGAACGCGGCGCTGAAGGATGCCGACCGCTCGGAGATCTACCTGCGCAGCTCCACCGACGGCGGCGCCACCTGGAGCAAGCGCCGCACGGTCAACGACGACGCCGGCAAGGGCAACAACCACCTCTACCCCGGCATGTCGCTTTCGCCGAACGGCAGGCTCGACGTTGCCTGGTACGACACCAGGCTGAGCCCGATCGCCGCCGCTGACCCCGAGTCGGACACTGCGTCCACCGACGTGTTCTACGCCTCGTCCACCGACGGTGGCGCCACATTCACGCCGAGCATGCGGGTGTCGGACCGCAGCTCCGATCGCACGATCGGCGTGTTCTCCAACAGCATCGGTTCGGCCGGCCCGGTCGGAATCACCTCGACCAGGGAAGGCGCGTACTTCGCTTGGCAGGACACCCGTAACGGCAACGTGACGAACCAGGCCGAGGACGTCTACATGGCCTCGGTCGGTCTGGATGGCACCGCCCTCACCTCCACCACTTCCAGGAAGGAGACGCCGAGCGGTGTCTACGTGGGCGTCGGTCTGGCGATGGGCATGGGCGTGGCGATGATCGCCGCCTCAGCCCTGAGCCGCCGCTAGCGCCCGCCTCAGCGGGCCGGGTCGGGGACCGGCCCGAGGTGGGCCACTGCTCGGTCGAAGCCGACCAGCACCCGGTCCAGCTCAGCGGCCTGCTCGGCCGACTGGCCGGCCAGTGCCGCCGCCGCCATCCGGGCGCCGGCCACGAGGGCGGCCAGCTCCTCCACCTTCAGCGTGGCCCGGACGACCCCGGGCCGGTCCCAACCCAGTCGCATCTCAGGCCGCCGCCGTCGCCTTGACGTGGTCCACGACGCGGTCGACCTGGGCCTTGAACTCGTCGTAGTCGACCTGCATCCCGTTGATGTAGGTGCTCCACCCGATGACGAGTTTCGTGTAGTGCATCGCCTCCTCGATCTCGTCGTCGGTGGCGCCGAACAGCCTGGCCGACTCGGTGTGGAACAGGGCGCAGAAGCGGCAGCGGGTGGCGGCGGAGACGGCCAGCCCCATCAGCTCCTTGTACTTGTTCGGGATGAGGGTCTCGCCGAACTGGACCCCCTTGATGAGCTCCCATTCGGCGTCGATGAACTGGTCGGGGATCAGGTCCACGAACCCGATCACCTCGCCGAACATCTCCTTCATCTCCCGATGGACATCCGTCCTCGCCATTCGATCGTCCTCCTAGTCCGGTGGTCGGGACCGCCCTTACGGTACCGGGACCGACCGTACGGACCGGACCATGCAGACTCCCTGCAACGAACCCCGAGGGCGGCGGGATGCGCCAAGCCGGTGGTGCAGGGTTCCTGCAGGGAGCGGGACGGAGGATGTAGCCATGACCGTGAACAGCATCTCGACCGACGTCGACGTCCTCGGTAGCCGAACGGTGGACCGCTTCCTCGAGGCCATCGCGAGTGGCGACGGCGTCCCCAACGAGCTCTTCGCCGCCGACGCCGCCCTCGACGCCACCGTCCCCGGGTGGCGTTTCCCGCTGCGGGGCGCCGGCCGGCTCTGCGACCAGTACGACGCCTGGTTCCGGCACCCCGGCACCTTCGAGGAGCTCGAGCGGCTCGCCCTGGACGGCGGCGAGGTGGTGACCTACCTCCTCACCTGGTTGGTCCGAGGGGTGCCCCACGCCGCCCACCACATCCACGTCCTGCGGTTCGACGCCTCGGGACGGATCGCCGCCGACCGGTTCTTCTGCGGGGGCCAGTGGGATGCGGCTCTCCTCGCCAAGATGGCGGCGGCCGACAATGCTGGTTGACGTGCCGGCGCTGGCCCCGTCCGTCGAGCAGCTACTGGCCGGCGCGCAACGGCGCGAGCCGTTCGCCAATCCCGACGGCCGCTCCTCGGCCGCCTTCGAGCGGGTCTGGATCGACGGCGTCGCCCACGTCGTGAAGTACCTGCATCTCGATGACGACTTCACCATGCGGGTGTCGGGGGACCTCGGGTGCCGGCCGGTGCGGGCCTGGGCCGCCGGGCTCCTCGACGCCGCCCCCGACCTGGTCGACCACGCCGTGGTAGGTGCTGCGCTCGGCCACGGTCGCAACGGGTGGGGCGCCGCCCTCCTGATGCGGGACGTGACGGCCGAGCTGCTCCCCCAGGGTGAGGCGCTGATCGACGCCGAGCAGCACGCCGCGTTCATCGATCACCTGGCCGGGTTCTGCGCCGCCACGTGGGGCTGGCGGGACGACCCGGTGTCCGGTCCCGGCCTGCTCCCCTACGCCACCAGGTGGGCGTGGTTCGGCCACGCCGCCCTCGACGGCGAGCGGGCGCTGGGCTGGCCGGAGCGGGCCCCCCGGCTGGCGGACGAGGGTTGGGGGCGCTTCGCCGACCGGGCCCCCGCCCCGCTCGTCCGCCTCGTCGACGACCTGCGCCACGACCCGGCACCGCTGGCCGACGCACTGCGCCGGACGCCGTCGTGCCTCCTGCACGGCGACGTCAAGGCGTCCAACGCCGGCAGGACTGCCGACGGCCGCACCGTGCTGATCGACTGGGCCTACGTCGGCGAGGGACCGGCCTGCCACGAGCTGACCTGGCACCTTGCGCTCGACCGCGCCCGGTTGCCCATCTCGAAGGAGGCGACCACCACCGCCTTCCGGCAGGCCCTCGAGCGCCACGGGGTCGAGACGGCGCCGTGGTGGGACCGCCAGCTCGGGCTGTGCCTGCTGGGGGCGGTCGTCCAGTTCGGCTGGGAGAAGGCGTTCGGCGAGGACGGGGAACTGGGGTGGTGGTGTGACGCGGCGGCGGCCGGCGCGGCGTGGCTCTGACCGGCGACCTGGCCGCTGCCTACTCCGCCACCGGCGGGGCGTGGCAGCAGGGCCCGGGCCGCATCTACGACCGGCTGGCCCAGGTGCTGGTGGCCGGTTCTCCGGTGCCGCTGGAAGGCGCCCGGGTGCTCGATGTCGGCGCGGGGACGGGGGCGGCCACCCGCGCCGTCCTCGCCGCCGGCGCCGGTGCGGTCGTCGCTGTGGACGCCGCCTTCGGGATGCTGGCCCACCACGCCGCCGACCGCCCGCCGGCGGCGGCTGGGGATGCCGTCGCACTGCCCTTCGCCGACGACGCCTTCGATGCCGCCGTCGCCGCCTTCTCCCTCAACCACCTTCCCGGACCGGCCGCCGGGCTCCGCGAGATGGCCCGAGTCACCCGACGAGGCGGGGCCCTGCTGGTGGCGTCGTATGCGGCCGACGACGCCCATCCGGTGAAGGCGGCAGTCGAGGCGGCTCTCTCGGCCCGGGGATGGACGCCCGATCCGTGGTACGTGACCATGCGGGCCGGGGCCACTGCGGGGCTGGCCACGATGGAGCACGGCAACGCCGCCGCCGCCGCCGCCGGCCTCGACGCGTCGGTCGAGGTGGTCCACGTGCCGTTCCCCGACCTCGATGCTCACGACCTCGTCGAGTGGAGGCTCGGCCTCGCCCAGCACGCCCCGTTCGTGGCCCGGCTCCCGCCCGCCGAACGCGATGCCCTGGCAGCGGACGCCGTTCGCCGGCTGGGCGATCGGCCCCCGCCCCTCATTCGCTCCATCCTGGTCGTAACTGCCGTCAGCCCGTGAGCACTCGCTCGGCGAATCGGCGGGCCGGGCCCGCGGCGTCGCCGGCCTCGTCGACCACTCTCGCCGCCAGGCGTTCGGCCTCGACCCGCCACGCGTTGCAGCGGCGGGCCGCAGCCAGGGCGGCCACCACCGGCCACCCGTCCACCACCGCGCACCGGCCCAGGCCCTCGACCACCGGGTCCAGCTCCCGGGCGTCGATACCGGGGTCGGCCAGCCCGGCGACGGCACGGGCGAGGAGCTCGTAGCGCCAGGCCCCGCGGCGGGCGGCGTCGTCGCCAACCGTCCGGGCCAGGTGGGCGGCCTCCCCGGCATCGCCGTCCGCCAGCGCCAGGCGGGCCCGCAACAGGCCGAGGCGGTGGCGCTGGTGCCACGCCATCGTCCCCCGCCAGTTGTCGAGCGCCGCCAAGCGGGCGGCGAGGGCCGCCGTCTCCGTCCATTCGTCCCGGAGGACGTGGCCGTCGGCCAGGTCGAGCAGCGCCACGTAGTGGCCCTCGGCCAGGGCGTCGGCGGAGGGCCCGGAGGCCCCGCCCGTCGCCTCCAGGGCCGCCCGGTTCCGGTCGTCGGCCTCGTCGCCCCGCCCCGACCACCGCAGGATCCATGCCCCCACGTTCGCCGCCGGTGCCTGAAACCTCGCCCCGACCCGGCCCTCCCGCCCGACGACCGCGTCGAGCTCGGCGGCGACGCGCAGCGCCTCCGACACCCGGCCCAGCTGGCCGAGGGCCATGACCCGGTTGAAACGCAGGTGCAGCGGGGCCCAGGGGTGGCCGAGGGAGTCAGGTTCCACCATGGGCCGGGCAAGTGCGTCGAGGGCGTCGAGTGGCCGGCCCTGGTGGAGGCGGGCCTGGGCCAGCCACACGTCGGCGACGCCCCGCACGGCCGGTGGCCCGTCGCCCATGTCGCCGAGGAGGGCGGCGGCTCCGGCCAGGTCCCCTTCGCCGTGCCTGATCCGCCCGGCCAGGGCGAGGGCACTGATCCTCACCGCCCCGTCGCCGGCGCGGGCCGCCGCCTGGTCGGCGTATGCGCGGGCATCGTCGTACAGGCGCCGGTAGTAGGCGACCCACCCCGCCACCTCCAGGGCGACCGCGCCGCCTCCGAGTGCGACGGCCCGCTCGGCATCGGCCGCCGCCGGCTCCAGTGCGACCCGGCTCATGCGTACGCGGGCCCGGGCCGTGTACGCGTCGGCGCTCTCGTCGAGGTCGAGGGCGGCCGCCAGGTGCTCCTCCGCCGCGTTGAGGTCGAACCGGGCCGCGGCAGCAACCGCCGCGACCACGAACGACGATGACGCCAGGCGGTTGTCTCCTCCCGCCCGGGCGTGCACGGCAACGGCGAGCGGATCGGCATGGGGACGCGCCGCCAGGAACCGGGCCGCCTGCTGGTGGACCAGGGCACGCCGGGTGGCGCCCGTGGCCGCCTCCAACGCTTCCCGGATGAGCTGGTGACGGAAGACGAAGCGGCTCCCGCGCTCGGTGATGAGGCCGGCCAGCGACGCCGTCTCCAGGTGGCCGAGCACGTCGACCACGGGTACGCCGACCACCTGCGCCAGCAGCTCGAGGTCGCACTCAGGCCCGAGCACCGCCGCCGCCCGCAACAGCAGGCCGGCCTGCTCGCCCAGGGAGTCGACGCGGGAGGCCACTGCGTCCCTCAACGTGGCGGGCAGCTCCACGCCGTCCGGCTCCGCGGCCAGCGCGGCAAGCAGCAACGGATGCCCCCCGCTGCGTTCGAACAGGACGCCGGCGCGCTCGTCGCCCACGAGCTCGGACACGGCATCCCGACCGAGCGGCCCGAGCTCGATCCGGTGTGTCGGGTCGAGGCCCTTGGCGCCGCCCGGCCGGGTGGTCACCAGGAGGAGGGTGTGCCGGCAGCGCCGGCGGGCGAAGGCGAGCCAGGCGAGTGTGCCCGAGCCGGCTTGGTGAAGGTCCTCGATGAGGAGCACGGCCGGCCCGCCCCCACCGACGCGGTCGAGCACCTCCACCAGGGCGGTGAAGAGTCTGGCCCGGGCCGCGCCGGTGTCGGTCACCACGGTCGCGGACGCCCCGACGATCGGCCCCAGCACCGGGCTGAGCACTGTGGCGGCGTCACCGACGAGAGCGCCGGCCCTCTCCGTGCCGATCATCCGGAGGTGGTCGGCCAGGGCGTCGGTCACCGGCTGGAGCGGAAGGTCCCGCCCCAGCTCGTCGCACTGGCCCCGCAGCACCACGGCGTCCCTCTCGACCGCTCGGGTCCATCCGTTGACCAGTGTCGTCTTGCCGATCCCGGCGTGCCCCTCCACCACCACGATGGTCCCGCTCCCGGCCGCGGCCGCCTCCAGCGCGGCGTCGAGTGACGCCAGCTCCCGGGCCCGGCCGACCAGACCCTCCGGCGCCCACCGCTGTGCGGGCATGCCCGGCGACACGTCGCCGTCCGCCGCGGCCAGCGCCCGCAGGTACACCGCCTCGGTCTCCGCCGTGGGGGGCACCCCGAGGTCCTCGGCCAACCGGTTCCGGACCCTGGCGTAGGCGGCCAGTGCCGACGCCGGCCGCCCCGACCCGAGGTGGGCGGCCATCAGGGCCCGGAGCACCGTCTCGTCGTACGGATCGCCGGCCAGGGCCTGCTCCGCCAGCCCCGCGGCGGCGCCGTGGTCACCGGCTGCGGCCGCAGCGTCGACGGCCAGCCGCTGGACGCGCGTGATGGTGGCCTTCACTGCGGCCCGCTCGGACTCGATCCAGGCGCCGTCCAGGTCGGGCAGCAGCGGACCACGGACAAGGGCGAGGGCGGCGCCGGCCGCCGCCCTCGCCGCCCCGAGACGCCCGGTCGCCAGCGCCTCGGCCGAGACGGCGGCCAGATCGAGGAGCTCCTCCACGTCCAGCCAGTCGGCGACGAGGGAGTAGCCGGCGTCGGATCGGGTGATGCAATCGGCCCCGAGCACGCCACGGAGCCGGGAGGCCAGCACGCCGACCTGGTCGGCCGGACGGGCCGGCTGGTCGTCACCCCAGAGGATGTCCGCGATGCGGTCGACGGAAACCGGTACGCCCCGTGCCAGCGCGAGCACCTTCAGCAGGACCCGCCCCTTGCGGCTGCCCAGCCGACGCTCGGGCACCCCCTCGACATCGAATGACCCGAGCAGCCGGACACGCACCTCGACATTGTCCACCGCCGGCGCGCCGGCGCGGCTTCAGACGGCCCTCGACTGGTCCACGGCGATGCCGGCGCCGGGCACCCACGACCTCGGGATCACGTCGCTGGTGCTCGCCGGTGACGCCCCCGCGTCACGGCTGTCCGATCTCATCGGGGTCGCGGTCTCGCCTCGCTGAGGCCCGGTGGGTGGGTCTCGTACATCCGCACCACCACGACGACACCGGAGAGCGCGGTGAGCGCGGCGACGGCCCAGATCGCGGCGGTGATCGAGAACCAGTCGGCGATTACCCCGGCGAGCAGGGCACCGACGGCAAAGCCGCCGTCGCGCCACAGCCGGTAGACGCCCACGGACCGGGCCCGCCAGGACGGGTGGGCGACGTCGCCGACCGCCGCGATCAGGGTCGGGTACACCATCGCCGTCCCCGCCCCGAGGATGACGGCGCCGAGCGCCCAAGGGGCGAATCCGGTGGTGGCGGCGATCCAGCCGATCGCGGCGGCCTGGGTGAGCATCCCGCCGGCGATGAGGGGCTTGCGGCCGACTCGGTCGGACAGGCCACCGGTGACGAGCTGACCGAGCCCCCACACGCCGGGGTAGAGTGCGGCGAGCACGCCGATGCGGCTGAGGCCGAGGCCGGCGTCGGCGAAGAGGATCGGCAGCAGCCCCCAGGCGAGGCCGTCGTTGAGATTGTTCACCATCCCGGCCTGGCTGCACGACGACAGCGCCCGGTCGGTGAAGCTGGTCCGCCGGAACACCTCGCCGGTGCTGAGCTCGTCCTGGTGGTCGTGGTTGCGGGCTTCGTGCTCGGCGTGACCGCGTGTCTCGCGCACGAACAGGGTCGAGAGGCCCAGGCCCAGGGAGGCGAAGGCGATGCCGAGGTAGAAGGGCTCGGGGCGCAGGCCGGCGTTGTCTGCGATGTAGCCGGTGGCCAGGGCGGTGAGGGCGACGGCGCCGTAGCCGGCAGCTTCGTTGAACCCCATGGCGAGCCCGCGGCGGGCCGGGCCGACGAGGTCGATCTTCATGATCACGGTGGTGGACCAGGTGAGGCCCTGGTTGATGCCGAGCAGGACGTTGGCGGCGACGACCCATCCCCAGGTCGGGGCCCAGATCAGGAGCATGGGCACCGGAACCCCGATGATCCAGCCGGCCACGAGCACGGGTTTGCGACCGAAGTGGTCCGCGAGCGTGCCGGCGACGAAGTTCGTGACCGCTTTCACCGCACCGAACGCGGCGATGAAGGTGAGTCCGGCGGTGAACGCGGTCAGCCCGAACTCGCGCTCGGCGAGCAGCGGTAGGACGGTGCGTTCCTGGCCGATCATCCCGCCGACCAGCGCGTTGACGGCGACGAGGAGGCTGAACTGCGCCAGGTTCTCCCGTAGCCCGAGCCGCACCGGCACCATCGGGCGATCGGTGAGCGTGCTCATCCGGTCTCGAGGGTCGTTCCCATGGCGGCGGCAACGTCGCCCGGTCCACCCCGGAGCACCGCAACGCCGGAGTGGCCGGCGGCCTGGAGGATGCTGGCCCCGGTCATGGCCCGCTCGCCGTGCCCGCACAGCACCGTGACCGGACGATCATCCGTTGGGGTCGAGGCCAGCGAAGCCAGCTCGACGTGGACCGAGCCGGGCACGTGCCCAGCCGCCCATTCGAGGGACTGACGCACGTCGAGCAATGTTCCGCGCACCTCGCCCGGACCGACGATCGTCGTCTGCTCGACGGGGAGGCCGGCTACCGCCCAGGCGTCGACGCCGCCGTCGAGCTCGCCGAGCAGGTTCTCGTGGCCGACCGTGAGGGACTGGCGGACCAGCGCGTCGCGGTCGGTGGTGTCGTCGAGGACGAACACGATCGGCCGGTCGAGCGCGACGAGCCAACCGAGCCAGCTCGCGAACACCGGTCGGTGCTCGATCGACATCGACCCGGTCACGTGCGCGGCGGCGAACGCGTCGATGCGTCGGGCGTCGACGAGCGCCGCCCCTTCGGAGAGCCTCGTCCGGACTGCGGCGACGTCGAGGCGGGGGAGGGTGGGGGGTGCGGAGTAGAGACGTGGACCGCGGCGGTTGCGTTCGGGGAGCTCGCGGAAATAGCCGGGGAACGTGCCGAGACCGGCGAGCATCTCGGCGACGAAGCGGTCCTCGTCGTCGATCGCGAGCAGCGGATTGGTGGCCCGCTCTATCCCGATCGTGGTCGTGCGGCCGGCACGGGCCGGTGCGGAGCAGAACGACCCGGCCCCGTGCGTCGGGTACACGGCAAGGTCGTCGGGCAGCGTCATCACCTCGGTGCGAAGTGCCCGGAACAACGACCGGGTCAGTTCATCGCAACGCTCGTCGCCGAGCAGGTCGGTCCGTCCTAGGGCGCCGACCATGAGCGACCCGCCGGAGAACAGGGCCTCGGCCTGTCCGTCGACAGTGAGCAGGTACGCGAGGTGATCGGGCGTGTGGCCCGGGGTGGGGATGGCCCGAAGCTCGGTACCGGAGGCCACCACCACCGCCTCGCCGGGTTCGATCGGCCTGTGCGCTACCTCGAGGTCGGCGCCTCGCGATGCGAGGAAGGTCGCGCCCTGGGTAGCGAGCTCGGGGCTGCCCGAGATGTAGTCGGCGTGCGAGTGGCTGTCCGCAGTCCATCGCAGTGTCCAGCCGCGTTCCGTGGCGAGCCGGCGTTGCCGGTCCGGGAGGCGGGCCGGGTCGACGACGAGCGCGGAGCCGTCTCCGAGCGCGACGACGTAGGAGGAGTGACCGAGACCCTCGTCGACGACGGCGATGATGTCCAACCGCGGTTCGCTCACGCCGGCTTGTCTCCGGCCACGAAGATGTAGCCCAGGTAGGGGACGGCCTTGGCAATGCGGGGCACCAACCACATCACCGTGCGGATGTTCGCCGGCCGGCGCACCACGCGGGCCATGACCGCGACGGTGTGCAAGAGGCCCTGGTCGGTGAGGAACCCGCGGCCGTCATCATCTCGAACGGTCCGGTCCCGGTCTGGGACCGACCGGACCCGTCGACCCCTTGATCCGCTGGCCGTCGCGGCCCGCCCACCCGCCCGGCGGTCTCGCCCGAAGCACTGTCCAGGTCAGGCATCGCCCACCTCCTCCACTCAAGTGGTGACCTGAGCAGTCTCATGCCGGCGGAGATAATTGTCAAGTAGTCGTTTGAACATTGACAGGTGCCCCGGTAGTCGTCAGGATGGGGCCCATGGGTGACCGGGCCGCCAAGGATGCGCTGTTCGACGGGCTCGCCGAGGTCGCCAAAGCGCTCGGCTCGGGCCGGCGGGCCGAAATCGTCGACGTGCTCGCGCAGGGGGAGCGCTCGGTCGAGGAGATCGCCGGCGAGCTCGACCAGAGCGTCGCCAACACGTCGCACCATCTGCGGGCGCTGGCTCGGGCCGGGCTGGTGACGACGCGACGCGACGGCACCCGCATCCACTACCGCGTCGCCAGCGATCGGGTCGCTGAGCTCTGGGCGGCGGTGCGAGATGTCGCCGAAGCCCACGGCGCCGGCTTTGAGAAGCTGGCCGCCGCCTACCTCGGGGATCGCGACGGCATCGACACCGTCGACCGCGCCGAGCTCGCCGCCCGCCTCAGGGATCGAACGCTCGTGGTGCTCGACGTCCGCCCAGAGGCCGAGTTCACCGCGGGGCACATCGCCGGGGCACGGTCGGTCCCGATCACCGAGCTGCGCAAGCATCTCAAGGCGCTCCCGGCCGACAGTCAGGTCGTCGCCTACTGCCGGGGCCCGTACTGCGTCTACGCGGACGAGGCCGTCCGCGAGCTCCGCAAGCGCGGCTTCCATGCCGCCCGCCTCGAGGACGGCTTCCCGGAATGGCGCCGCGCCGGACTCCCCGTCGCGGCCGGTGCATGACCGATGGAAGGACCCACATGACCGACGCCGACAACGTCGATACCGAGGCCGACTGCCTCGCCGCCCTCGGCGCCACCCGTGTGCGTGAGGGGCCATGCTCCCGGCGTCGGCTAGATGCGATCGGTGGTGCGCTCGGGTCGAAAGCCCGAGCACAGCAGGTCGAGGGTGTCGATGGAGTCGGCCGCGTCGGCGTAGGCCTGCTGCTCGATTACGTGCCAGCCGTCGCCGATCCCGAACGGCGCGGGACGCACCCGCAGGCGCCACGACAGGTGCAACCGGCCGCCGACCTCGCCGACCGAGGCGTCGATCAGCTCGAAGTCCTCGGCGGTGGCGAACCACGAGCTGAACACCCCGGCCACCTCGTCGGCGCCGTTCCAGTCCATGGGGCCGGGGGGGAGCATCGCCCGGAACCGCACGTCGCCGCTGAGCGTGGACGCCATCTGCGCGTAGTCGCGGGTGGCGAGCGCCTCCAGGAACACACCCCCTACCGACCAGCGTGCCGAAGGGTGCGTGGCGGGGTCCTGCGTGGTTGACACGGCGTTCTCCTGTTCCGAGATCCTCATGAGCGACCGTACGGGCCCCGACGGCGGCCGTCGTCAGGGGTTCACCCCACAAACGCGAACGCGGTGGCCGTGGCGGTGACCAACTCGCGACCGGCCCCGTCGAAGGGGCCCGCCGACAGCGGCATCCGGTTGGCCGACCTCGTCGGCTCGTTCTCTCTCGCCACCGACCTCGGTCTCGGTCAACCGATGGATCACGTGCTGAGGGCTTGGCGCATCGCGGCCGCGCTCGGCGAGCATGTAGGGGTCGAGGCGGGCGGGCGCAGCGCCCTCTACTACGCGGTCACGCTGGCGTGGGTGGGTTGTGTGGCCGACACCCCAGAGGTCGCGGCCCTGTTCGGTGACGACATCGCCTTCCGGGCCGACAGCTACGACGTCGACTTCGCCGGGCTCCCGATGCTCGGCTTCATGCTCCGCCACGTCGGCTCGGGAAGCCCCGCCCTCCGCCGGATCCGGGTCGGTGCCAACCTCGTCATCACGGGTGGGAAGGCAGTCCAGCGGGGCCTGATGTCGCACTGCCTCACCACCTCCCGCATGGCCGAGCGGTTCGAGCTCGGCGAGGACGTGTGTGCGCCGCTGCACCAGGTGTTCACCCGCTGGGACGGCAAAGGTGTGCCGGGCGATGTCGGTGGCGAGGCGATCGCCCTGACGATGCGCCTGTTCCACCTCGCCGACACCGTCGAGGTCCACCACCGTGCCGGTGGCGTCGACGCGGCCGTCGAGATCGCCCGAGCCAAGCGGGGCAAGCACTTCGATCCCAGCCTCGTGGACGAGTTCTGCGCCCGGGCCACCGACGTCCTGGGCGAGCCTGACGCCGAACACGACTGGGCCGCGCTCATCGATGCCGAACCCGCGCTCCAGCAGCGACTGAGCGAGGAAAAGCTCGACAACGCCCTCGAAGCGATCGCAGACTTCACCGACCTGCGTTCTGCGTCCAGGGCCGGCCATTCCCGGGCCGTCGCCGAGCTCGTCGCCCTCGCCGCCACCGAACGCGGCCTCCCCGCTGCGGAGATCACGGCCGTGCGTCGTGCAGGCCTGGTCCATGACCTCGGCTTGCACGGCATCCCCGCCACCATCCTGGACAAGCCCGGACCGCTCACCGCCGCGGAACGGGAGCGGCTGCGGATGCACCCGTACTACGCCGACCGGATGCTCGCCCGGCCGGCGCCGCTGGCCCGCGTCGGCGCCATCGCATCGCTCACCCACGAACGCGGCGACGGCTCCGGCTACCCCCGCGGGCTCACCGCCACCGCGATCCCGGCCACCGCCCGGCTGCTGGCGGCGGCCTGCGGGTTCCAGGCCATGACCGAACCCCGCGCCCACCGGCCGGCACTCGCACCGACGCAGGCGGTGAGCGAGCTCCGTGCCGACGTGCGGGCCGGGCGCCTCGATGCCGAGGCCGTCGACGCCGTCCTGGCCGCCGCCGGCCAGGCGCGCGGCAAGCGCCGCAGCGGACCGGCCGGGCTCACCCCACGCGAGATCGAGGTGCTGATCCTCATCGCCCGTGGCGGGTCGACCCGCCAGGTCGCCCGACAGCTCGCGATCGCACCGAAGACGGCCGAGACCCACATCGAGCGGATCTACACCAAGACCGGCGCCAGCACCCGATCGACTGCCACGCTGTTCGCGCTGCAGCACGGCCTGCTCGGCACCCTCGAACCACTCGATCTGTAGGGGGAACCCCCGACGACACCGCCCGCCCCCATCCGTACCGTTTACGACAAGACGGAACACGGACAACAAGGGAGAAGGTCATGGCCGGCAAGGCAGTCATCAGCCTGAGCACAGGACTCGAGGACAGCGAGAAGGTGACGGTCGCCCTGCTTGTCGCCGTCGGCGCCGCTGAATCGGGCCGGCCCACGCTCATGTTCCTCACCAAAGAAGCCGTCCGCCTTGCAGTCGACGGCACCGCCGTCGGCGTCGCCTGCGACGGCTGCCCCTCCATCACCGATCTGATGAAGCGCTACGAGGCCGCCGGCGGCAACTACTACGTCTGCCCGATCTGCTTCAACGCCAAGCACCTCGACAAGGACCGCCTCATCACCGGCGCCGAGATCCAGGGCACCGCGCCCATGTGGAACTGGATCGGCGACGAACCCGCCACCACCTTCAGCTACTGACAACCGAGAGGGATGAGCATGACCAGCATCGACGTCGAGGGCCTGCGCGACAAGGTCAAGGCGATGTACCAGGCCGTGGCCGACGAGCCGCACGGCACGTTCCACTTCGAGATGGGCTACGGGCTCGCGGCCCGCCTCGGCTACCCGACGGGCGACCTCGACCAGGTCCCACCCGAAGCCATCGACTCCTTCGCCGGCGTCGGCCACCACCTCGCCCTCGCCGACCTCCAGCCGGGCGACCGGGTCGTCGACCTCGGTAGCGGCTCGGGGATGGACGCCTTCCTCGCCGCCCGCCATGTCGGTGCCGACGGCGAGGTGATCGGGATCGACATGACCGACGCCCAGCTGGCCAAGGCGCGCCGGCTCGCCGACCGCGACGGATTCGCCAACGCCCGGTTCGAGCGCGGCTACATCGAACACGCCCCCGTCCCCGACGAATCTGCCAGCGCAGTCATCAGCAACGGTGTGATCAACCTCTGCAGCGACAAGGTGGCGGTGTTCCGCGAGATCGCCCGAATCCTCGAGCCCGGCGGCCGCATGTCCATCTCCGATATCGTCACCGAGCGTCCGCTCACCGAGGCGATCGTGTGCGACGTCAACCTCTGGTCCTCCTGCATCGGCGGCGCCATGCAACAGGACGACTACCGCGGCGCCATCGAGGCCGCCGGGCTCCAGGTCGAGACCGTCCAGGAGAACCCTGCGTACCATTTCATCTCCGACTCGGCCCAAGGCGCCACCGACACCTTCGGCGTCAAGAGCATCAGCATTCTCGCGACCAAGCACCGCGAACCCGACGGCGCCTTTGCATGACCGACCGTGCCACGAGCCGGAACGATCTCCCGCAACGGCGAGGCGAGACTTGAACCGCTTGCCGAGCGGTTCCGGATGCGCACGCGGGTGATCCTCACGCTCGTCATCGTCGGCTTCGGACGGCCTGCGCCCGTGTCCGACAAGCGGCGGCGCGCAGGAGGCGGCTACGCCAGCTTCATGAACATCTTCTGGACGTCGTCGATGTCGTAGCCCTCACGGGCGGCTCGTTCGGGGTCGTTGAGGCAGTAGGTGAGTCCGGAGGCGACGAGTTTGAAGCCGGCCTGGTCGAGGGCCTTGCTGGCGGCGGAGATCTGGGTGACGACGTCGCGGCATTCGCGGCCGTCCAGGAGCATCTGCTGGATGCCGCGCACCTGGCCCTCGATCCGGCGGAGCCGCTTGAGCAGGTCGTCGATGGTCTGTACGGTGAGGTCCATGGTGCCTTTCTCAAACGAGAGGTACGGGTGGGGGTATTCCTACGAGCGGTGACGGGTCTTGCTCGCCTATCCTACCGTTTGGCGGTATACCCATGGGGGTATACCGTTGGCGTTGGTACCCGAGCAGCGTGTGGTACCCGAGCAGGAGGTGTGTGGTGTTCCGACGCCAGAACAACGACGAGGTCACCCCGAAAGCAGCGGCTGGCCTGCAGGACCAGGGGGCGATCCTGGTGGATGTCCGCGAGGACGATGAATGGGCCGCCGGCCACGCGCCGGGCGCCATCCACGTCCCGCTGGCCGATGTGAGCGACGCCGCCTCTCGCTTCGACGGTCGGCAGGTTCTGGCCGTGTGCCGCAGCGGCGCCCGGTCGGCCA
Source organism: Actinomycetes bacterium (assembly GCA_023264975.1). Classification (GTDB taxonomy): domain Bacteria; phylum Actinomycetota; class Acidimicrobiia; order Acidimicrobiales; genus JAHFUS01. The sequence goes on along the minus strand of JAHFUS010000001.1, from coordinate 41,788 downwards.
AGGCGACCGAGGTCCTGGCGGCGTGCGGGACCGACGTTCGCAACGTCGCCGGTGGGATGACGGCGTGGGCCGAAGCGGACCTGCCGGTGGTGCGCGGAGACGGCACCGCCGGCACCGTCGCCTGACGGAGCGGGAGAGATGGAGATCATCACGATCGAGACCTCAGCGTTGGGCGACCGCAGCTACATGCTCGTGGACGGCGATGTGGCCGCGGTCATCGACCCCCAGCGCGATATCGACCGCATCTTGGCGCCGCTCACCGAGCGCGACCTGCGGCTCACGCACGTGTTCGAGACGCACCTACACAATGACTACGTGACCGGCGGTCTCGAGCTGGCTCGCCGCACCGGTGCCGCCTACGTGCTGGCCGCCGCCGACGAGGTCGCCTATGAGCACACCGGGGCGCGGGGCGGCGACGACTTCGTGGTCGGCGACCTGATCGTGCGGGCGGCGCACACGCCCGGCCACACTCCGCACCACCTGTCCTATGTGGTGGTGCACGACGGCGAGCCGGTGGCGGCCTTCACCGGCGGGTCGATGCTCTACGGCACCGTCGGGCGCACCGACCTAATCAGCACCGAGACCACCGAGGAGTTGACCCGGGCCCAGTTCCGCTCGGTGCGCCGCCTGGCCAGGGAGCTGCCGGGCGAGGTCGGCGTGCACCCGACACATGGGTTCGGGAGCTTCTGCTCCTCGTCGGCGTCGAGCGGTTCGGACGCGAGCACCATCGGCCAGGAACGCCGGTCGAATCTGGCGTTGACCCTCGACGACGAGGACGCATTCGTCGCCAAGCTCCTAAGCGGCCTGGCCGCGTACCCCCGCTACTACGCCCACATGGCCCCCATCAACCGCGCCGGCCCGGCGCCGGTCGATCTCTCCCCGCCGGAGCGGGTCGACCCGGCCGAGATCCGCCGCCGGATCGACGCCGGCGAGTGGGTCGTGGATCTGCGGTCGCGGACGGCGTTCGCCGGCGACCACCTCGCCGGCACTGTCAACCTGGAGGTTGGGGACTCTTTCGCCACCTACCTGGGGTGGACGCTGCGCTGGGGCACCCCGGTCATCCTCGTCGGCGACACCGCTGAACAGGTCGCGGAGGCGCAGCGCCAGATGGTCCGCATCGGTATCGACCGGCCCGCCGCCGGCGCCGACGGCGGCATCGAAACGTGGGCCTCGGGCGGTGACATCCGCTCCTACCGGACCGCTACCTTTGCCGATCTCGCCGACGCCCGCGTCGACGAAGCCGTCGTCGTGGTGGACGTCCGCCGCAACGACGAGTGGGCCGAGGGGCGCGTCGACGGCGCCCTGCACATCCCCCTGCACGAGCTCGAGGAACGCCTCGACGAGTTGCCCGACGCCCAGGTGTGGGTCCACTGCGCCTCCGGCTACCGGGCCTCGATCGCGGCGTCGCTGCTGGACCGGGCCGGCCGCTCGGTGGTGGCTGTCGACGACGAATGGGCCGCCGCCGCCAAGCACGACTCCCTCGGGGTCACCAGCAGCGAGAGCTGACAATGCGATCGACACCGCGTCCGGAAGGCCGGTGAGTACCCGGGCGCTGCTGGCGTCACCGCTGGGGTTCCTCGTCGGCGTGTCACTCGGCGCCCTCGGAGGGGGCGGATCGATCCTGGCCGTCCCCGTGCTCGTCTTCGTCGCCGGTCAGACACCGTCAGCGGCCACGACAACGTCGCTGGTGGTGGTCGGGGTCGCTTCACTGATCGGCGCCTACGGACACTGGCGGGCCGGACGGGTCAGGGTCGCCCAGGGGCTGGTGTTCGGTATCGTCGGTATCGGCGGGTCCGTCGCCGGATCGGCCTTGAACCGGCGCCTCGACGGCGACGTGCTGCTCCTTGCCTTCGCGGGGCTCATCCTCGTCGCCGCCTGGCGGATCGTCGTTGGCTGCCCGAGCTGCACCCGCGGCGGCGAGGCGGGCGCCCTGGCCGAGACGCCGCGAGGCGGTTCCGTCCGGACCCGCACGCGGACTCTGGCACCGGGCCGGATGGCGAGGATCGGCGCCGTCGGCACCGCCGTGGGTTTCCTGACCGGCCTGTTTGGTGTCGGCGGCGGGTTCGTGATCGTCCCCGCCCTGGTCCTGGTGCTCGAGTTCCCGATGGGTGTGGCCATCGGGACGTCGCTGCTCGTTATCGCCGTCAACACGGCGGTCGCCCTCGCCGCCCGGGCCGGGGCCGGCAGCGTCGACTGGACAACCATCCTGGTCTTCACTGCGGCGGCCACCGCCGGGGTGGGCTCCGGCAAGCGGGTCGCCGACCGGGTCGAGCCCGAGTCGCTGCAGCGCGCCTTCGCAGCGCTGCTGGTCGCCCTCGCCATCTACACGGGCGCCCGCGCCCTGCTCGCCATCTTCTGACCATTCGACCAACGAGGAGAAGCCCGACGGACTTCACCCGACGCATGGTGGAGATAGCCGGGCCCGACCGGGTCAGCATCTACGTCGTCAAGCGGGGGCGATTGACAGCCGTCGCGTTTGAGCATACCGTCGCAGACGTGGGATAAGTGCTCCGGTGTGGGCAACTGTCCGGTAGGGCCAAACTCCCTACCTGCCCCGGACCCGGCAGCGTCAGTCACCTGGGCGGCTTTGAGGGGAGAAGGGCGATGACCACTGGCCAGCCCGCGGGCTTCCAGACGGTGCGCGATGTCGACGCGACGTGGCGCGACCGTGCGGCGTGCCGGCTCGCCGACCCGGACTTGTTCTTCCCGGCCGGCGGGACCGGCGTTGCCGTCGGCACCATCGAAGCCGCCCGATCCGTGTGCGGACGCTGCCCGGTCACGAGCGCGTGCCTCGAGTTCGCCCTCGACACCAAGCAAGAGGCCGGCATCTGGGGTGGTATCACCGAGGATGAACGGCGCAGTATGCGCAGGGGCTGGCTCGCCGCCCGCCGGCGTCAGGCCGGATGACTCCAGGCGCCCGTCGCCTGCTTCGCCGGCGGAGGCCGCCGGTCGCGCGGGCTTCCTCCTCCAAGCTCCCGTGCCGGCCGCACTGCTGCGAGGCACGGCGTCGCCGCTCCTCGGCTCGTTCCCCCGCGGGCCGGGGCGGCGACCGATCCGCACCGATCTCATCGCCGCCCGTCACCCTCAGCGAACGCGGTGCGGACTAACCTGAGCCCGGCTCACTTGAGTTAAGGACGAAGGGAGAGTTATGCCGCTGCTCGCGCGTCGCTGATCCAGCGACGCCGGCGCCCGGTCGGGCGCCACCGACCGCAGCGGCCCCTCCGCCTCAGTGCCCTAGCGCGCTCGATCACCGGAGACTCCGTTGCGGTCCTCTGCCCGCACATCACTACGGAGGATCCCCGATGACACTGTCCCGACGGCGCCCGCGCGCCCTTGTCGCCGTACTCGCCCTGCTTGTGCTCGCCGTCGCCGCCTGTGGCGACGACAAACCCACCACCACGGCCGCCGGCGCGGACGGCGACGCGACCACCACGTCGACCGCCGCCCCCGACCCGAACCGGGTGCTGAAGATCAGCGCCATCCCCGACCAGGACCCGTCCAAGCTCACCACCATCAACACGGCGATGGCCGTGTACTTGTCGACAGCCCTCGATCGCAAGGTCGAGTACGTGCCCGTCACCGATTACGCGGCGTCGGTCAGCCTGTTCAAGACGGGCGACCTCGACATGGTGTTCTTCGGCGGCCTCACCGGCGTGCAGGCCCGCCTGCAGACGCCCGGAGCGGTGCTGCTGGCCCAGCGCGACATCGACGACGCCTTCCAGACGGTGTTCATCGCCAACGCCGGCGCCAAGCTGGCGGCGGTGAGCGACGTGAAGGAGCTCGCCGAGCTCAAGGGCAAACGCTTCACTTTCGGCAGCGAGTCGTCCACCTCGGGGCGGCTCATGCCGGAGTACTTCCTCGACCAGGCCGGCCTGTCCAGCGCCACCGACTTCTCCGGCCCTGCGGGCTTCTCCGGGTCCCACGACAAGACCATCGACCTGGTGCAGGCCGGTACGTACGACGCCGGTGCGCTGAACCTGCAGGTGTGGAAGAAGCGCAAGGATGCGGGCACCGTCGACACCACCAAGGTCGTCGAACTCCTGGTCAGCCCGCCGTACCACGACTACCACTGGATGGCCGGGCCTGACACCGACGAGCGCTTCGGTGCCGGGTTCACTGCCAGGGTGTCCGATGCGCTGTTGGCCCTCGACTACACCAACCCGACCCACGCCAAGCTCCTCGACCTCTACGGCGCCAAGAAGTTCATTGCCACCAGCGCCGGGAACTACACTGAGATCGAGGAGATCGGGCGCAAGCTCAACCTCATCGCCGGATGACCACTGCGGCCGTGTCTCTGAGCGGGGTGGGTGTCGTCTACGGCGCCCACCCTGCGCTGGACGCCGTCGACCTCGACGTGGCCCCCGGCCAGCGGGTGGCGCTGGTCGGGCCGAGCGGCGCGGGCAAGACCACCGTGTTGAACCTGTGCACGGGCACCGTCGCGCCCACCAGCGGGTCGGTGTCCGTGCTCGGGTGCGACGTGGGCCGGGCCACGGCCGCCGAGCTGCAGGCGCTGCGACGCCGCGTCGGCACCGTGTACCAGCAGCTGCACCTGGTGGGGCCGCTGCGCGTCGTGCACAACGTGAACGCCGGGCGCCTCGGGTCGTGGTCCACCTGGCAGGCGCTGCGGTCGCTGCTGCGTCCCCTGGACGTGGACTCGGCTCGTCAGGCCCTGACCGAGGTCGGCATCGCCGACAAGCTCCAGGAGCGCACCGATCGGCTGTCCGGGGGCGAGCAGCAACGGGTGGCGCTGGCCCGGGTCCTGGTCCAGCAACCCGAGCTCATCCTGGCCGACGAGCCGGTGGCCAGCCTCGACCCGGCCCGGGCCGACGAGGTGATGGACCTCCTCGGTGCCGCAGCCGCCGATCACGGCCGGGCCCTCCTCGTGAGCCTTCACGACTTCGACCTGGCCCGGCGGCGCTGCGACCGGGTGGTCGGCCTTCGGGCGGGGCGGGTGGTGTTCGACCTCCCCGCCGCCGACGTCACGGCCGACGTGGGCACCGAGCTGTACCGAATCGGGACCTGAGGATGGGCGCCGCCCGGGGGCTGACGGACCTCACCGAGCGCGAGGTCGGCCTCTTCCCCGAGGACGAGCACCTCGTCCCACTGGAGAAGGGCCGCTCGCGCCGGGTCGGGGGGTGGTCGGGGCGGCGGGCGTGGCTGGTCGCGCTCGTCGTTGCGGTCGTATGGGCGCTGTGGTCGGCCGGCGTGGGCCGGCGGGCGCTGGTGAACCCGGGTGGCTGGACGCTGATGAGCCGGTTCTGGAAGGCCGCCGTCCACCCCGAGCTGTCGGGCGCCTTCCTCCGCACCACGTGGTCGGCCACATGGACGACGATCGCCTTCGCAGTGCTCGGAGCGGCGCTGTCGGTGGTCATCGGCTGCATCGGGGGCGTGCTCACCAGCGAGACGTGGTGGCGCCGGTCGCGGCCCGGGCGGGCCGGGGCGGCGCACGGTGTGCGGCCGGGCTGGTTCGCCGGGCGGGTCCTGTTCGGCCTGCCGCGCGGCGTGCACGAGGCGGTGTGGGGCCTGTTCCTGGTACACGTCCTCGGGCGCGACCCGATGGTGGGCGTGCTCGCCATCGCCATTCCCTTCGGGGCGATCACGGCAAAGGTGTACTCCGAGCTGATCGACGATTCGGCACAAGGCCCGTACGACGCGCTGCGCGCCGCCGGCGCGGGCCGGCTCAGCGCCCTCGTGTACGCGGTGTTCCCCCGCACCCTGCCCGACCTCGTGTCGTACGCCTTCTACCGGCTTGAGTGCTCGGTGCGGTCCGCCGTCATCCTTGGGATGATCGGCGCCGGCGGGCTCGGGTTCCAGCTCAGCCTCAGCTTCCAGTCCCTCCGGTACGGCGAGATGTGGACGCTGATCTACGCCCTTGTCATCGTGAGCGCCCTCGCCGACCTGTGGGGGGCCACCCTGCGCCGGCGGGGGGCGCCCCGGTTGGTGCGCCGGTCCGCCGCCGCCGGCGTGGTGCTGGTGGTGGCGAGTGTCGTCCACCTCGGCCCAGACCTCGGGAGGCTCGTGGCCGGCCGCACCCGGTCCCTGCTGGCTGATCTGGCCCGCGACTCGTGGCCGCCGTCGCTCCCAGCCGGGGGATGGGCCGAGCTCGGCCGCCAGGCGGTGGACACGGTGCAGATGTCGCTGCTCGCCATCGCGCTGGCCAGCTCGCTCGCCATCCTGGTCGCCTTCGTGGCGGCCCGGGGCGGACGTACCCGGGCCCGCCGCCTCCTGGCGACCGGCGCCCGCCTGCTACTGCTGGTCACCCGAGCCATTCCGCCGCCGGTGTGGGCGCTGCTCGTGCTCTTCGTGCTCTTCCCCGGCCCGCTGCCTGGCGCCGTGGCCCTCGGGATCTACAACTTCGGCATCCTCGGGCGCCTCACCGGCGAGGTGGTCGAGAACCTCGACCCTCGCCCGGAGGCGGCCCTGCGCGCTATCGGTGCCGGTGGCGCGCAGGCCTTCGCATACGGCGTCGTGCCGGTGGCCTTCGCCCGTTTCGCCGCCTACTCGCTCTACCGGTGGGAGGTGGCGGTGCGAGAGACGGTTGTGGTCGGCGTGGTGGGCGCCGGCGGGCTCGGCCGCCTCCTCGAGCAGCAGCGGGCGGCGTTCGACTTCAACGGCATGCTCGGCACCGTCGTCGCGCTGATCGTCGTGTCGCTGGTTGTCGACGGGATCAGCGCCTGGGCGCGGCGATCACTCCGCTGACATCCATCGCCGGGATGGGCCCGGGAGCGCCAACCTGCGCCGAGACATGCTCTGGTCGACGCCGCGCGGCGCGTCACCGGCGCCGAGATCCGCGCCGTCGAGGGGTCTCGCCGTGCCGGTGATCCAGCGGTGCTCGTGGCCTCGAGCGAACGGTCCGTTCGGAACTCGGCAGGAAGCCCGTCGCCGGATGCGGATGACGCCGAGCGGCCGACTTGGCGGAGAGGGAGGGATTTGAACCCTCGGACCCAGTTTCCCAGGTCAACTCATTAGCAGTGAGTCCGATTCGGCCGCTCTCGCACCTCTCCCGGCCACCAGTGTAGGCGATGGCTGTACCAGATGCCCGCGGCGGTTGGAATCAGCATATCAGCAGGTCAGGAGGCATAGGCTCGGCGTCCGGGATCCCGATGAAAGGCCGGTCGATCGGCAGTCTGGGGGGGCGGGTCGCCACCACGCCGGAGCGGACCGGATAGATTGTTCCCACTCTGATTCCACTCCAGCGCCAAGGGCGCCACCAAGCGAGGCGCGTGATGCCGCGAGCGAACTACCCCGAGCCATTCGTACCGAGGGCCTTCGCCTGCTGGATCAATCGGGCCACGACGTCGGTCAAGGTCGTCGACCGGCGCACGGGGGAGCGGGTCGCCGAGCAGGAGCCCCGGTGGGATGTGGAGGGACGGGCGAACGGCATCCAGTGGGCCAAGCGCTTCGACCGAGCGGGACTCGCTGAGAGCTGGAAGGAGGAGCTGGAGCGCGGCCATGCGGCAAGTCTCCCGTTCGATCTGCGATCGAAACGCTTCGTGGCCGAGCCGAGCTCCCCGCTACCGCCGAAGCCGCCCCCGGCATCCGTCTTCGAAATGACCGAGGCCTTCTTCTGGGCCCACCCGGACTGGGAGCCGAAGACGAAGATCCTTGCTGCGGGCTCGCTCAATCGGGCTCGTCGATTCCTCCTACGACCGGAGGCGCGGCTGGACGAGGGCGGTCTGGATGCGGTCGACGATTATCTCGACAGCGCGAGCTTCTCGCCGCCTCATTGCAACCTCGTACTCACGCCCCGCCAGGGGGATGGCCTGGCGTTGCTCCGCCAGAACTCAATCTGCGCCGAGGACGTGACGATCGCGGACGTCGAGTCGTTCGTCGCGCAGCTTTCCACCAACCGACGGGACCCGAGCCGCCGGGTTTCGCCGTCAACGATCGTGCGCTACACACAGCCCTTGCGCGCGTGCTGGTCCTGGGCCGTGAGCCGTCAGGACCTGGCGGTCACCGCAAACCCATGGCTCGCGGTCGAGGCTCCGCGCAAGCTGAGGAGTCGAACGGGTATGGGTGAAGGTGGTCGCATCGCTATCGCCGTCGACAAGGACGTCGTGCTCGACATCCCACAGGCAGTCGCCCTCGCCGACCTCTGCGGCGAGGGTCCCTGGGGCGGGGTCGTCGAGTGCTATGTCCTCGCCATGGCCATGTGCGGACTGCGCCCCAGTGAGGGCGTCGGCCTTCTCTGGGAGGACGTCGAATTGCCTGACGACGAGTCGGCGGGATGGCTCACGGTCCGGCGAAGTCGCCGACGGATCTCAGCACGGTGGTTGGACCCGGACGAAGACGCTGAATGGGGCCCGCTCAAGGATCGAGACATCGCAGAGACTCGACGAGTGCCCGTGCCCTCGCTACTTGTGCGACGACTCGCAGATCATCACAGGACCTTTGGCATCGGTCCCGACGGCCTCGTGTTCCATCGCGGGGGGAGACCCTTCGACCTGACGATGTTCGCCCGCGACGTGTGGAGGCCAGCGACAGCAGAGATGTTCCCGGCCAGGACCGACATCCCGGCGGACGATGCACGCCAACCGAAGCTGTCGAGACTTCGTCGGCACGATCTGCGGCACGCCGCTTGCTCGTGGTGGCTCCGAAGCGGCGTCGATGCCACCGTGTGCCAACGCTGGTCCGGGCACAAGAGCCTCTCCGTTTTCCTCGACGTCTACCAGGGCGTCGCTCCGGGTCGAGAGGACGAAGGCGTTCGGCGGCTGGAGATGACGCTCGCGCCGAGTTGATGCGCGGTTGCCGGCCTTCGAACTGCGCCCGCCAGTCCTCGTACCAGTCGCGTCGAACGCGCACCTCGCGGTTCCGCAGGCGAATGACCAGCGGAAAGTGAGGTAACGGGTGGACGAGACTCGGGCGGTGGATACGCCCCTCGATCGTGCCGACTTCCCGGTCACCGCTCATTGGAACTACCTGAACCACGCCGGCACCTCCCCGCCGTCGGGCCCCGCCGTCGCTGCCATGCACCGGTGCGCGGTCGAGGCGTCGGAGGGGGGCACTGTCGCGTTCGAAGCCCACGAAGCGAGGGGCGAGGAGGTCCGGGCGGCGGCGGCCCGACTCATGGGCGTGCCCACCGCCGACGTGGCCTTCGTGAAGAACACCACCGAGGGCCTGGGCTTCGTGGCCAATGGGCTCGCCTGGGCGCCGGGCGACCGGGTGGTGGTGCCCGACCTCGAGTTCCCTTCGACGCTGTACCCGTGGCTGGCCCTGCGCTACCAGGGCGTGCTGGTCGACCTGGTGCCCACCTCCGGGCGCGGACGGACTCTGCCGATCGACGCCTACGCAGAGGTGGTTGCGGCCGGCCCGCCGCCCAAGGTCGTGGCCGCCAGCTGGGTGCAGTTCGGCCGGGGGTGGCGCACGGACCTGGCGGTCCTGGCCCAGCTGTGCGCCGACGTCGGCGCCCTGCTGTGTGCCGACGTCATCCAGGGTCTCGGCGTGGTGCCCGCCGACCTCGAGGCCTGGGGCGTCGACTTTGCCATGGCCGACTCGCACAAGTGGCTCCTCGGGCCCCTCGGCGTGGGCATCCTCTACGTGCGCGGCTCCGTGCTCGACCGCCTGCGGCCGCTGGAGCCGGGCTGGGCGTCGGTGGCCCACCGGGAGGACTGGGACAACCTGGACCTGGTGTGGGCTGACGGCGCCTGCCGCCTGGAGGGCGGCTCGGCCAACCTCACCGGCATCCACGCCATGGGAGCCTCGATCGATCTCCTGGCCGAAGCCGGGGTCGACCGGATCTGGGCCCACGTGAGCGCCCTGTGCGAGCGCCTGCGGGAGGGCCTGGCGGCCGGCGGCGCCACTGTGCTGAGTGACGGCTCCGAGGCGGGGCGGTCGGGCATCGTCACCTTCTCGGTCGACGGTGCCGACCCTGTGCTGCTCACCGCCGCACTGCGGGGCGAGGGCATCGTGTGCGCCCCCCGCGCCGGCGGCGTGCGGATATCACCGCACGGCTACAACACCACCGACGACATCGACGCGCTGGTGACCGCAGTGACAGCGGGCCAGAAGTAGCCAGAGCGACCAGGCAACCGACTGGTGTTGCCGGCGAGCCGGTGTTTGCCGCGAGGCCGGCGGGCCGGTGTTGCCGGCGGCCGCCCCGCCGCCGCAGGCGGCCGCCCCGGATGCCGGCACCAAAGAGGAAACAGAGCGAGGGGTGGCCGGCCTCGCCGGCCACCCCTCGCCCGAAAAGCTCGCCTCGGAACCTCCGGTTCCGAGCGCGAAACAGCTACTAGGCAGAGATGAGGTCGCGCAGGCTGCCACCGCTGAAGTCGCGCAGCTTGGTGATGGCCTTCGACTCGATGTGGCGGATGCGCTCCCGGCTGACACCGAACTTGGCGGCCACCTCGGCCAGCGTGCGGGGCTCGCCCCGGTCGAGGCCGTAGCGCAGGGTGAGGATCTCGCGCTCGCGGGGGTCCAGACGGTCGAGCAGGGCTGCCACCTGGGCGGGAAGCATGGAGGCGAGGGCCGACTGGTCCGGCGCCAGCGCGGCGGCGTCGACCACCAGCTCGCCCAGCTCGGTGTCGCCCATGTCGCCCCGTGGCTCGGAGAGCGAAACCGGGTCGACCAGATAGGGCAGCAACTCCTCGATCTTGGCCAGCGGCATGGTTAGGGCGTCGATCAACTCGCACGGCGCCGGTGGGTGGCCGTGCTGCATCTCGTACGCCGCCACCGCCTTGCGCAGGCGCAGGAGCTGGTCGACGGCGTGGACCGGGAGGCGGATCGTGCGGCTGGTGTTGGCGATACCCCGAGTGATGGCCTGGCGGACCCACCACGTGGCATAGGTGGAGAACTTGAACCCCCGGGAGGCGTCGAAGCGCTCGACGGCCCGGATGAGGCCCATATTGCCCTCCTGGATGAGGTCCAGCAGCGGGAGGCCGGACGCCCGGTAGCCCTTGGCGATCGAGACCACCAGCCGCAGGTTGGACTTCACGAACTTCGACGCGGCGTCCTCGCCCGCCTTCACCACGCCGAGCAGCTCGACCCGGTTCTGCTCGGCGGCGTCGCTGCCGCACTCGAGCTCGGTGGCGGCGTCCTTGCCCTGCTTGATCAGGCCTGCCAGATGGGCTTCGTCGGCCTTGGTGAGAAGTGGATGACGGGCGATGTCGTTGAGGTACAGCCGGACGCCGTCCTCCTCACCGCTCCGAGCGCTGCGCTCGCTGACCACCCGACATCCCTCCGCTCGAGGACCCACCCCCGTGGTGCACGTACAGATTACAGGGATCTGTTGGATTTTCCATAGCGCGTCCCTACAGAGGTGCCCGAAGCAGCTCCGGCGCGACCGGGCAGGCCGTCTGCGGATCATCGTCGCAAGCCGCGCGCACGCCCGATGGGCCCACGATCTGGTCGCACAGGCCGAGCGGCACCACTTCCTCGGACCGCTCCCACACCGCCAGCGTCGTTCGGGCCAGCGACGCCTCCACCGCGCGCCACATCCGGGCGGGCAGGGCCCGGCCCACGCCCGCCATCACCCACACGGGGATCCCGGCCGCTCGGGCGACGGCCGCCGCGGCCCGGGAACCGGGTGCGGCCACGAACGACCCGGGCCCGAGGGCGCCGGCCTCGAGGATGACCAGGTCGGCGTCCGCCACCGCCGCACCGAGGCCGGCGTCGCCGACGTCCTCCACGACGAGGTCGGCCCGCCGCAGGCGCCGGGCCAGGCCGGCCGACTCGCCGCCGCTCGACACCAGCAGGATCTCCACGTCGCCCCGCCGGCGCAGGCCGTCCACCGCCTGCTCGGGCCAGCCCACGAGCACCACCGACGCGTCCTCGGGGACCGCAGCGCAAAGCAGGCCGGCGGTGGGGTCGGCGTCGAGCTCGGCCGACGCCCGCCACGCCTCGGCCATGGGGTCCGCAGCGCACAGCACCCGAGAGGCGAGCCACCACATGGGCCCCACGGCGGGATGGCGTTCGACCAGGCGCCGGCAGGCGGTGACCAGGCCGGACGGATCGTCACCCAGGGCACCGATGGCACCCGCCGCCTCCTGCACGAGCAGGCCCGGCCCCGCCCCGGTGGCCCGGGCAACCGACCGCAAGCGCTCCATGGGATGCATCGGCGGACGACGCTACCGCCGCCCGGCAGGCTTGGGCCGGTCGCCCGCGTCCGGTCGTCTCGCTCCGGGAAATGAGGTGGGCTACCTTGCCGCCGTGGCCAGCGCCCCGCCGCTCGACTTGACCCTGTCCCCGCTGAACGGTCCGCCGCGCAGCGTGGAGGCGTGGCTGACCACCTTCCATCTCGTGTTCGTAGCCCTCGACCCGTTCACCTACGAGAGCGCGTGGCTGCTGCCCACCGCGGCCCGGGTCCTCACCGGCTTCCAGGAGGCGGACTGCCGCATCGCCTGGGTCGTCGCCGGCACGCCCGACGAGTGCCGGCAGTTCCTCGGCCCCCTCTCCAAGGCGATCCTCACCTTCTCGGACCCCGACCGCACCGCCATCAAGGCGTTCGGCCTGGAGCGCCTGCCCGCCCTGGTGCACGTGGGCACCGACGGGTCGGTGATCGCCGCAGCCGAGGGATGGGATCCCAAGGAGTGGCGGGACCTCTGCACGTCGCTGGCCAAGATGATGGCCTGGACGCCACCCACCATCCCGATCAACGGGGACCCCGGGCCCTACCCGGGCTCCCCCTCCTCCGGCTGACGCACCGCTGTGCACAGCGGCGACCGGCACAGTGTCGTCCGTGCCCGGAGAACCCGACCGGCTACTGCACGCCCCCGCGGGTGAGGCCGAGTACGTCGAGGGCCCGGTCGAGTTCCTCGCCGGTCATCCAGCCTCGCTCCAGCACGATCTCGCGGATGGAGCGCCCCGTCCTGGTCGACTCCTTCACCACGTCGGTCGCCTTTTCGTACCCGATGTGGGAGTTGAGGGCGGTGCCGAGGGACGGGGACGACTCGGCGTAGGCCCTGCACCGCTCCACGTCGGCCTCGATGCCGGCCACGCACGAACCGGCCAGCAGCCCGACGGCGGACGCAAGGAGGCGGACGGACTCGAGGATGTTGCGGGCCATCACCGGCATCATCAGGTTGAGCTCGAGGTTCCCGGCCGCCCCGGCGAAGACGACGGCAGCGTCGTTGCCCACCACCTGGGCCACCACCTGGGCGACCGCCTCGGGAATGACCGGGTTCACCTTGCCCGGCATGATCGACGAGCCCGGCTGGAGGTCGGGCAGGCGGATCTCGGCCAGGCCGGTGCGGGGCCCGCTGGCCAGCCAGCGCAGGTCGTTGGCCAGCTTGTAGAGCGACACGGCCACGGTGCGCAGGGCGCCGCTCAGCTCGACCAGGGCATCCCTGCCGCCCTGGGCCTCGAAGTGGTCGGCCGCCTCCCGCACCGCCAGCCCGGTGCGCTCGGCCAGGTGGGCGATGGCCTTCGGTGCGAATCCGGGAGGAGCGTTGATCCCCGTGCCCACTGCGGTGCCCCCGAGGGGCAGCTCCAGGAGGTGGGGAAGCGCTGACGTCAGCCGCTCCATGCCGAGTTCGACGGCCCGCGCCCAGCCGCCGAACTCCTGGCCGAGGGTGACCGGCGTGGCGTCCATGAGGTGGGTGCGACCGGACTTCACCACCTCGGCGAACTCCGCCTGCTTTTCCCGGAGTGCAGCGGCCAGCCGTTCGAGCGCCGGCCCCAGCGTGGCGGTCACCAAGGTGGCGGCGGCCAGGTGGATGGCGGTGGGGAACACGTCATTGGTGGACTGCGAGGCGTTCACGTGGTCGTTGGGGTGCACCGGCCGGCCGAGGCGCTCGGTGGCCAGGCCGGCCACCACCTCGTTCATGTTCATGTTCGACGACGTCCCCGAGCCGGTCTGGAACACGTCCACCGGGAACTGGTCGGCGTAACCGCCCTCGGCCACCTCGCGGGCGGCGCCGGCGATGGCGGCCGCCATGTCGGCGTCGAGAACCCCGAGGTCGGCGTTGGCATGTGCGGCGGCCGCCTTGATCTCGGCCAGGGCGACCCGGAGCGAGGGTTCGATGCCCTGCCCGGAGATGGGGAAGTTCTCGACCGCACGCTGGGTGGACGCCCCCCAGCGGGCGTCGCCGGCGATGCGGATCTCGCCCATCGTGTCGTGCTCGATGCGGTACCCGCTCATGCCTCGGCACGGTAGTTCGCGCCGGCCGCATCCCCGATGTTCGCCCCTCAGGGACTTCTGGCGGTTACCGTTTGGTTCCGACCATGCATCGCTCCGGGACGACCCCGCGTCATCGGTGGCTGGGCATCGCGCTGTGCGCCCTCCTGCTGTCCACCACGTTCGGCCTCCCCGGAGGCCGGGTAGCGCTCGCCGACGACATCGCCGACAAGCAGGCCGAGGCGGCGAAGGTGGCCGAGGAACTCGAGGCGCAGGGCGAGCGGGTGAGCATCCTGGCCGAGAACTTGAACCAGGCCCAGATCGCGGCCGACAAGCTGGCCCGGCAGGTAAGCGACGCCGAGGCCGAGCTGGCGGCCGCCGACAAGGAGGTCGCCGCCGTGCGGGGCCGCCTGAAGGACCGGGCGGTGGCGTCCTACGTGGGCGGCGGTCGGGGCGCCGGCGAGCTGCCCATCCAGCAGCTGCTCGAAAGCGGGTCGGCCAACGACCTGGTGGTTCGCCGGGCGTACGTCTCGTCCGTCGCCGGCACCGAGGTGGCCACCGCCGACATGCTCGACGCCGCCCAGGAGCAGCGCCGCGTGCAGCGGGCCCACCTCGACGCCGCCCAGCAGTCGGCCAAGGCCGTGCTCGACGACGTGACCGCCCGGCGCAAGGCGGCGGCGGCGGCGGCGGCCGAGCGCAAGGCCACCCTGGAGCGGGTGCAGGGGGAGCTGGGGGAGCTGGTGGCGGCCGAGCAGGCCCGCCGGGCGGCCGAGGAGGAGAGGCGGGCCCGGGCCGAGCTGGCCGCCCGCCAGGCGCGCGAGGAGGCGGCGCGCGCCGCGACTAGGGCCGAGGGCGAGCGGGAGGAGGCGGCGAGGCGCGCCACGACCACCACGGCCCCCCGCCTCCCGTCGATCAACGTCCCCCTCGTCGGCAGCGACGAGGGGGGTCCGCCGGCCGACGAGGAACCGACCCGCCCGCCGGCGCCGGGAGGCACCACCGCCGTCGCCGAGGCCAGGCGCCATCTGGGCAAGCCGTACGAGTACGGCTCGCCGGGCCCGGACAGCTTCGACTGCTCGGGCCTCACCAGCTTCGCCTGGCGAGCGGCCGGCCGGGTCCTTCCCCACTCGTCGGTCGCCCAGTACGCCACCACCATCCGCGTGCCCGTGTCGCAGATCGAAGTGGGCGACCTCATCTTTTACGGCACGCCCATCCACCACGTCGGCATCTACGCCGGCGACGGGCTGATGGTGGAGGCGTCCGAGACCGGGACGCCCGTCCGCATGGCGTCGATCTTGCGTCGCGACCTCGTCGGCGTGGGGCGCGTCGGGTAGAACCCCCGGGTGGCCGGCCGCATCCCTGCTCCCGAACTCGACGGTGGCGATGGGTGGTTCGGCGTGGCCAGGCCACTCACGATGGCCCGCCTCAGGGGCAAGGCGGTGCTCCTGCACTTCTGGTCGGCCTCGAGTGCGGAGTGCCAGCGCCTGATCGACGACCTGCGCCCGATCCAGGAGCTGTTCGCCGACGAGCTGGTGGTGATCGGCGTGCACACGCCCCGGTTCCCGGCGGAGGCGGATCACGCCACGGTGGCCGACGCGGTGGCTGCGTTGGCCATCGCCCACCCCGTCGTCGACGACGCCACCCTGGCGCTGTGGGAGGCCTACGGCGCCGAGGAGTGGCCCACGGTCGTCCTGGTCTCGCCGGCCGGCGAGATCACCGGGATGGTCTCGGGTGACGATTGCGGCGAGGTCCTGGAGGCGGCGGTCACCGAGGTGCTGGAGGGATCGACGGTCACGGGCCGGGTACGGCGCCGCCCGGTGGTGCTCGACCCGCCGCTCCTCCCGAAGGGGCCGCTGGCCTTTCCCGGCAAGGTGGCGTGTTCTCCCGACGGCCGCCTGCTGGCGGTGGCCGACACGGCCCACGACCAGGTCCTCGTCTGCTCGCTCGACGGCGTCGTGCTGGAGGCCCACACCGGCTTCCTGCGCCCCCAGGGCGTGCGCTTCGACCTGAGCGGCGTGGTGGTGTGCGACACCCTCGCCGACCGGGTGGTGCGCACCGACGGCGAGGTGCTGGCCGACAGCGTCGTGTCCCCGTGGGACCTGGTGAGCGACGGCCGCTCCTGGGTCATCGCCGAGGCGGGCGGCAACCGCCTCATGAGGGTGCGGCCAGGCGAGCTGCGGGCCCGACTGGTGGCCGGTACCGGCGCCGAGGGGGCGATGGACGGGACCGTCGAGAAGGCCGAACTGTCGCAGCCGTCAGGGGTCACCTACACGGCCGCCGGTGTGGTGTTCGTCGACGCCGGCGGCAGTGCCCTGCGCACCGTGGTGGAAGAGCGCCGGGGCGGAGCGGTGTCGACTCTGGTGGGGGACGGTCGCCTCGGTTGCGGCGACGCCGACGGGCCCGGTGATGTGGCCGGCCTCCAGTTCCCGCTCGGTGTCGCCGCCGACCCCCGGATCGCCGACGCGCCGATCTACGTGGCCGACACCTACAACGACGCCATCCGGGTGTGGGAGGACGGCCGGCTGCGGACGCTGGGGGCCCAGGGTCTGCGCCGGCCGGGCGGCATCGACGTGCTGGGCGACGGCCGCCTGGTCGTGGCCGACACCGGCAACCACCGCATCGTGCTAGTCGACCCCTCCACCGCCGCGGTCACACCGATCGACGTGGACGAGACCTGGGTCCACGGCATCGACGGCCCGCCTGTGCGGTTGTACGCCGGCCGCTCGGTCACGGTGGACGTCGGCATCGAGCTGGTGGACGAGTCGCTCGACCGGGGCGCCGGCGCGGCTCCCGTCTCGGTGGTGGTGTCGTCCAGGCCGGCCGGCCTCCTGGCCGCCGGCCCGCTCCGGGTGTCGCTCGCGGACGCCCACGGGGCCGTCCAGATCACCGGCGGGACCGCCGGCTTTGGCCACCTCCTGGTCGAGATGACCGCCTCCACCCTTGGCGCCGCCGGCCCCGGCCAGCGCATCCAGCGCTTCCGCCACACCCTCGACGTCGCCCCATAGAGCGGCCGCCGCCGATTCGCCGGGGTGGTCGGCGCTCTACGCCCGGGAGCGCCAACAGCGGCGGGCGATGGCGGCGGCGGCGATCACCCAGACGGCCGCCAGGATGACGGCCAGTCCGCCGCCGTAGTTTCGGGGCAGGATCGACGGGTTGGTGGATACCCGCCCGTACCCCCGCACGAACGGCACCGAAAACAGCGCCACCATGCCCGACACGATCAGCGCCGCCTGCACCGGCCCCCGTGCCCGCTCAGGGACGATCTTGGCCAGGCCCCACCCGGCCAGGATCACCGCCGGGGCGAGCAGAAGGTCGTGC
Source organism: Actinomycetes bacterium (assembly GCA_023264975.1). GTDB lineage: Bacteria > Actinomycetota > Acidimicrobiia > Acidimicrobiales > JAHFUS01. Next base: position 24,423 of record JAHFUS010000001.1, on the reverse strand, counting down.
ACGATGGCGGCGCCTACCACGAACCGGATCGACTCCGCCGGCCGCGTCTTGTGTGGATCGGAGACGAGACCCCACGCCCCGATGGTCATCACCACCCAGCCGACAGCGGCGGCGGGCCAGAACAACCGGCCGGGCGGGGCCTCTTCCTTGTGCCGATCGCCCGGCGTCACTTGACCACCAGCCTGGTGACCCACTTGGTCTGGAGGACGCCGGGCCGGTTGGGGCCGATCAGGCGCACCGGGAACCCGTGGTCGATGTGGAGCGGCTCACCGAACAGGTCGAGGGCGAGGAGCGTGTCGACGTCGGCGGCGTGGTGCTCGTTCAGCGTCGAGGCCCGGTACGCGCCGCGCGGCTGGAGCGACTCGACCCTGACGGTGGAGCCCTTTTTGGCCCCCGCCAACTCGAGCAGGTCGCGCACCCGCACCCCCGACCACGTGGCGGTGGAGCTCCAGCCCTCGACGCAGGCGATGGGCAGCACCGCCTCGTGCTGGGGCATGGCCCGCAGGTCGGCCAGGGTGAGCGACAGCGGGCGGGTGACGCCACGGCCCTTCACCGTCAGGCGGAACTCGGGATCGTTGGCGGCGTCCACGACCTTGGCGCCGGTGGCCGTCTTGTTCACGGGCAACCCCTGCGGGCCGTTCTTGGGGCGACGGGGCGCCAGGAAGCCGAGGCGGTCGAGGGGGCGGAGCGTCTGGCCCAGCGTCACCAGCGTCAGCAACCCGGAGGCGGCGAACGCGGCGCCGAGCAGGCCACGGCGGGACAGCCCCGCATGCTCGACGTCGGCAGGTGCATCCGCCGGCCGGCGCCGGCGGATGACCTCGGCCGACACCGGCAGCTTGGCGCCGATGTGCGCCACCAGGCCGCCGATGGTGATCCACGCCACCCAGTAGTGGGTGGCGGGGAAGTTGAAGTGCCACGGGTACCAGCGGGCGATGTTGGCCACGCCGCTGAAGAGCGTGAACAGCGAGCCACCCACCAACGGCACCAGGCTGATGCGCTCGACCGCGTGGGTGACCGTGCGCAGGGGAGGCCACGACCAGAAGCTCGGGTAGACCACCCAGAGCTTGGCCAGCAGCAGGGGCACGGCGGCGATACCCGTGGCCACGTGCAGTCCCTGGGTGATCCGGTACAGGCCGGCGGGCCGGGCGGGCCAGGCGAACCACCCCGGCGGGTACTGGATGAGGTGGGACAGCAGCCCGGTGAGGAAACAGGTGGTGAAGGCGATGCCGAGGGACAGGCCCAACCACGCCGCCGCCCGCCGGTCATGGAGCGGGCTGGCGAAGGTCTCGGACGTCACCGGCGGGCGGGGCATCGCCCGCCTGGCGCGCCCGCCGGGTGGCGCCGACGCAGGCGCCGGCCCGTGCGGGACGGGCGCGGCATCGTCGGCCCGGCCTGAGCCGTCGCCCGCGGGCGCCGCCGGCTCGCTCATCGGCGGTCGAGTTGGGCGAACCAGCGCCCTGCGCCGGACCACACCTCGGCGCGGGCGAAGCCGGCCAGGCGGCCGACCGCGTCCACGCCGTCCGCCCCTACGAGGGCCCACTGGAACCAGGGCCCGTGCTCGGCCCCCCGCTCCACACGGGCCCGGATGACCCGGCTCGAGACGCCGGGCGGCTCGACCTCCACCATGGCGCGACCGGCCGGGCCGAGGAGCGCCGCCACCCGTCGCAGGAGGGCGACGGCATCGCCGCCGATGCCGATGTTGCCGTCGAGCAGGAGGGCCGTCCGCCACCGGCCGGCGCCGGGAACACGGCCGAAGATCGAGCGTTCTAGGACCGGCGCACCGATCCGGCGGGCCATGCGCACGGCGGCAGGCGAGGCGTCCACACCGAGGGCCATCACGCCACGGGAGGCCAGCTCCAGCGTGTGGCGGCCGGGACCGCACCCGACGTCGAGCACCGGCGCCAGCGCCCGGTCCAGCACCTCGCCCTCCTCGGCTGCGGGACTGCGCTGCCAGCGGTCGAGGGCCAGCGTCAACACCGTGCCGTTGCTGACCCGAAGGACGGGTGGCGCCGACTCGGCGGTCACCCTCATTGGTGCACCATCCCTTCGGACCGTCCTCGCGGGCCACTCACGACGCCACCGCCTCGCCGGCGATGCCCGACCCGGCCACGGCCCGTGCGAATCGCGACCGCGGCGCGTCGGCGGCGACGGCCAGCGCGTCGTCGAAGCGGTCGACGTCGCGCAACTCGGGCAGAGTGCCCACGCGCAGGCCGAGGGCCACGAGGCGGCGGCGCTGGATCGCCCCGGTGAACGGCGTGCTCATCGGCACGCCGATCAGCGCCCGCCGGTGCGCCACGTGCATCCCGAGGGCCCACCAGCCACCGTCCACGGCCGGCCCGAGAACGGCACCGGTACCCGGCGCCTCCAGCGCGGCGATGGCCGACTCCAGGAGGGCGACGGTCACCTGCGGCGTGTCCATGCCGATCTGGACGGCGGGCCCGCCCGCGTCGTCCCACGCGTTGGCCAACCGCTCGTCGAGGCCGCCACCCCTCTGCGGCAACACGCGGAAGCCGGCGGGGAGCCAAGGGCCGGGCGACCCGTCAAGGGCGAGAACAGGACGGGCGCCCGTCTCCGCCACCGTCTCCAGGGTGTCGGCGAGCGCCGCCTCGGCCACCGCAGCGGCCTCCGCCGGTGTGCACGGCGGGCAGAGCCTCGTCTTGCAGCGCCCCGGCACGGGCGCCTTGGCCATGACGATGAGGTTCATGACCGCCTCGCCGCGGCCGCCATGTCCCGAGTCGTCCGCACGGTGCCACGCAGCGTTCCCGTGACCTTCGATCGGCCGGAGCGGGCCCGGTACACCACGGGCACCTCCGTGATGCGCCAGCCCGCCCGGGCCGCCCGCAGCACCATCTCGAGGGGCCAGCCGAAGCGGCGGTCCTCGATGCCGAGGCCCAGGAGTCCCTCCCGTGACGCCGCCCGCATGGGGCCGAGGTCGGTGACGGGCACGCCGGCTCTTCGCCGCAGGCCGGCAGCCAGCACCCGGTTACCGAGGCGGGCGTGCAGCGGCCACGCACCGGGCTCGGGGCAGCGGGCCCCGAGCACCATGTCGGCGGACCCGCCGGCCACGGGATCGGCGACGAGCGGGATCTCGACCGGGTCGAGCGACGCGTCGCAGTCCATGAAGCACACGACGTCGGCGGTGGCCGCTACCAGGCCGGCGAAGCAGGCGGCGCCGAAGCCCCGGCGGGGCTCGTCCACCACCCGGGCGCCGAGCCGTCGGGCAAGGTCGGCCGAGCCGTCCGTCGACCCGTTGTCGACCACGATCGGGTCGTAGCCGGCCGGCATGCGGCCGAGCACCCAGGGAAGGGCCTCGGCTTCGTCGAGGACGGGAAGCACCACATCGGGCATGGCGGAAACGTACGGCCCGCCCGGCCGGTGGGCGGCCGAATCGTGCTTACGGTTCGCGAAACTCAAGTCCCGCCGCCGCCGTGGGCGCGGGCCCCGCCCGTACGCTCGGAAGGTGCCCACCCGTCCCTCGCCGGTCGGTCCCGCCCCGGGGCCGGGACAACTGGTCGGTGAGGCGTCGCCAAAATCGTTCCGTTCCACCGACCAGAACGCGCTGCTCCGCAGAACAGCCGGCAAGGCATCGGTGGCTCCGCCACCGTTGGTGCCGCAGGCCCCAGAGGGCGCAGCCCACACCCGGGCCACGGGCAGGCGGGCGGCGGGGTGGGTGGGGCCGCTGGCGTGGGCGGGGCTGGTGGCCGCCGCCGTGCTGGCGGGCGGTGGGGTGCGGGACGACCCGAACGCCCACATCGGCGCTGCGCCTTTCGTCGGAACGTGGGAGGCCGTCCTCGGTTGGCGCCTGGTACCGGCGCTCGCCCTCGCCGCCGCCGGGCTGGCCGCCGGCCCCCCGCTGGCTGCCCGGCTGCGGTGGCGGACGATGCTGGTGGTGTCGGGCGCGGGCGCACTGGCGTGGTCGGTGGCGCTGGCATGGGCCGACGGGGCCCGGTCGATCTCCGCCCCGCTGGCAACCCGCTACGAGTACCTCGCCGTCCTCCCGAGGGCCCGTTCGGCCGGCGCCTTCCTTCGGGGCTTCGTCGACGCCGTCCCCACCTATCCGACCCACGTGAAGAGCCACCCGCCGGGCATGGTCCTCCTCCTCTGGGGGTTCGACCGCCTCGGCCTCGGAGGCGCCGGCCCGGCCGCCGTCCTCGTGCTCGTCGCCGGCGCGGCGGCCGGTGTGGCGGCGCTGGTCGCACTGCGGGAGTTGGCCGGCGAAGGCGCCGCCCGCCGGGCTGCCCCGTTCGTCGCCCTGACCCCGGCCGCCGTGTTCCTGGCCACGTCGTCCGATGCCCTGTTCGCCGGCGTGGCGGCCTGGGGCATCGCTCTGGTCGTCCTGGCCACCGGCCGACAAGGGCGCCGCTCCACCGCTCTGGGAGCGGTCGGCGGCCTCCTGCTCGGCGCCACCCTCTTCCTCAGCTACGGCCTGGCCCTGCTGCTTGCCGTCCCCGCTGCCGTGTGCCTGTACCGGCGCCGCGTCGACGTCGTCGCCACCGCGGCCGTCGCCATGGCCGCCGTCGCCCTCGCCTTCGTCGCCGGCGGCTTCTGGTGGCTCGACGGGCTGACCGCCGCCCGCGCCGCCTACGAACGGGGCGCAGCCACCATTCGCCCCTACGGCTACTTCGTCTTCGCCAACCTGGCCGTCTTCGCCGTTGTCGTCGGGCCTGCCACCGCCGCCGCCCTCGGCCGACTCCGTGACCGGCGGGTGTGGCTCCTGGCCGGCGCCGCCCTACTCGCCGTCGCACTGGCCGACGTGAGCGGCCTCTCCAAGGGCGAGGTCGAGCGCATCTGGCTGCCGTTCGCGCCATGGGTCGCCATCGCCTGCTGCTCCCTTGGCGCCAGGGCCCGTCCTTGGCTGGCGGCCAACCTGGCCACCGCCATCACCCTCCAGGTCCTCCTGCGGTCGCCCTGGTGACCACCGCCCCCGCCCGCATCCTCGTGGTCGACGACGACGTCACCGTGGCCGAGGTGCTCACCCGCTACCTGGAGCGCGAGGGTTTCGCGGTCGACACCGTGGGCGACGGGGAGGCGGCGCTCGTCAGCGCCGCCGCGTCGTCGCCCGACCTGGTGGTGCTCGACCTGATGCTCCCCGGCATCGACGGGCTGGAGGTGTGCCGCCGCCTCCGGGCCGCCGGCACCCCCCATGTGCCGGTCGTGATGCTCACGGCCAGGGGCGACGAAGGCGACCGGGTGGCCGGGCTCGAGCTCGGCGCCGACGACTACGTGGTGAAGCCGTTCTCGCCCCGGGAGCTCACGGCCCGGGTGAAGGCCGTGCTGCGCCGGGCTCAGGGCGTGATGCCGGACGTGACCGACGGCGACGGGGCCGGAGGCGGTGATCCTGTCCTGCGCGGTGGCGAGGTCGAGGTAGACACCGCCGCCCACGTCGTGCGGGTCAGCGGCCGGGAGGTCGCAGTCACCGTGCGGGAGTTCGACCTGCTGGCCTTCCTCGTCCGCCACCCCGGCCAGGTGTTCCGCCGGGAAGAACTGTTCGAGCACGTGTGGGGCTGGACCTTCGGCGACACCGCCACCGTCACCGTCCACGTCCGCCGCCTGCGGGAGAAGGTGGAGCCCGACCCGTCGGCGCCCGCCCACATCGTCACCGTGTGGGGCGTGGGCTACCGGTTCGAGCCATGAGGCCCACCCCCGTCGCCGCCATCGTGGCCGCCGCCGGCCTGGTGCTGGCGGCCGCCGTCGCCGCCCTGGTGGGCACCCCCGCGTCCGATGCCGTCGAGCTTGTCGCCACCGCCATGGGCGGCGCCGCCATCGCAGGCGTGGCCGGCACCGGCCTGCTGCACACGTTGCGCCGGCGTTCCACCCGCGCCCAGGCCGTGGTGGTGGCCCTCACCTCGGTGGTGGCCGTGGGCGTGGGCGCCACCGCCGCCGCCGACGCCATGTTCCTGTCCACCCACGACTACGGCGCCCTGCTCGTGATCCTGGTGTCCGCCGGCACCGTCGGCCTCATCGCCGCCCTCGTGCTGGGCGACCGCCTCGTCGCCGCCAGCCGCTCGCTGGGCGACGTCATGCAGCGCATCGGCGATGGCGGCACGCCCGCCACGTCCGACGGCGACCCGGCCGCCCCCGAGGAGCTGGCCGCCCTGGGTCGCCGGCTGGAGGACATGTCGAGCCGGCTGGAAGCGGCCCGGGCCCGGGAGCGGGCGCTCGACGCCTCCCGCCGCGAGCTGGTGGCGTGGGTGTCGCACGACCTGCGCACGCCCCTTGCCGGCATCCGGGCCATGGTGGAGGCCCTGGAGGACGGCGTGGTCACCGACGACGTCACCGTCGACCGCTACCACCGCACCATGCGCCTCGAGGTCGACCGCCTGGCCGGCCTGGTGGACGACCTGTTCGAACTCAGCCGCATCCAGGCCGGGACCCTCGAACTGCACCTCGAGATGGCTTCGCTCTCCGATCTCGTCTCCGACGCGCTGGCCGGCGCATCGCCGGTGGCGTCGGCCAAGGGCGTGCTCCTCGCCGGTTCGCTACAGGGCGTGGCGCCGGATCTCGAGGTGGCCACGCCCGACGTGCTGCGGGTGCTGCGCAACCTGCTCGACAACGCCATCCGCCACACCCCGCCGGAAGGCGAGGTGCGCCTCGACGCCGGCGTGGTGGGCGACCACGCCGTGGTGTCCGTGCACGACTCGTGCGGCGGCATCCCGCCCGCCGAGCTGGACCGGGTCTTCGACCTGGCCTTCCGGGGCGACACCGCCCGCACGCCCGAGCACGATGGCGGCGCTGGCCTCGGGCTCGCCATCGCCCGAGGCATCGTCGAGGCCCACCGGGGCGACATCGAGGTGGGCAACGAAGACGGCGGCTGCCGCTTCACCGTCCGCCTGCCCCTTCCCGGGGCGGGGGCGCCGGCCGGCGCCGGCGCCGGCGCGTGAGGGCCCTCGTCACCGGCGGGTCGGGGTTCGTCGGCTCCCACGTGGTGGACGCGCTGGTCGACGCCGGCCACGGGGCCCTGGTCCTCGACCGGGCCGCCCCGGCCCACCCGAACGTCGGGGCCGAGTACCGGCAGGCCGACATCCGCCACCGGGCCTCGTGGGACGGCGCCCTCGACGGCATCGACGCGGTGTGCCACCAGGCCGCCCGAGTCGGCCTCGGCGTCGACATGGGCGACGTCGCCGACTACGTGGCCGACAACGACACCGGAACGGCCGAGCTGCTCCAGGCCCTTCACCGCGACGGCTTCCGCGGCCGCCTTGTCCTCGCCAGCAGCATGGTGGTGTACGGCGAGGGCCTGTCCCTGTGCGCCGCCCACGGGCCTGTGCGGGCGCCGCCCCGCACCCCCGCCGACCTCGACGCCGGCCAGTTCGAGCCCCGCTGCCCGACGTGCGCCGAACCGCTGGGCCAGGGCGAGGTCGACGAGGACGCTCCGAGCGACCCCCGCAACGTCTACGCCGCCACCAAGCTCCACCAGGAGCACCTGTGCGCGGCCTGGGGCCGCGAGACCGGCGCGCCCGTCACCGCCCTCCGCTACCACAACGTCTACGGCCCCCGGATGCCCGCCGGCACGCCCTACGCCGGCGTGGCCAGCATCTTCCGCTCCGCCCTGGTCGCAGGCCGGGCGCCGCAGGTCTTCGAGGACGGTGGTCAGCGCCGGGATTTCGTCCACGTCACCGACGTCGCCCGGGCCAACCTGCTCGCCCTCACCTCGCCTGAGCCCACGCCGGGCGCCTTCAACGTGGCGAGCGGCCACGTCCACACCGTGGGCGACCTGGCCGCCGCCCTCGCCGGCGCCGTCGCCGACGGCCACCGCCTCGACCCCGTCATCACGGGCAGGTGGCGCCTGGGCGACGTCCGCCACGTCGTCGCATCGGCCCGCCGGGCCCGCGAGGTCCTCGGTTTCGAAGCCGCCGTCCCCTTCGCCACCGGCGTCGCCGCCCTGGCCGCCGAACCCGCCGTTCCTGGATGACAACTCGCCGAAAGGCGGGTTCTCTACTCGAAAAGGCTCAGGACCCGCTCGGCAGGGCGGGCGATGACAGCCTTGCCGTCATGGACCACGATGGGGCGCTCGATGAGGACGGGGTTGGCCACCATGGCGTCGAGAAGACCGTCGGGTGAGACCGACGCCAGGCCCAAATCGGCGTAGACGGCCTCGCCCGTGCGCATCATCCGGCGGGGGTCGTCGATGCCGAGCAGGCGCATGACCTCCACCAGCGTCTCCCGGGTGGGCGCGGCGTCGAGGTAACGGACGTACTCCGCCTCCACGCCCTTGTCGCTCAGGATGCCCTGCACCGTCCTGCACTTGGAGCATGACGGGTTGAAGTAGACCCTCGTGCCCATGGCCCGGGCAGTGTACGTGGCGGTGATCGGGCCCGCCCCGCCGCACGAGGGAGGCCGCCGCGGGGTCCCGCCGACACCGCAAGGAAACGACCCGCTTGGCAGGAGCGCGAGGCCACGCCCGATGTTCGGGAACGAGCGCAGATATGTCAGGCTGTAGGGATGGCACAGCGGGGGTCGGGCGCGTGAGCGCCGCCGTCACCACCACCCACGAGGAGGCGCCGGGACCGGGCGACCGGATGCCCAGCCCCGTGGTCCCGCTGTCGCCCGTGCGCACCATGACGGCCCGGTTCTTCCTGCTCCTGCTCTGCTACCAGACGTTCCACCAGCTCGAGCACGCCATCGAGACGGTGCAACTCAACATCCTCCACCACCCCTCGGCGCACACCCTGATCAACGGAGTCGACTTCGAGTACGTCCACTTCGGCGCCAACGCCCTCCTGCTCTACGGGTTGTTCGCCGTCGTCATCGGCGCCGGCAAGCGCACCCGCGCCTGGCTCAAGGTCAACTACCGGTGGGGCTGGTACGCCATGGTCGTCGCCTTGGTCGTGCAGACGTACCACGTGTTCGACCACACGGTTCGCCTCATCGAATACATCCAGTCGGGGGGCAATCCACCCGAAGGCACGCTCACCATCTGGGTGAACCCGGTGTGGTTCCACTTCGCCATCAATCTCATCGTCCTGTCCGGTATGTACTGCGCCTTCCTCGGCCTCCGCATGCACAAGTCCCTGCGGACCCGTCGCTAGCTAGCCGGTCCCGGCCACCCGCAGGGCGTCCATCTGAGCGCATCTCAGCGGGCGCACGCCCGGCTTCTCTAGGAGCCCTGACCGGCCGGGCCGGCCGCCCAGGTTTGGCGTCGGCCCACCACCGGTACACGGAGAGCAGGATGCGAGCCGCCCTCCCGGATCCGGTGCTGCGCCGGCTCGACCCGGAGAACCGCTACGGCCTGCGCCTCACCCTGCTGGCGGTGGCACTGGTGCTCGTGGCCGTCCCGTTCGGCATCCTGGTCGACCAGGTGGTGCGCCGCGGGCCCCTCGTGCGGGTGGACACCGCCGCCGCCAACGATCTGCACGACTGGGCCCGGGGATCACCGGCGGCGGTACGGATCCTGGAGGCCATCAGCTTCGTGGGCAGCCCCCCGTGGCTGACGGTGATCGTGGTCGTCGCCGTCGTCTACGTGTTGCGCCGGCACCGCGTCCGCCTGGCCGTGTTCCTGGTCGCCACCACCCTCACCGGCGGCCTGATCGACACCGCCGTGAAGATCGCCGTCGACCGTGACCGCCCGTCCCTCGATGCGCCCGTCGCCACCGCCCACGGCCAAAGCTTCCCGTCCGGCCACGCCATGTCGTCGACCATCGCCTACGGCGCCCTCCTCCTCGTGCTCATGCCCGCCCTGGCGCCCAAGGCCCGGCGGCCGGCCGTGGCCGGCGTCGTGGTGCTGGTCCTGGCCATCGGCTTCTCCCGGCTGGCCCTGGGCGTGCACTACGTCAGCGACGTGATCGGCGGCTACGCCCTGGGGCTTGCCTGGCTGGCGGCCTCGACAGCGGCGTTCAGCGTGTGGCGGGTCGAGCGGGGACGCCGCCCGGTGGAGCCGCTGGAGGGCCTCGAGCCCGAGGCGGCGGCCGACCTCGAGCCCTGAACGGCGACCCTGCGACGGAGACCCGCCCATCTTGGGGGTTCTGGCCAGCCCGCGGCACTGCTACAAAGAGGTGGAGCATGCAGTCGGGCGCCGTGGCGGCGCCTCTACCCGAGGGGCGGCCACCCGGTACCCCGACGAGACGATCTGCTGGGGTCGAGGAGGCAGCAGGTGGTTGCCCGGTCGGAGAGCGGGGCGGGAGGCAGGGACGGGGCACACGGCCGCCCAGACACCGGGGGGTTGGCCGACCTGGCGCCCGTGCTCTTGTGGATGTCCGGCGATGGCGTCAACGGCATGCAGTTCAATGCCCCGTGGCTCGCCTTCACGGGCATGACGCTCGGCCAGACGGCCGGCGAGGGATGGCTCCAAGCTGTGCACCCCGACGACCGGGAGCGACTGCAGGCCGCCCACCGCGAGGCGGCTGCCGCCCACCGCTCGTTCGAAGTGGAGTTCCGCCTCCGCCACCATGACGGGACGTGGCGGTGGATGCTCGACCGCGGGGTGCCCGTTCCCTCCATGTCCGACCCGCCTGGGGCGTCGGCCTACGCCGGCGCCTGCACCGACGTCACCGAGCGCCGGGCCGAGGCGCAGGAACTGCTGCGCAGCCGGGAGGACCTCCGCCTGGCCCTGGCCGCCGGGAACATGGGCACGTGGGTCTGGGAGATGCGCACCGGGCTGGTGACCAGGGACCGCAAGCTCCAGAACCTCTACGGCCTCGGGGACGAGCCCGGCGACGGGGACTTCGATGAGTGGGTCCATCTGGTGCACCCCGACGACCGCGAGTGGGTGATCGGCGAAGTCGAGCGGGCACTGTCGGAGGACGGCACCTACGAACTCGAGCACCGCGTCGTACGTCCCGACGGGCAGGTCCGCTGGCTGGCCCGCCGGGGTGCCGTGTTCCACGACGACAACGGGGTCATCGCCGGCACCCGCGGCGTGGCGGTCGACATCACCGAGCGCAAGCTCGCCGAGGAGGAGCGCGGTCGACTGCTGGCGGCCGAGCAGAAGGCCAGGCAGGCGGCCGAGCGGGCAGTGGGCCGCGTGGCCCGCCTCCAGGCCGTCACGGCAGGCCTCTCCGATGCCCGTACCACGCCCGACGTGGCCGAGGTCATCGTCGAGCAGGGCACCAAGGCCATGGAAGCGGCCAGCGGGGCGGTGTGCATCCTGAACGAGGACGGCGACCGGCTCTCTGTGATCCGACATGTCGGTCTCAGCCTCAGCGCCCTCGATCGCTACCAGACGTTCGCCCTCGACGCGCCCCTGCCCGCCAGCGAGGCTCTACGCGAGGGCAGGCTGGTCCTCCTCCGCTCGGTCCACGAGCGCGACGAGCGCTATCCCGCGCTGTCGGGCGTGCCCACCCCCAACGTCTCCTTCGCGGTCGTGCCGCTCCTCATCGGCGAGCGCAGGCTGGGCGCCATCGCCATCGCCTGGTCCGAGGAGCGCAGCTTCGACGACACCGACACCTCCTTCCTCACCGCCCTCGGCCAGCAGGCCGCCCAGGCGCTCGACCGGGCCCAGTTCTACGAAGGCGAACACGCCCGCGCCCAACACCAGAGCTTCCTGGCCGAGGCCAGCCGCCTGCTGGGGTCGACCCTCGACTACGAGCAGGCGCTCGACTCCATGGCCCGGCTCGCCGTCCCTGAGGTGGCCGACGGCGTGTCGGTCCACCTCATGGAGGACGGCGTCCTGCGCACCGTGGCGATGGCGGCGACCGACCTCGACGGCGGGGCAGAGGGGCAGCGTCCCGACCGGCCACCGTGGTGCTTCGGGGCGACCCAGCTGCTGGAGGTCGCCGCCGGTGGAACGCCCCGACTGGTGGCCCGCGTCGAGGAGGAGCACCGCCGGGCCTGGGCGGCCGACGGCGCCACGCCCGGCACATCGGACGACTCCGGGTGCCGCTCCGCGTTGGCGGTGCCGCTGCTCGGCCGTGACGAGGCCCTGGGCGTCCTGGTGGTCGCCATGGGCTCGTCCGGGCGGCAGTTCGGCCCGGTCGACGTTGCCTTCCTCGAGGACGTGGCAGGACGGACCGCCACCGCCATCACCAACAGCCGCGCCCACCTGGCCCGCACGGCCATCGCCCACACCCTCCAGCGCAGTCTCCTCCCGCCTGAGGTGCCGGTGCTGCCCGGACTGGAGGTCGCAGCCCGCTACCGCCCCCTCGGTGACGAGGTCGAGGTGGGCGGGGACTTCTACGACGTGTTCGCCGCCGGCGGCGGGCGCTGGGGCGTCGTCATCGGTGACGTGAGCGGCAAGGGCGTCCCCGCCGCCTCGCTCACCGCCCTGGCCCGCTACACCGTGCGCACGGCGGCGGGCGGCGGGAGCGGACCTTCCGGGGTGCTCGAGGTTCTGAACAACTCGATCCTCGACGACGGCGTCGGCGAGCGCTTCTGCACAGTTGCTCTGGCCCTCATCCACCACGACTCGGCCGGGGTGCACTTCGCCCTGTCGTGCGGGGGTCAGCCGCTACCCATGCTGGTCGGCAGAGACGGCGACGTTCGATCAGTGGGCGAACCGGGCATGGCCATCGGCCTGTTCGCCAACCCCGAGCTCAAAAACGTCTCCACCACGCTCGGTCCCGAGGAGATCCTGGTGCTCTACACCGACGGCGTGGTCGAGGCGCGCTCGCCCTCCGGCGCCTTCGCCGACGGCCTTCTCGAGGCCACCCTGAAACAGTGCGCCGGCAGGAACGCAGAGGCGGTGGCCGACGCAATCGAGTCAGCACTCTTCGAGTTTGCCGGCGGGCGGCCGCGCGACGACACCGCCATCCTCGTCATCCGCCGGCCGCCGGGCATGTTCCACGAGCACTTCGTCCCCGGCCCTCGAGCCGTCCCCCGTACCCGCCAACGACTACGGGAATGGCTGGGGGTGCATCTGGCGGAAGCGCCAGAGCTGGCCGGCGACATCCTCATGATCGCCAACGAGCTGACCACCAACGCCGAGCGGGCCGCCCGCGCCGCCGTCGACGTCCACGTGAGCGTCGACCCCGACAAGGTGACGGTCGACGTGTCCGACGACGGCGAGGGCTTCGGCGGTCGCCTGCTGCCCCTCGCCGTCCCCCCCGACGACGCCATGGACGGCCGGGGCATGCACATCGTCAGCAGCCTGGCCGACCAGTCCGTCGTGCGCTCGGGCTCGCGGGGCACCCTGTTCCGCTGCATCAGGTACCGGCCCCAGGGCTCGCTCGAACCGCCCCGCTGATGCCGGTGCCCGGGGTGGGATTCGAACCCACATGGGGCCGAGGCCCCAGAGGGGTTTAAGCCCCCCGCGTCTGGCCAGTTCCGCCACCCGGGCGTTGTGCGGCCACGGTACCCGGTGCGCCCGAGGAACCCACCCTGATCAGGGACGAGCGAGGGGGTGGCCCACCGTACGCCAGACGCCCAGCCGAGGGGTCACCGGTCGACAGTGATGAGACCGTCAACGCAGCTCGAGGGTGAAGGCCATGATGGCGAGGTCGGCCGAGAGGACCACGTCCCGCCCCGGTCGGCGTACGAAGCCGGCCCGCATGTAGATGCGGTGGGCGGCCGTCATGGACGCGGTGGAGTGCAGGACCGCCCTGACCGCGCCGGCCTGCCGTGCCCGGTCGAGGCAGGCGACCAGCAGGGCGGTGCCGACCCCCCGGCCTCTCGCCTCGGGCGCCACGCCCAGCATGCGGATGCCGAACTCCCCTTCGGCCAGGCCCTCGGACCACCGTGAGGAGGGGTCCTCCACCAAGGTGACGGTGCCGAGCACCCGGCCGTCCTCGACGGCCACCAGCACGGTGGCGCCGGTGGTGCGGGTGGCCACGTCCCGCAGGTCGGCTGCGTAGCCGTCGCTGAGCACGATGTCGTCGACCGTGCCGTAGGCGGCGACGGTGACCGCCCCCGCCTCCGTCATCTCGCCGGGGGTGACGGGGCGGATCTCCACCGGTCCATCCTGCCCGAGGTGCAGCTCGCCGGCGCACGCCGTCACTCCTTCCGCACGGCCTCCCCGCCCGTCACGGTGGGGTCAGCTGCCCGGACGCGGCGGACGGATCACGAGCGCCTCGCTACAGGATCCACTGCTTTAGGTAGCCCTCACGCCGCTCGGCCCAGTCCTCGGAGGTGATGGCGTAGCGCACGTGGTCCTCCCACGTGCCGTCGATCTCCAGGTAGCGGACGGCGGTGCCCTCGTCGCGCAGGTCGAGCTTCATGGCCACCCGCCGGCTGGCCGTGTTGCGGGGGATGACGGCGATCTGCAGCCGGTGCAGATCAAGGTTCTCGAAGGCGAACCGGAACGCAACCACGGCGGCCTCGGGCGTGTAGCCGCGGCCCGCCCGCGCCTGGTCGATCCAGTAGCCGACGTAGGCGTTCTGGAAGGCGCCCCGCTGGACGCCGTTCAGGTTGATCTCCCCGGCGAAGCGGCCGTCCACGAAGATGCCGAAGCCGTAGCCGCTGCCCATCTGCCGCTCTCGGTCCCGGGCGCTGCAGCGGGCCGAGAACGCACGGTGGTCCTCCACCACGTCGGGGTGGTCCGGCGAGGCGCGGGGCTCCCACCTGGTGAGCCACGTCCGGCAACGCCGGCGGACCTCGCGCCACTGCTCGAAGTCCTGGGACACCATCGGGCGCAGGGTCACCCGGCGGCCGCGGAGCTCGACCGGTACCTGGCGGATCACCGGCCCATCATCCCCCTGCGACGGCGGCCTTTGCCGCTCACGAGGCCGCTCCGATGGCGGCCAGGGCGGCGGTGTCCTCGAGGGACGACAGATCGCCGGGATTCAGGCCCAGCGCCACCGCCCGCACGGCCCGGCGCAGCACCTTGGCGTTGCGCGTCTTTGGCAGCGCGGCGGTGAAGCGCACCGAAGAAGGGCGGAACGGGTGGCCCAGCTGCTCCCCCACCAGGTCGGTGAGCTCGGCGCGCAGCGCGTCGGTGCCGTCGGCGCCCGGGACGAGCACCACGAAGCACCACAGGGCTTCGCCCTTCACGTCGTGCGGCACTCCCACCGCAGCAGCCTCCACCACCAGCGGGTGCGACACCAAAGCCGACTCCACCTCAGCCGGCCCGAGGCGCTTTCCGGCCAGCTTGATGGTGTCGTCGCTGCGCCCGTGGAGGAACCATGCGCCATCCTCGTCGATCGACGCCCAGTCGCCGTGCACCCACACACCGGGCCACCGGCTCCAGTACGTCTCGATGTAGCGTTCGGGGTCGTTGTAGAGGCCCCTGGTCATGCCCGGCCACGGCTTGGTGCAGACCAGCTCGCCCACCTTGCCCCGAACCGGCTTGCCGTCGTCGCCGTAGACGTCCATGGCCATCCCGAGGCCCGGGCCGCCGAGTGACATCGGCTTGATCGGCTCCACCGGATGGGGCGTGAGGAAGCACGCGCCCACCTCGGTGCCACCCGACACGTTGATGATCGGGCAGCGGCCGCCGCCAACCACGTCGAAGTACCAGTACCACGGGTCGAGGTTCCACGGCTCGCCCGTCGATGCCAGCACCCGCAGGGCGGAAAGGTCGTGCGCCCGCACCGGCTCCTCGCCGCCCGGCATGAGAGCGCGGATGAACGTGGGGCTGAGGCCGACCATGGTGACACGGTGGCGCTCGAGGTAGGCCCACAGGCGGTCGGGGCCGGGCCAGTCGGGCGCGCCGTCGAACAGGGCGACGGTGGCGCCGTTGGCCAGCGTGGCCACCACCTCCCACGGGCCCATGATCCAGCCCATGTCGGTCAGCCAGAACAGGGTGTCGTCGGCGCCCATGTCGAACTGGAATGCCGCCTCCTCCGCCACCTTGACGGCGAACCCGGCGTGGGCGGCCACCGTGCCCTTGGGCCGGCCCGTGGTGCCCGACGTGTAAGCGAGGAACAGCGTGTGCTCACTGTCCACCATGCGGGTGGGAAACGGCTCGGTGGCCGGCCCCGGCCAGTCGATCGATCCGGGGGGCACGACGCCGCCGGCACGCGCCGCGCCGAGGCGGCGCACCACCACCACCGTCTCCAGGGCGGGCACCGACGCCGCCGCCTCGGTCGCCACCGCGCCCATGTCGACGACCTTGCCCCGGCGCACGGTGCCGTCGGCCGTGATGAGCGCCTTGGCCCCGGCGTCGTTCAGGCGCTCCACCACCGCGGGCGCGCCGTACCCGCTGAACAACGGCAGGAAGATGGCCCCCACCTTCATGACGCCGAACAGGGCGGCCACCGTCTCGGGCAGCATGGGCAGGAAGATCCCGACCCGGTCGCCTTCGCCCACGCCGTGGGAGGTCAGCAGGGCGGCCAGCCCGTCCGCCTCGGCCCGCAGTTCGGCCCACGTCCACCGGCGCACCTCGCCGTCCTCGCCCTCCCACACCAATGCCGCCCCATCGGGCCGGGCGGCGGCGTGGCGGTCGACGCACAGGTCGGCCACGTTCATCCGTCCGCCGTTGAACCAGGTGGCCCACTCCGGCCCCCGGCTGGTGTCGAGCACCGACGCGTAGGGCGTGGCGAAGGGCACGTCGAGGAAGCGGACGACGGCGTCCCAGAACCACTCGGGCTCGTCCACCGAGCGGGCCCGCAGGGCCTCGAAGCCGGCGATTCCCTCGGCCGCCATGAAGCGCCCGAGATTGGTGGCGGACTGGTCGCCCGGGAACCACACCGGCTTTCCCTCCACCCGGGCCGTCACGGGCTCACGATGGGAGGCGTCGGCTCGCCGAACGAGTGCCCGGGCTCGGGACCATACGGATCGACCGCGGCGATGACCGGCTGCGCCGGGGGAGCGGGCCGCTCCGCGGTCGACTCGCGGCTGCGCATCAGTGCCAACTCCTCGGCCAGGACGCCGGTGCGTTCCTCTAGCCGCGACACCTCCCACGACAGGTGCATGCACACGAGGAGCAGGAACAGGATGGCGAAGAGGAAGACGGCGCTCGGCCCGTAGTCCACTCCCAAACTGTGCGCCACCCGGTCGACCACGGTGCGACCAAGGCCGAGCGCGATCCCACCGAAACCGACCGCCAGCCAGAGGAGGGCGTACTTCTCCCGAAGCTGGCGCCGCCGCACCAGCTCGAGCATCACCGCCACGTTGAGCACGGCCACCACGAGCACGAACAGGTCGAGCCGGCGCATCAGTCGGCCCCGCCCTTGCCCCGATGCCGCCCGAAGCGGTGCACCAGCACGACGAGGAGGAGGCGGGTGACGTGGAAGGCGCTCATGAACCTGTTGGCGGATGCGGTTCCTGTGGTGCGCCGCCGCATGTGCACGGCGACCTCGGCCACCCGAAGGTCGGCGTCGCCGGCCAGGAGGAGCGCCTCGACGGTGTCGGACAGGTAGTCGGTCGGGTAGACGCGGGCGAAGTAGCCCACAGCCGGGCCGGCGAAGGCCCGAAAGCCGCTGGTCGTGTCGGTGATGGTGGTCCCGAGGCGGCGGGAGACGAACCGGGAGAGCAATCGCATGACTATCCGGCGTGAGCGCGAGAGGTCGTAGCCGTGCTCGAAGCGCGACCCGACCACGATGTCGACGTCCCCCGCTTCGAGACGGGCCAGCAAAAGGCGGGCGTCCTCGGGATCGTGTTGGCCGTCGCCGTCGAGTTGCAGCACGGTCTCATAGCCGTTCTCCACCGCGTAGCGCAGGCCGGTCCGCACCGCCGCTCCGACCCCCAGGTTGAACGGGTGGCGCAGGACCACGCCGCCCGCGGCGCTGGCGGCACCTGCCGTGGCGTCGGTGGAACCGTCGTCGACCACGACGACGGTGGCGGCGAGGGCGCGGCGGGTGCCTTCCACGACGGCGGCGATTGCCTCCACCTCGTTCAACGCCGGAACGATGACGAGCAGGTCGGCCATCCTGGGCTCCGAGCCTACCGGCGCAGGCCTGTACGAGCGCGGCCTCTTCGGTCGATCAGCGCGCCGCCAACCACGGCGAGCAAGCCGAGGCGCCCGATCCACGCCCATACGGTTGGCCAGGCGGTGACGTGCCCGAGGCGAATCCACGACGGGTGGTCCGGCGTGAACAGCTGGGCGAAGCGCATTTCCTCTGGATGCTCGACCCGGCAGAAGATCCGCGCCACCGGATCGCCCGGCTCCCCCGGCATCGACAGATGGGGGTCCCGGTCGTCGGCCGAGGCGCTGACCGGGGTCCCGCCGAGGAGGAGGTCGAATGGCTGGTCGAGGGGAGCGGGCAGGGTGTACACCGCTATGCGCTGCGCCGGCGAGCCCTGAAGCCCGAGGAAGGGTGCGTCGAGCGCACCGGAGGAACCCGTCACGCGGAGCGACGGCGGTGACGGTGCGGACAGGCCGACACCGAAGGCCTCGGCCGGGCACGGCGGGTCCATCTTTATCGACGAGGCGGCGACCAGGCCCTCCCCCCATCCCTGGTCCACGACGGGGGCCAGCGCCCCGATGACCGAGTTGGTGTAGGTCGTGTCGACCATGTGCTGCACCATCGGCGGCTCGGCGGCGAGCGCCAGGCTCGCCATGGCGGCCAGGGCCAGCCACCCGCCGTACCGTCGGCCGGCGACGAAGGCGGCGCCGGCAACGGCAACCACGACGACGATGAGGGCCGGGTACATGTGGCGGCCGACGGTGCTGCTGCGGCCGGCGAACACGCCGTAGATGACGGCGATCATGGTGGAGACAACCACTGCGTACGACGATCCCAGCCAGCCGAGCGCGGCCGCCTGCCGGCGCTGACCACGGGCAAAGCCCACGGACATGCCGGCCAGGAGGACGACGACCGCAGCGATCGTGACCGTGAGCATGTACCGGTTCAGCCGGGGCCCCACCAGTTGGAAGTCCCAGAAGCCCACCGTCGAGCTCACCAGATGCTCACGGATGCCGGCGAGGTCGAAGGGCAGGTTCGGCTGCATCGGCCCGGTGATCCTGTCCACCTCAGCCGAAGGGCTGAGAGAGCCGTAGCGCGTAAGGTTCCAGCCGAGCCAGGGGGACACCACCACGGCCGCCATGCCACCCACCGCCGCCGTCCAGCGGACCAGACGGGCCCATGGCAGGCGCAGGGCAGCGGTAACACCGACGGCCCCGATCCCGATCAGCGGCACCAGGGCCACCATGTTCGATTTGGTGGCGAGACCGAGGCCCACCAGGGCGCCCGTCACCAGCGCCCCGCGTAGGTCGAAGCCGCGCCGCGCCGATCGACAGAACGCCAACAGGGCGGCACCGGCGAGCGGGACGACGAGCGCGTCGTTGGAGACGGAGGCGAGATTGCCGTTGAAGCCCTGGAGGACGACGAGGAGCGCCGGCGCCGCCAGCCAGACCTCACGGCGGCGGGGGAACAGCTCACGGGCCAGGGCGTACGCGAGTGGGACCGAGAGCAGGGAGAGGAGCACCGAGCCGACACGGACGCCGTAGACCGACGAAAGCACGCCATGGGAACGGGTCAGGCGGTAGGGAACCGCCATCAGCAGGTAGTAGAGCGGTCCCTGGACCCCTTCATAGGACTCGGCGACGGCACCCCAGCGCTCGTCATCGGGCGACGGCGGAATCGGGGCGGCCCGCCAATACGAGGTCCGCACACGCTTCACCAGGTCCAAGGTGTCGGCCGACAGCCGGTCGCGCCCCACCACCGGCGGGCGGAGATGGAGCGCCATCGACTCCACGTACGCGTAGTGCGCTCCTTCGTCCACCGGGTTGAACACCTCGGTGACCGCTGCCCAGTACAGGCCCCGCGCCAGGCCCGCCGCGGCGATCATCGCGAGGAGGACCAGGTGGAGACGCCGTGACCCGCGAAGCGGAGTCAGCCGATCCCTTCCGGGTCACACAGGAACCGGTACACACCGGCCAGGGCCTTGTCCCAACTGGAGTGGTCTGCGCTGATGTCGGCAAGACCCTGGCGCGCCAGGCGGCGGCGCAGGCCGGTGTCGACCACCAGGCGATCGAGGGCGTCGGCCACGCCGTCGACCGTCCGTTCAACGAGGAGGCAGTTCTCCTCGTTACGGAGGAGCCAGGAGAAGTTGGGGCTGTCGAAGGCAACCACCGGCACTCCGCAGGCCATGAGCTCGAGGGGAAGGTACGACGGGTGCTTGGACACGGTCAGCGCCAACCCGATGTCGCACGTCCGGTACAGCGGGCCCGTGGCGCGGTAGTCGAGGAGGCCGAGGTGGTTGACCACACTGTCGAGATCGCGTCCCTCGGGAGCGGCCCATGAGCCGGCGGCCACGATGCGTACCCGGTCACCCAGGCGCGCCTTCAGCTCCTGGAGGGCAACCGAGGCAAGCTCCCAACAGTTCCGCCAATGGCCGGCCCGTGCATACACGAAGACCGTCACCGGCTCGTCGGCCGGGCTGTCCCGGCGACCTTCGGCATGGAAGACGGTCGGGTCGAGGGCGGGCGTGAAGTGATGGCCGCGACCTCCGTACTCGCCCTCATAGAC
This sequence comes from Actinomycetes bacterium, assembly GCA_023264975.1. GTDB lineage: Bacteria > Actinomycetota > Acidimicrobiia > Acidimicrobiales > JAHFUS01. The sequence goes on along the minus strand of JAHFUS010000001.1, from coordinate 4,204 downwards.
GCGCTGGAGCACCTCGGTGTTGCACAGGCCGTACAGCCCGAGCCGGTAGGTCTCCTCGGCCAGCGCGTACATGGTGCCGGCCGGGTAGAAGACCGGTTCGAAGTCCTGGATCAGGTAGAACTTCCGGCGCGTCCCCTGGAACCTGGTCAGCTGATAGGCGGTGAGCCACAGCGTGGCGATGGACACGTCGGCGTCGGGAATGGCCGCGAACGACTCGGGGAGCCAGGTGTCGTGGAACACGATCGGCGAGTCCGCGATCGCCGGGAACGCAGCCTTGATGGCGGATCGGACGAACCGCTCGGGGCCCCGGCCCCACACCACGAAGCGGTTGGCGACACCATGCTCGCGGGCCAGGTGGTCGGCGATCCGGAAGGCGGTGTTGATGCCGCCGTAGAAGGGGCTGTCGAGCTCGGGGATGAACCAGTTCACCGTCTCGGGCTCAAACGGCGCCCGGTTGAGCTCGTGCAGGGCGCGATTGGCGGCCACGTCGCGTGAACTGGCCCTGCAGTCCCTGGCGTACCCGACCGCCTCCTGGGCGTCGCTGCGCTGGCGGAAGACCTGAAAGCTGCGCTGCAGAGGCCCGGAGATGAGTTCGGGCGCCCTCGGATCGGTACGACGGCGCAGCGTAGGCTCCCGGTGCGTGAGCGAGAGGCTGTCCGAGAAGTACGGATCGCCGCCGAACAGCCACGCCTGGTACCGCCAGTAGCTCATGAAGAAGTCGTCGGGCGGGATCTCGTCGCCCCGTGTTGCCGATTCCAGGTGGCGGAGGGGCGAGAACGGGCTGCACACGCTCCGCAGGCCGGAGAGCCTGAGATCAAGCCCCAACGCCACGTCGCTGCCGCACAGCGCGAAGCGCTCGTCGAAGCCGCCGACGCTCTCGAACAGGTCGCGCCGGACAGCCATACACGCCCCCGTGACGGCGAGGACGTTGCGGTACCAGCCGGTGGGCCCGAGGAGGCTGTCGGAGCCCGGTTCCATCCCCTGGAAGACGTGGTCGGCGAAACCTCCCAGGCCGATGATCGTGCCGGCGAACTGGATGCGACCCTCGGCATCCAGGAGCTGGAGGCCGGCAGTGCCGATGCCGGGCTGCTGGGCCCATCCGACCAGCTCCTTCAGCCAGTCGGGGCTCAGCACCTCCGTGTCGTCGTTCAGGAAGACGAGGACCTCGCCGGTGGCTTCCCGGGCGCCGTGGTTGTTGACTGCGGAGTAGTTGAAGGGCGTATCCCACCACTCCACACGGAGATCCAGCCCGGTGAACTGGTCCTGGTACCACGCCTCGTTGTCGGCGGTCCGCTCGCCGTTGTCGATGACGACGATCTCAAGGGCGGGATAGTCCGTGGCGGCGATGCTCTTCAGGCATCGCCCCAGCAGCGGACGGTTGTGGCGGGTCGGGATTACGACCGACACCGCGGGCCAGGGGTCGAGCGCCCACCGGACGCGCACCACTGCGCCGGCTGCCTCGGCCCGACCAGGGACGCCGAGGGATGCAAGTCGCTCGGAGACGGCCCGCACCCCGTCCACTGTGATCTCGTCGTGGCGCCGAGCAAGGTGGCCGAGCACGCGCGAAAGCCGGAATGCGCTGGTGCCGTCGAGGTCGCTGCGCAGGAGCAGGTCCCAGATGCCGGCCTCCCCGAGGTCGGGGCGGACGCCCCCGGCGGCGTGGAACCGCGACAGGCGCATGGCGAAGGACCGGCCCACGAAGTTGGCGCCGAGGAGCATCTCCGGCGACCACGACGGCCGAAACCGCGGCGCACGCCGCGAGCGCGACCGCTGGATCAGATCGTCGTCCCAGTAGACGAGGTCGATGAGCGGGTCCCGCGCTGCCGCTGTCGCCACCTCGTAGAGGCAGTCGGGGGCGAGGAGGTCGCCGGAGGCGAGGAACAGTACGAAGGCCCGGGCCGCGCCGGGATCCTCGCTCCCTTCGCGCTGTTGGCCGGACAGGGCGGCGGAGAGCTGCCCGAGCTGGGAGCGCAGGTCCCGGCAAGCGACTTCCCATGCCGAGACGCGGGAGTCGCTCACCCCGAACTCCACCCCTGATCCTCGCGGTGAGACGACCGTGGCCTCCCAATGGGCCCACGACTGCCGCTGAAGGGACTCCAAGGTGGACGTCAGGTCGCCGTCATGGCCGTCGAGCACGACGACGCGGAACTGCATCGGCTCGTGCGCCTTCCGGGCCGCTTCGCCCTGTCTGGCCAGGGTGTGCGGCGAGACGTCGTGCTCGGCGCACCACTCGCCGTACGCCGGTGGCCGGAGCCCGCCTTCGGGCCGCTGGTGGTTCCAATGCTCCTTGAGGCGAACCGAGGCCGAGCGCGCTTCGTTCACGGCGGCGCCGGCGAGCCCGCCCATGCGCCGCTGCCAGCTACCGCGGGGCAGAAGCACGCCGGGCAACCGACGGACGCCCTCGACGAGATTGCGCCCGGGCGGAACCGGTGCGTCCCCCTGCGGGTCCGGCCCGCTCACAACGCCCGCCCCGGTGGCCACTCACGACCTTCGTACGTCCAGGACCCGACGCGCTCCCTGGGCACGGGGTGCCGTTCTAGCACGGCCCCTCGACGCCGGACTATTCGGAACGGGTGTGGCCGAGCAACCGCTCCACGCTCTTGCCCTCGCACTTCGGGTCGTTCGAGACAAACTGGGCAGTGCCGTCCTTGCAGGCGTAGAGCGGCTTCGTCTTCACTCCACTCGGGGCCGCCGGATAGATGTACCCGTTCGTACCCAGCGGCTCTGCACCGGTGCACGACTCGACCGACACGAACCGGTCGGCACCGGCGCCGGTCAGCTCGCCGGACGGGGTGGTCGTGAGTGGCCCTCGCTGGCACGCGTACAACGGGACGAGGCCGTCGGCCGGCCGGGTGTCGAGGTACCCGAGGGTGACCGGCTTGGGGGTGGAACGGAACGACGTTGGTACGAACCCGGTCGTCACCCAGTACGACGTGGCACCGCCTGACCCCTGGGTGTAGCGGCGAAGGGGAACTCGTCCCCCGCGCACGTCAAGCTTCAGGGAGTGCAGGCCCCAGCTGAACGGTGTCTGGCCGCCTCCGCCGAACCACACCTCCAGTCCGTCCTTGGCCACGTCGCCGGCGATCTTGCCCTCGCCCGTGCGGACGATCCCGGGCTCGAAGTTGAGTGGAAGCCCGGTCAGGTTCGTGTCGACCACGGCGAGCTGCTCCCAAGCGCCGCCGCCTGCCAGCAGCTCTTGCATCGGGATGCGGTAGAGCCCGAAGTTGAAGGTCTCGTTCTTGTCGTCCGGACCCCTGCCTTGGCGGAAGTTGAGGGCCTGGGCCGAGTACACCATGGGCGGCTGGGCGGAGTCGTCGAACGCGTAGTCGTTCTTCCAGTAGGCCGGGGCGCCGTTCTGGCTCACCGTGGTGGGAGCGTCGAACTTCTTCCCGTCGGCGGAGTTGGCGACGACGGCCTGCGACCGGTAACCGTCCGGGCTGTTCGGGTCATCGGTCTTGACGGAGGTGGTGTCGATCCAGAACAGCGTGACGGCGGAGCCGCCGCGGCTCCACGCTGCCGGCAGTCCGGCGCCATAGGTACCCGCCACGTTCCGCACCTTCTGCTTGATCATCGGGTTGTACTTGTCGTGCTGGCCGGACCAGGTGATCCCGTCGGTGGAGAAGACCACGCCGGTGCTGTTGTTCGAGCCGCCTCCCTGGGCGACGTTGGTGGACGTGTAGTACATGGCGTAGGTGAAGACGCCACCGCCAGGCGCGCCGGGCCAGGATCCGCGGATCACGCTCGGATGGCACACGCCGAAGGTGTCCCAGTCCCCCGTCTTGCCGACCGGGAGGACCGAGCGCCGGTTCGAGGCCGTCTTGTTTCTCTTGTCGTACTCCTGGTACCAGATGTTGTCGGTGGCGGCCTCGGGCACGGCACTGCACCACCACACCTTGATGACGTCTCCCTCGTCGATGACCGCGGGGCTGTAGTTGTAAGAGCCAGGCTCGGTGGGGATGGTCTGCGTGCCGGAGGGGGGAGTGAACGGGCCGGGCCGTGCGGCCGGGGCCGACTCCTTGGTCGAGGAGCTGCCGCTGGAGCATGCGCCGACCAGAGCGACGGCGACGAGAAGGACGGGCGAACGCTTAACCCCGATCATTCACAGAGCCACCTGAGCTGATCGGCGCGTATCCGCGAAAGGGCCCTCCTGGCAAGGGAAACTGCGCTTATCGAGAGCAGCAGGAACCCAACCAGGAGGGCACTT
>JAHFUS010000035.1 GCA_023264975.1 Actinomycetes bacterium | reverse complement strand
ATCACATGATCCACATGCCCGGTCGCCACGCCAAGCTGGCGCCCGACGGAAGGTTCGAGGTCACCGGGCCCGACGGGCGGCACTGGGTCACCTACCCGCCGGGGGCGACGGCGGCGCTTTGCTGAGGGCGGGCGAGATTCGTCCGCCCTCGGCCGATCGCTGGCTACGTGCGCATGCCACCGGCTACGCGACCTCATCCCCATCGGCGCGGCTGGACATATCCTGGGCGCCTCGGCTACCGGGAAGGAAGTCCACGCCCTACCTGTTGCGGACGGCCTGCAGCTGTTGCGCCTCGAAGCCGTCGAGGCGGCCGATGCTGGTGAGGCCGGGGACGATGCCCGCCTGGCCCGCCAGGTGCCACTCGGCGTCCCAGACCTGGGTGACGACGACGTCGTAGTTCCCGATGACCGTGAAAGTGTGGGTGGCCTCGCCGTCGGGCCACGGCTTGGCAGGTGACTCGAACGGCCCCTCGTCGGCGCCGGTGCCGTCTCCCCAGTCCACGGCGATCGTCGTGGCCCGGAGCGTGACCCCGAGCGGGCCGAGCGGCGTGCCGTACGAGCGGGGTGTCGACGTCGGCGCCCGCGTTTCCACGAACGCCCGCTTCCCGGTGAGGGCGTAGCCGGGTGCGATCCAGGGGTCTGGCCCCGGCGGGACGATCTGGCGGACGAAAGCGAATGCAATTTCGGGCGGCGAGATACTCGGACAGCCCGGCTTGCTCGCCAGCACCTGCGCCCACAGCTGGTTGAGGAGGCCTTCCCGGAGGACGAAGTCGAAGGCGTTGTTGATGCCTGCCAGCGCGGCCCGGAACCGCACCTCGGCCTCCCCCTGTTCGGACGTGGTGGAGGCCAGGATCGTGCAGGAGCCCACTTCGGGGGTGCTCGACAACGCTGTGATGAGCTCGATGGGTCGCCGTGGGGCGTGTGGCGTTGGCCCCTTTGCCGTCCCGCCCGCCGTGCACGTTCCGTTCGTTGTGCCCGTGTAGCTCTTCTCCGAGTTGCACGCGACTGCCTGCGCGGCGCTTGGGCGCGACACGCCCCAGAGCACGAGCACCAAGAAAGCGAGGATCAAGCGACGCACTGGTCCTGCCGCGCATCGCTCTCGCCTGACATCGACCACGGCGTGGTGTTGATCCCCTTCGGATTCGCCCCGGGCTGCGTCGGCCGGAGCGTGAGGTACACCGGTTCGGCTGGCGGCGGATTTGTGACCACTGCGCTCACATCGAAGAGCACCTTGGCAAAAATGCAGTCGGGTCTTGACGTGATGAGCTCCTCGACGGTCATTCGCCGGTCACCGGGCGGATTCTTGAACAGAGCGGCGTCCATCTCTGGGATCGTGGCGAACTGCTTGACCTGGAGCTCGAGCAGCGGCTGGTTGAAGATCGCCCCGAGCGGGTCGAGGTCGGATCGCTCGTACCTGCCGGTGGCGCGGATCTTGCGGCCGACGTCGCCGTAGACCTTGTTGAGCTCGACGAGCACCCGGTCGACGTAGGCGGCGTCGATCGTCGCGGGGACGGCGAAGGGGTCGGGCGCCGTGGTGGCGACGGCGATGGTGGTGGTGGAGGGTGCCGTCGGCACCGTTGGGTCAGGCGACGCGACCCTGTCGGCCGTGCAGGCGCCGGCGACCAGGGCCACCAGCAACACAAGCAGCGACGTCGGCGTCCGGCGCACGAACCAGTTCTATCTCGGCGAACCGGTCTCTACAAGTACTTTCGTGGTTCCTCAGGCTCGGTTCTCAGGCGCGGAGGAGCTCGGCCACCCGGAAGGCGAGGTCGAGCGACTGGCGGCCGTTGAGGCGGGGGTCGCAGGCGCTGGTGTAGCGAACCTCGAGGTCGAGGATCTCCTCGGCGCCGCCGAGGCACTCGGTGACGTCGTCGCCGGTGAGCTCCACGTGCACGCCGCCGGGCCACGTGCCCTCGGCACGGCAGGCGGCGAAGAACAGCTCGATTTCGCCCATGACGTCGTCGAAGTGCCGGGTCTTGCGGCCACCGGCGGAAACGAAAGTGTTGCCGTGCATCGGGTCGCACGCCCACACCACGGGGTGCCCTGCCTGCCGGACGGCGCCCAGCAGCGGCGGCAGGGACTCGGCGATCCGCTTCACGCCCATGCGGGAGATGAGGGTGAGCCGTCCCGGGACCCGGTCGGGGTCGAGCCGCTCGCAGATGCCGAGGACCTCGTCGACGGTGGCCGTCGGCCCGATCTTGCAGCCGATCGGGTTGCGCACGCCGGCCAGGAACTCGATGTGGGCGCCGTCGAGCTCGCGGGTGCGGTCGCCCACCCACAGCATGTGGGCCGAGCAGTCGTACCAGTCGCCGCTCAGGGAGTCGAGCCTTGTGAGCGACTCCTCGTAGCCCAGCAGCAGCGCCTCATGGGACGTGTAGAAGTCGACCTCCCGGAGGCGGGCTTCGGACTCCACCAGGATCCCGCACGCCTTCATGAACCGAATGGCCCGCTCGATCTCCGCCGCAATCAGCTCGTAGCGGCGACCCTCGGCGCTCGAGGCCACGAACTGCTGGTTCCAGACGTGCACCTTGTTGAGGTCGGCGAAGCCCCCCTTGGTGAACGCCCGCACCAGGTTCAGCGTGGCCGCCGACTGGTGGTACGCCCCGACGAGGCGGCTGGGGTCGGCCACGCGGGACTCGGCGTCCGGGGCGTCGCTGTTGACGATGTGGCCCCGGAACGACGGCAGCTCGACGTCACCGACCAGCTCGGTGGGCGACGAGCGGGGTTTGGCGAACTGGCCGGCGATCCGCCCCACCTTCACCACCGGTACCCCGGCGCCGTAAGTGAGGACGATGGCCATCTGGAGGATGACCTTGAGCTTGTCGCGGATGGCGTCGGCCGAGAAGTCGCCGAAGGACTCGGCGCAGTCGCCCGCCTGGAGCAGGAAGGCCCGACCCTCGGCCGCATCGGCCAGCGAGGCGGTGAGCTGGCGGGCCTCGCCGGCGAAGACGAGCGGTGGCATGCCGGTGAGCTGCTTCAGAGCGCTTTCGAGCGCGGCCTCGTCCGGCCAGTCTGGCTGCTGGGTGGCCGGCCGCTCGCGCCAGCTGCCGGGCGTCCACGCGTTCGGTTCCACGCTCGCAGCCTACGGGCAGCGCACTTCGTCGGCGAAGCGATGGCAGGCGGACGGCGCCGCGCAGGGCTCGTGCGGCAATAGGGTCTGGCGATGGGGCTTAGTCCGTTCCGCTTCGGGGTGCAGCTGGCGTCCGCTCCCGGCATCCGGATCTGGCGCGACCGGGCCAAGGCAGCCGAGGACCTCGGGTACGCCACGCTGTGGATGCCCGACCATTTCGACCATCAGTGGGGCCCGCTCGTCGGCCTCACCGCAGCGGCGTTGGCCACCACCACCATCCGCATCGGTTCACTGGTCTTCGACAACGACTACCGCCACCCGGCCGTGCTGGCCAAGGAGATGGCGACGCTCGACATCGTGTCCGAGGGGCGGGTCGAGCTCGGCATGGGCGCCGGCTGGATGAAGTCAGACTACGACGAGCTGGGGATGGCCTACGACCCGCCCGCCACACGCGTGGACCGCCTGCAGGAAGGCGTCCAGGTCGTGAAGGCGCTGTGGGCGGAGGGCAAGGCGGACTACGAGGGCGCCCACTACCAGCTGCGGCAGGCGAGCAACCGGCCCCGGCCGATGCAGCGGCCCAGGCCGCCGATCATGATCGCCGGAGGCGGCAAGCGGGTCCTCGGCCTGGCTGCCCGGGAGGCGGACATCGTCGGCTTCAACATGAACCTGGCCTCGGGGTGGGTCGGTCCCGAGGCGGCCCGGTCGGCGGTTGCCCAGCGCTTCGCCGAGCGGGTGGCGTGGGTGCGGGAGGCGGCGGGGGACCGCTTCGACCAGCTCGAGCTCCATTGCAACACGGCCTTCTGCATGGTCGGCGCCGATCGACTGGCCACCGCCGAGGCGATCGCGCCGGGCTTCGGGATCACCCCCGAGGAGGCCCTCGAGGTGCCGGTGGCCCTCGTCGGCAGCGTCGACGAGATCTGCGCCAGCCTGGAGCGTCGCCGCGAGGAGTACGGCTTCAGCTACTGGGCCGTGCCGGGCGACGCGTACGAGGCCTTCGCCCCGGTCGTGGCCCGCCTCGCCGGCCAGTAGCCGCCGCCGCCGCCGTTCTGGTCGACGAAACGGCGCGAAATTCGCAGCGATTCGCCGACCAGATTGGGTGTGGCTGCTACAGCGACTCGACCGCCGCCACCGCCGCCCGCACCACGGCGCCGGCCCGGTCGTCGCCCAGCAGGTCGAGCTCCAGGCGGTCGAGGGTGACGGCCACCGCCAGTTCCCTCAGGGGGTCGGTCATCGCCATGGACCCGCCCAACCCGGAGTGGCCGTAGGCGGCCGACGCCCCGGCAACGCCCACGCCGAGCCCCATGAACCCGAGCCGCCAGTGCATCGGGAGGTAGAGGATGAGGTCGGGGCGGTCGTTCTGCACCGCCGTTGCCGCGTCGACGGTGGCGGGGGACAGGAGCCGGGTGCCGCCGAGCGCGCCCCCGCGTTCGAGGGCGGCGTACACGGCGGCCAGCGAGCGGGCGGTGAACGCCCCCGAGATGGCGGGCACGCACGACGAGCGCCCCACCTCGCTGTTCACGAACTCCACCATGTCGCCGGCCGGGGCCACCGCCCGCAGCGTCAGTGAGTCGGCCGGCAAGAGCTCGTGGAGGTGGGGCATGTCGAGGTAGATCGGGTTCCACCGCAACGGCGCGAGCCGGGCCGCCGCAGCCGGCGGGGTGCCGAGGAAGCACCCGTCCAACCCGAGAGGTCCGGCGACCTCCTCGGCCAGGAACCGTTCCGGCCGGCGTCCGTCGACCCGGTGGAGGATCTCGCCCGCCAGCCAGCCCCACGTGAGGGCGTGGTACCCGTTCGCCGATCCCGGTTCCCACAGCGGCGGCAGGGAAGCGACGGTCGACACCATGGCGTCCCAGTCGGCCATGGCCCATACGTCGGCGATCTCGTCGCGGATCTGGGGGATGCCGGCCTCGTGGCACAGGGCCTGGCGGATGGTGACGGCAGCCTTCCCGGCCTGGGCGAACTCGGGCCAGACATCGGCCACCGGCGTGTCGTAGGACAGCCCAGCCCGCTCGAGGGCCATGTGGACGCACGTCGCCACCGGGCCCTTCGTGGTCGAGAACGAGACGGCCAGGGTGTCCTCGGCGAAATCGCCGCCCCAGAGGTCGACGACGGGCTCGCCTCTATGACGGATGGCGACGGCGACGCCGTAGTGGACGCCGGCCGCCACCTGTTCGCCCAGCACCTTGGCCACCGCGGCGAAGCGCCCGTCGCACCAGCCGTCGACGCCGTCGGGCAGGGGGGCGTCGGGCACGGCCCGCGACGGTACCGCCGGCGGGCGCCTCCATAGGCTTCGCCCGTGCGCCGCCCCCGAACCGCCGAGCCCGGTGTGCCGCCTCCCGGGCGCCGTCCTTCCCGGCGGAGCGGTGGGAACATCCGAGCGTTCCGCCGACAAGAACGCCTTGGCGGGCACGAAGGGGTGACGAACCGGTGACCCGGATCGGCGTCCTCGGCGGCACGTTCGACCCGATCCACGTCGGCCATCTGGCCGCCGCCGCCGAGGTTCGGTCCGCCCTTGCGCTCGACCGGGTCCTGCTCGTGGTGGCCAATGTGCCCTGGCAGAAGGCGGGCACGAGAGCCATCACGCCGGCCGAGGACCGATGCTCGGTGGTGGCGGCAGCCGCCGAGGGCATCGACGGTGTGGAGGCCAGCCGGCTCGAGATCGACCGTGGCGGGTCGTCCTACACGGCGGACACGGTGATCGAGCTGGCCCGCCGCCATCCCGGCGCCGAGCTGTACCTGGTGGTGGGGACCGATGTCGTGGCCGACCTGGACACGTGGGAGCGGGTCGACGAGGTGCGGGCGGGGGTCACGCTGGTCGTGGTGACACGGCCGGGAGCGGCCCTCACCCTGCCGGCGCCGCCGTGGCGGGCGCAGGCCGTCCCCGTCCCCGCCCTCGACATATCGAGCAGCGATCTCCGGGCCCGCGTGGCGGCCGGTCGCCCCATCGACGCTCTGGTGCCGTCGGCAGCCGTGCGCGAAATCCGGCGCCTCGGTCTGTACGCTGGTGAAGGATGACCGAGAGCAGCACCGACACGGCCGACACGGCCGACGCGGCCGGCCCGGTCGATCCCGACGATCCATCGGCCTTCGAGCCGATCCACATTCCGGAGACCACCCGCGGTGGGGGTCGGGCCCACCAGCGCCGCCGGCGCCGTAGGCAGCGCCGCATCCGGAACTTCGGCATCGGCGCCGCTGTCCTCGTGGTGCTGGGTTCGGTGGTATTCCTGGTCGGCCCCGGCAAGGACGACGGCGACGGCACCGCCGCCGATTCCCCGACGCCGGCCCAGGTAGCGGCTGCGCCACCGGTGCTCGTCGTCTACAACGACGCCGCCGGCAAGGCCACCTCACTGTTCGTGCTGTCGCCGGCCAAGGAGCCGGGGGGCACGATCGTGCTCATCCCACCGGGCACTATGACCGAGATCGTCTCCATCGGCCTCGAGCCCATCTCCCGGTCGCTGGAGTTCGGTGGGGCCACCCGTCTCCAGGCCACAGTCGAGAACATGCTGGGGGCGAGCCTGGGAGCCACCGCCGTGCTCGACGACGCGGGCCTGACCGCGCTGCTCGCTCCGGTGGGCCCCCTCGACGTCGACGTCCCCGAGCGAGTGGAGCAGCTCGACCCCACCGGACGGGTCGAGGTGTTGTACGAAGCAGGCACCGTGACGGTGCAGCCCGCCGACGCCGGCCGGTTCCTGGCGGCCAAGGGACGCTCGACCGACCTGGCCCGCCTGGCCCGCCAGCAGAAATTCCTCGAGGCCTGGATCGGCGCCCTGCGGGACCGACGGGACGCGGCGCCGACGCAACCGCCGGCGCTGGCCAAGGCCATCGACGCGCTGGTGAGCGGGACCGTGCGCACACGCGTGCTGCCGGTGGACGCGTTCGGCACCGGAGCGGCGGAAGGCGAGCTGTACCGCGTGCGGAAGGACGAGCTGTCCAAACTGGTTGCGGCCGTCTTCCCGTCCGCTTTCACCTCCGCCCGGCCCCGGGTGCAGATCCTGAACGGCACCGGCGCCGTCGGCCTGGCCGAGGCGGTGCGGAACAAGTTGGGCGCCGCCTTCTCCGTAGGCTTGACTGGCAATGCCGGCTCCTTCGACCATGCCACGACGGAAATCGTGTACTCCGACCGGGCGAAGCAGGCGATGGCGAAGCAGGTGCTCGATGCGCTAGGCGTGGGGGCCCTCGTGTTCAGTCGGCTCCCGAATGATGTGGTGGATGTGACGATCGTCGTCGGAAAGGACTTCGTTCCTGCGTGAAGAGCACCTCAGAGGACATTCGCCGGCAGACGGTGGTGGCGGCCCGGGCGGCGGCGGCAAAGAAGGGCGAGGACACCTTGATCCTCGAGGTGGGCCTGATCCTGGCCATCACCGACTCGTTCGTGATCACGAGCGGCTCCAACCCCCGCCTGGTGCGTACCATCGCCGAGGAGGTCGAAGCCCGGGTGGCGGCCGAGTGCGGCCCCAAACCGCTGCGCACAGAGGGTCTCGACGACGCCCGCTGGGTGCTGCTCGACTACGGCGACTTCGTGGTGCACGTGTTCCTCGACGAGGTGCGGCGCTACTACGACCTGGAGCGCCTCTGGTCCGACGCGCCCCGGGTGGAGTGGGACGAGGAGCCGAGCCCCGCCAGCCGGTAACCCGGCCCGATCGCGCGACGAGCCGCCTGAGCCGATGGAACCGGTCAGGCGTTGTCGGCGACGGCCATCACCTACCGGGCGAAGTGCCCACGTCCCTGTGGCGACCCTGCCGCGTCTCGGCGGATCGGCGAGCGGTCGGAGGAACTACCGGTGATCGCTGAAGAACACGCCGTTGCTGACGTGGCCGAGCTGGGCAAAGACGCTCGTAGTCCCATTCGGGTCCGACACGAAGTTGAAGCCCTGCGCGTTCCTAGCCGACCAGTTCATCGTCGCCTGGCTCAGCACGAGCTCGCCGGAGGAACCGGTGGGAGCGGTCACCGGCGAGCGGTCGGTCACAGGGCCGCTCCAGCGGACGTCGAAGCTGCACGACGCCCCAACTGACAGGGGGGTCTCAAACTGGAACAAGGCGTTCGGGATGTCGAAGTAGTCGAGAAGCTGCAGATCAGTCATGATCATCCGTGCCTCGCCAGCCCCCATGTTGATCGTCACCTTGTCCGGGGCCTTGAGTGGGACAGTCCAAAACAGCCCTGAGGGATAAGGGGTGATCCCAGGATCGAAGTCGTGAACCTGGGTCGAGAAGTTCGTGAAGTCGAACTGACCTCGATAGAGATCGAGTCAGACGAAACCGAACGTTCCTTTGTAGACAGCACCGTCTTGGCCTACATAAACGCCGCTCATGAACCGCATGTCGGTGTCGTACAGCAACTGCTCAACGCTGTCGTCAGGATAAGTGGCCACTCCCGCACCTTGCACCTGCGCCACGCCGACGAAGCCGTTGAAGTCGGTGATGGTTGACGGATCCATGCCGGGCCCGAAGAATGTCACGGCAAAGTCCAAACCATTAATGTTGATGACGTTGGTCGTCGGCTTGGGTGCGGAATTGGAGCGTCGTGATGCTTCGGCTCTGGTTGCCCACAGACTCGACGCCGTCACTCCACCGACGACACCTGCCGCACCACCGAGCAGCGCACGCCTCGAGAACCGGTGGGAATGCTGACGCACCGGAGGGGGCGGCCCAGATGGAAAAGCTACCTTGGCTGGATCGAACTGGAACGTCCGCATCACGCCCTCCGTCGCTCTGGGTACAGCCATGACTCGCGTTGTCATGGCAAGAATAGGGTGCAAGGGACCCTTGGTGCAATAGATTTGCAGGGGATGTAGCGTTCTTACTGTCGGTCTTGCCGCTCTTGCCGCCCTTAGTCGACTAAGGTCGATTGGCCCTTCATTTCACGACGAGCCTCGCTATCCACTGGTCGGCAGCGAGTCGATCGAATGAGTCCGGTGTCAATGGCCAGTTTCAGACCCCCGGTGGTGGCACGAAAGTCCCCACCACTCCCGGCCTCCCGAGCTTCGGCCGGAAGTGTGCTCCGCCACCCCGGCGCGACGACGCAGGTAGGCAGCCGGGCGTCCGTGGGGTGCGCCCGCTTCCCGGCTGGAGCGGAGATCGACGTATACCAGCCGACGTACACGCCCGCCGAGTTGCGCGCCGCCTGCGGTCATCGAGAGTCCAGTCTGGCGTAGCCCCTCGACAAGGGCCACGAACGGTCGCACACTGGGATCGGCAGTTTCGAGCGAGGGGGAGGGCATGGCGAAGTACCTGATCGTTGCCTCGTACACCAGCCAAGGCATCAAGGGCGTGATCGACAAGGGCGGAACCGCTCGCCGGGAGGCCGTCGAGAAGATGGCCGCCGATCTCGGGGGGCACGTGGAGAGCTTCCACTTCGGATTCGGCGAAGGGGACGCGTACGTTGTCGTAGACCTGCCGGACAACGTCGGAGCAGCGGCGGTCGGGCTCGTGGTCGGCGCCAGCGGGATGGCCACCACGAAGACCATCGTGCTCCTGACGCCGGAAGAGATCGATCGTGCGGCCGCCACGAGCGTCAACTACGCGCCTCCTGGGTCGTAGAGCGGCGGCCGCCCGGGAACGCCCGCACCGCTGTCCCAGCGCTGGTCGTCACGTGGTCCGCTGGACGGCACCCCACCCACGAGCGGCCACGTCAGAGGGTGCGGCCCACGGTGGGGGCGGCGACAGCCCCCATGGAGCGCCTGTTCGGCGCGGTCTGTGAGCAGGAGCAACTTGGCTCCCCTTTTGGCTCCCCTGGAGATCTGGCCGCCACGCCGGGGGACGGGAAGGGGCCTGCCCAGGCGGGTTCGGGGTGGACCTGCGGGGACTTGAACCCCGGACTTCCTGCATGCCATGCAGGCGCTCTACCAGGCTGAGCTACAGGCCCGAACGGGGGCAGAGTAGCAGTACTGCCGCACGGCGTCGCCGTGGCATTCCGATCGCAGACCCGAACGCGCGTTCCCGGAAACGCCCGGGCACCGGTGACGGGCCCGCCACTAACATCACCCAATGGCAGACGGGTACGACCCGCAGGCGGTCGAGGCGAAGTGGCAGGCCCGCTGGGCCGAGGAGCGCACCTACGAGGTCGACAACGACGACCCCCGGCCGCCCTTCTACGTCCTGTCGATGTACCCCTACCCGAGCGGACCGGCCCACCAGGGCCACGTGCGCAACTACACGTTCGGCGACCTGATCGTGCGCCACCGCACCATGCAGGGCCATGCCGTGCTGTCGCCCATGGGCTTCGACAGCTTCGGCCTGCCCGCCGAGAACGCGGCGATCAAGGCCAACATCCACCCCCGGCCGTTCACCGACGCCCGCATCGGCGAGCTGAAGGCGAGCATGCTGCGCCTGGGCGCCATGTACGACTGGCGCCGCGAGATCCGCAGCCACGACCCCGGGTACATCCGCTGGAACCAGGTGATCTTCAACCGGTTCCTGGCCGCCGGCCTGGCCTACCGGGCCAACGCCCCGGTGAACTGGTGCCCGGGGTGCAACACCGTGCTGGCCAACGAGCAGGTGCTGGCCGACGGCACGTGCGAGCGCTCGGGCGACGTCGTCAGCAAGCGGAACCTCGAGCAGTGGTTTTTCGCCATCACGAAGTACGCCGACGAGCTGCTGGAGTGCCTGGACGGCCTGGACTGGCCCGAGCGGGTCAAGACCATGCAGCGCAACTGGATCGGCCGCTCCGAGGGCGCCGAGTTCGACCTCCCCGTGGACGGCCGGCCCGACGTGAAGGTACGCGTCTTCACCACACGGCCCGACACCAGCTTCGGCATGACCTACGCAGTCCTGGCGCCGGAACACCCGATGGTCGACGAGCTGACGACCGACGACCAACGCACAGCGGTGGCCGAGTTCCGGGAGCGGGTGTCCAAGGAGTCCGACATCGAGCGTCTCTCCACCGAGGGGCCGGCGGAGAAGCGCGGTGTCTTCACCGGCTCGTCGGTCGTCAACCCGTTCAACGCGCAGCCGGTGCCGGTGTACCTGGCCGATTACGTGCTGATGGGCTACGGCACGGGAGCGATCATGGCCGTGCCCGCCGAGGACCAGCGGGACTGGGACTTCGCCAAGGCCTACGACCTCCCCATCGTCCGCACCGTGCAGCCGCCCGAGGGCTGGGAGGGCGAGGCCTATGCGGGCGACGGCCCGGTGATCAACAGCGAATGGCTGAACGGGCTGACCGACGTGGCCACGGCCAAGGCCAAGGCCATCGACTGGCTGGAGGATCAGCGGCTGGGCGAGCGCAAGGTCAACTACCGCCTGCGCGACTGGCTGGTGTCGCGCCAACGCTTCTGGGGCTGCCCCATCCCCATCGTGTACTGCGCCGCCGACGGCATCGTGCCGGTGCCCGACGACCAGCTGCCCGTTGTCGCGCCCGACGACGTGCAGATGCTGTCCACCGGTGAGTCGCCGCTGAAGGCCCACGAGGGCTTCCGCAAGACCACCTGTCCGAAGTGCGGCGGGCCGGCCGAGCGGGAGACCGACACCATGGACACGTTTGTCGACTCGTCCTGGTACTTCCTGCGCTTCTGCGACCCGTGGGACGGGATGGACCCCGTCGACAAGAAGGCGGCCGAGCGGTGGATGCCGGTCGACCAGTACATCGGCGGCATCGAGCACGCCATCCTCCACCTGATGTACGCCCGCTTCTACACCAAGGCACTGGCCGACCTGGGCATCGCCCCGGCCGGGCTGCGGGAGCCGTTCAAGCGGCTGTTCACCCAGGGCATGATCCGCATGGGCGGCACAAAGATGTCGAAGTCGAAGGGGAACCTGGTCGCGCCGGCCAAGTACCTGGACACGGTGGGAGCCGACTCGCTGCGCCTGTACCACCTGTTCGTGGGGCCGCCGGCCGATGACGTGGACTGGACCGAGCAGACCGACGAGCTGATCGACGGGTGCAACCGCTTCCTCAAGCGGGTGTGGCGCCTGGCTCTGGGCGACGGTCCCGGGCCGGCGGCCGACGCCGAGACGGTCGACCGGGCCGCCCACCGGCTCATCGCCAAGGTCAGCGGCGACTACGAGCGCTGGTCCTACAACACGGCGGTGGCCGCCCTGATGGAGTTCACCAACCTCCTGTACAAGGAGGGGGCCACCGACTTCGCGGTCGACACCATGCTGCTGCTGCTGGCCCCGATGACGCCCCACGTCGCAGCCGAGCTGTGGGAGCGCCGGCGGGACGGCCTGGTCCACACCGAGCCTTGGCCCGTGGCCGATCAGGACCTCGTGCGCCAGGAGTCGGCGACCCTGATCGTGCAGGTGAACGGCAAGGTCCGCGACCGGATCGTGGTGGACCCGGGCATCGACGCCGGGACGGCGGAGTCACTGGCGCTGGCGTCGGAGCGGGTGCAGGAGCACCTGGGCGGCCGGACGCCCAAGAAGGTCATCTCCCGTCCGCCCCGGCTCGTCAACGTGGTGGTGTGAGCGGAGCGGAGGGCAGCAACCCGCCCGCCACGCTGGGCACCAGGATCGAGGGAGCCACCGCCCGGGGCGGCGCCGTCACCTTCGTGTGCGACCCCGGCGCGCCCCGTGTCGAGTGGTCGCGCCTCCACGACGACGCCCGGGCCACGGCCGCCGCCCTCCAGCGCCTGGGCATCGGGCCCGGGGCCCACGTGGCGCTTGCCGGCCCAAGCTCGCGTCTGCTCGTCACGGCCCTCCAAGGCGTGTGGCTGGCGGGCGCCACCGCCGTCGTGCTGCCGCTGCCGCGCCGCCTGCTCGACGTGGCGGACATGGTGGCCGCCACCAGATCGAGGCTGCGTGCGTCGAGCGCGGTGCTGGTGGTGGCCGATCCGATCCTGGCGGCGTTCATCGAGCCCGTCCCCGGCGATCCGCCCGTCGTCCTCCTGCCGGACCTCGAGCGCGAGGCAGCCGCCGCTGTGGACCGGTTCGACGCCCCAGTCCCGGATCCCGCCGCCCTGGCCGCCGTCCAGTTCACCAGCGGCGTCACCGCGGACCCGCGTGGGGCCACGCTCACGCACGCAGCCGTCGTCTCAAACCTCGATGCGGTAGCAGGGGCGGCCGGGCTCGACCCCGATGCCGACGTCATCGTGTCGTGGCTGCCGCTGTACCACGACATGGGCCTGTTCGGGCTCCTGGGCCTGTCCATGGTCACCGGCACCGACCTGGTGCTGGCCACCCCCCTCGACTTCCTCGCCGACCCCGGGCGCTGGACCGGGTGGATGAGCCACTTCGGAGGGACGGCGACGGCCGGACCGAACTTCTCCTACGCCCTGCTGACCCGCGCCCTTTCCCGGGACGGCACCGCCCTCGATCTCTCCCGGTGGCGCATCGCCCTCAACGGGGCGGAGCCGGTCGGCGTCCGGACGATGCTGGAGTTCACAGAGGCCGGCGCCGCCCACGGCCTCGACCCTGGCGCCGTCCTGCCGGCGTTCGGCATGGCCGAGGTGGTCACCGGCGCCACCCTGTCCCGGCCCGGCCGCGGCCTGGTGTGCGACCAGGTCGACGGTCATGCGCTCGAGGCCGGCGCCGCCGCACGGCCGGGGGCCACCGGGCACCGGCTCCCGCTGCTCGGCGGGCCTGTCGCCGGGCTCGACCTCCGCATCTGCGATCCGCTCCACGGCCACGAGTTGGGCGAGCGACAGGTCGGCGAGCTCGAAGTGCGGGGCGCGTCGGTGACGGCCGGCTACCACGGGCGCCCAGACGCCACCGCCGCCGCCTTCCACGACGGTTGGTTGCGCACGGGCGACCTGGCCTACCTGACCGGTGGTGAGCTGGTGGTGTGGACCAGGCTGGCCGACGCCATCACGGTGGGCGGACGTCGCCTGGCGCCGGACGGTATCGAACAGGCGGCCGCGACCGTGGACGGTGTGAGGGCCGGGAATGTGGCGGCCTTCGGCGTGGGGGAGGGCCGCTCCCGAACAGTGGTGGTGGCGGCCGAGGTGCGCGACGGCGCCCGGCCCGGTGTGGGCCGGGAGGTGGCCGGGCGGGTCGCTGCGTTCACCGGCCTGCCGGCGCCGGACGTGGTGCTCCTCCCGCCCGGGAGCCTGTCCAAGACATCGTCGGGCAAGCTGCAACGGTGGCGGTGCCGGGCGGCCTACCTGACCGGCCGGCTGGAGGTCGGCTGACGACGCTCACCGGTCAGCCGCCCAAGGCCCGCTGCGGTATCTATCGGCTGACCGGTCAGCCGAGGGGACGGCTCGTGGCAGGGCAAGACGGCCGAAGAGCCCCCGCCTGAGTTTGACGTGTCGGAGAGCCTACGATGACGGACAAGTGCGCCCTTTTTCTCGGCGGATGCTGATCCCACCTCTCCTCGTCGTCGCGCTCGCCGGCGGCTGTTCGGGCGGCGATGGGGCCGAGAGCGGCTCCGGCGCGGTGGCGCGCGGCGGGAGCCCGGCGCCGGCCGCCCGGCCCTACTCGTTCGCTGTCACCACCGCCGCCGTGGAGCCCATGGCCCCGACGGCTCCCAGCTTCCCGCCGGACGTCACCGCCGCGGTCCAGGCCAGCCTCGACGGCTGGCTCGGCCACGCCATCGTGGGTCCCCTGCGATCGGGCAAGCCTTCGTCCGGCCTCGACGCCGTGTTCACCGAGCCCGCCCTCCTCAAGATCTCCGCCCCCGGCCCTGAGCGGGCTGCGGTGCTCGAGGAGGGCACGCCGCTCACCGGCGATGTGAAGCAGGAGCACGCCAACGCCAAGCTCACCTTGCTCACCGCCCCCGGGGGCGAGCCGGTCCTGGTCACCGCCCAGATCGACATGGTGCACGCCGTGAAGTCGGGCAGCGGCTTCGTCGACGTGGTGCGGGGCGGCGAGATGGTGCTGGTGCCCGACCGGGGCAGCTGGCGCATCGACAGTTTCGACATCGTGGCCAAGCACGACACGAGGGTGAAGTGACCCGCGTCGTGGCGGTGGCGGTCGCCGTCCTGGCCGTCCTCAGTGTGACCGCCGCCGTGCGGGGCGGCCCCGCCGGCAGCAGCCAGACCGCCCTCGAGATCCACAAGGTCGACACCGGGGCGTTCTCGCCCCGCCCCGGCCAGCCCGTGTTCATGTTGGCCCTCGGCCTCGACGGCGGGCGGCCGGGCATCGACGGCGACCGCTCCGACGCGATCCACCTCATCGGCATCAACCCCGCCACCGGCGAGGGCACGATGATCAACTTCCCCCGGGACACCTACGTGGCCATCCCTGGGCACGGCCGGGCCAAGCTCAACGACGCCTACGCCCTCGGTGGCCCCGGCCTGGCCGCCAACACCATCGAGCAGCTCACCGGCATCGACGTCTCGTTCGTGCTCGCCACCCGCTTCGCGCCCTTCGTGGACATGGTCAACTCTGCCGGCGGCGTCGACGTCGACGTGCCCATTGCAATGAACGACAGCTTCTCGGGCGCCAACTTCCCACAGGGCAGGGTGCACATGGGCGGCAACGAGGCGCTGGCCTTCTCCCGCAACCGCCACATCACCGGCGGCGACTTCACCCGCAGCGAGCACCAGGGCCTTCTGATCCTGTCGGCCCTCACCAAGCTGCGGGCCGAGAACCCCGGCGCCACCGGAGCGGCCCGCTACCTCGCCGTCCTGGGCCGCTACGTCGGGATCACCGGCGTTACCCCGGTCGAGCTCTACCGGCTGAGCCGGCTGGCCGTCACCATCGACCCGGCCAAGGTCCGCAGCGTGGTGATGCCCGGCGGCATCGGCACCGCCGGCGCCCAGTCGATCGTCACGGTCGGCGGCGGTGCGGCCGGGCTCTTCGCCGACATGCGCGACGACGCCGTCCTCCAGAGCCACTGACGTTCGGGCGCCGGTGCCCGGCTCGATCTGGTCGGCGGACCGTCGCCATAGCCTCGACGATCCACCGACGGGAAAGGCCGCTCAGTAGGAGGTGCCGGCGGGCTCGGGGCGACCGAACAGGAAGCCCTGGGCCATGTCGACATCGAGCTCGGTGAGCATCCCCCGCTCGGGAGCGGTCTCGACGCCCTCGGCGATGAGCGTGCTGCCCGTCCTGCCGGCGAAGTGGCACAGCCCGGCGACGAGCGCCTGGCGGGCCGGGTCGTCGTCGATCCCCGTCACCCACGACTGGTCGAGCTTCACGAACTCGGGCTCGAGCGTCACCACGTGGCGGAGGCTGGCGAAGCCCGAGCCGGCGTCGTCGACCGACAGGCGCGTCCTGGGCCGCAACTCGGCCAGGGCGGCCGACAGCTCGGCGTAGTCCTCCACCGGGTCGTGCTCGGTGATCTCCAGCACCACCTGTGCCGGGCAGGTCTCGATGAGCTGGGGCAGGACCGTGCGTTCGAGCACCAGGGAGGGCGACACGTTCACGCTGACCCAGCACCCGGGCCGAAGCCGGGAGGTGGCGCTAAGGGCGGCAGCCAGGGTCGCCGTCTCCAGGTCGATGCCGCGGTTGAGGGCGGCTGCCTCGGCGAAACGAGCCTGCGGTTGGGCGCCGTCGGAGAAGCGGGTGAGCGCCTCGAAGCCGAGAACGGACCCGGTGGGCAGGGTGACGATCGGCTGGAACACGGGGGAGAAGGCCTGGCGGCGGAGCACGTCGGCCAGGTGGGCTCTGGCGTCGTAGGAGCCGCCGGCCAGCAGGGCGGGAGTGACAAGGCCGCCGGCCACTGCGGCGAAGTCGATGGCGGCGGCCAGCAGCTGGTTGGCTGTGGCTGCTCCGGGGCCACGAGGGCGGCCGTTGCCGGTGAGCGCCAGCACGCCGAGCGGCTCATCGGCGGGCCCGAACGGCGCCCACGCCACGGCGCCGTCGACCGTCTCGACCCACGGGCCGGTGCGGGCGTTGGCCCGCAGCCGCGCCGCGGTGCCGGGCGGGAGCGGCACGCCGGAGCGCAGGCCGGACGGCGGGGTGCCGTGGAGGCCGAGGGGCACGGCCACGTCGTCGCCGGTGAAGGCCACCACGGCGGCGCCGGCCAGGTCCCGCAGCTCGCACAGCTCGGCGCACAGGGTGTTGGCCGTCCGCTCGGCCGAGATCTCGGGATGCATTCGGCACAAGGCGGCGGCGATGGCCGCGCGCTCGGCCAGCCGGCGCCGCACCGCCTCGGCCCAGGCCGCCCGCTCGCGTAGCTGCGCCCGTACCCGCGCCACCAGCTCGGCCGGGTGGAAGGGCTTGATGATGTAGTCGTCGGCACCGTGCTGCAGGCCGTTGACCCGGGCATCGACCTCCTCCTCGGCGGTGACGATGAGCACCGGGAGGGTGCGGGTGGCCTCGTCGGCCCGCAGTCGGGCGAGCACCGAGATGCCGCTCATACCGGGCAGATTGCTGTCGAGCAGCATCACCGAATAGGGACGCCGGAGCACCATCTCGAGCGCCTCCTCCCCGGTGGACGCCTCCTCGACCCGGAGGCCGGCGTTGGTGAGGGTGACCGACAGGAGCATGCGGATGGAGGGGTCGTCGTCCACGACCAGTACGGCATGTGTCGCATCGCTGAGCACCGCCCGCACCGTCTCCTCTCGTCGGCGGACCCATAATGACCCGTATTACGGGTTCGTGCCCGTTTCCCCACGGAGGAAGCGCTCCAGCTCGGCTCCGATCTCGTCGCCCGACGGGAGGTCGGACGGGTCGAACGGGGCGGGCGCCTGCTCGGCATCGATCGCCGCTTCGAGCTGGCGCACCATGTCGCGGTGCTCGTCGCTCCCGGCGATGAGTTCGTCGATGCGCGCCCTTGTCAGGTCGGCGGCGGCGTGAAGGTCGGCGGCGTCGAGGACGAGGTCGGCCAGTGACGCCAGCCCCTCGATCAGGGCCGCACTGGCGGCCGGGTACGGCATGGCGGCGGCGTAGTGGGGGACCCTGGCCCACAGGCCGACAGCCGGGACCCCGGCCGCCCCGAAGCCCTCCTGTAGCGCGGCATGGATACCGGCGGGGACGCTGTGGGCGCCCTTCACCACGCCGATCTTCTCGGCCAGCTCGCTCGACGTGGCGGTGGCGGCCAGCCGCACCGGCCTGGTGTGGGGCACCGACAGGGGGAAGGCGCCCAAGGCCACGACCAGCCGCACCCCGAGCTCCATGGCGAGGTCGACGACGGAGGAAACGAAGCCGTGCCAGGCCATGTCGGGCTCGGGGCCGACCAGCACCAGGAGGTCCTTGCCGGTGCCGTCCTTGCCTGCCCGCAACTCGATGGCCGGCCACGTGATGCCCTCGGTGAGCCCGTCGGCGATGCGCACGACGGGACGCCGGTCCCGGAAGTCGAGGAAGCGGTCGTTGTCGAAGGTGGCGACGACCTCCCAGGTGGACGACGCCAGCAGATGGGCCATCGCCGCACCGGCACCGAAGCCGGCGTCGATCCAGCCGTCCATGCCGAGGACGAGCACGGGGGCGTCGAAGCCGCCGTCGTGCGTACGGGTGAAAGCGTGGCCCACAACGGAACCGTAGACCTGCACGTGGCCGGGCGGGGAGCGTGGTCCCGGATCTGCCACCGCACGTCTGCCCGTAAGATGGCCTCATGGTCGATGTCACCGATGCCACGTTCGAGCGCGACGTACTCCAGCGTTCGGCACAGGTCCCCGTGGTCGTCGACCTGTGGGCATCGTGGTGCGGCCCCTGCGTCACCCTCGGGCCCATCCTCGAGAAGGTCGTGGCCGAGACCGGTGGCGCCGTCGAGCTGGTGAAGGTCGATGTCGACGCCAACCCGAACGTGTCCGCCCAATTCCGGGTGCAGTCCATCCCGGCCGTGTTCGCGGTGAAGGACGGACAGGTCGTCGACCAGTTCATCGGCGCCGTCCCCGAAGCCCAGGTCCGCCAGTTCGTCGACGGCCTGCTGCCCGCCAAGCGCGACGTCGACCTGCTGGTCGACAAGGGCGATGAGGAGTCGTTGCGAGCAGCGCTCGCCATGGAGGCCGATCACCCCGCCGCCCTGTTGGCTCTGGCCGAGATGCTGGCCGCCCGGGGCGACACCGACGAGGCCCTGGCCCTGCTCGCGCGGGTGCCGGAGACGGCCGAGGTGCGCAGGGTGGCGGCCCTGGCGCGAGTGGGCGCCGACGCCCCGGCCGACCCGGCCGGCGAGCTCGACGGGCTCCTCGACCGGGTGAAGGACGACGACGACGCGCGCCGGCGTTTCCTCGACCTGCTCGAGGTGCTGGGTCCCGACGACCCCCGCACCGCCCAGTACCGCAAAGCCCTCACCGCCCGCCTCTTCTGAGCCCGGCCCCGCCCTGCCATGGCGGGGGACCAGGGCGCGCGCCGCGCGTTCCGTGCTGTCGCCTGCGGCCGGCGCGACCCCTTTCCGCCGGCCGCCGGCGGGGCTAACCTCGGCACAGCCGCTTCCCCCGGTCGACGTCCTCTCGTCCCTGGGGTTGCCCCGTGCCCGACGCGCCTGTGTCCTGGCGGGAGCGGTTCGCCGCACTGCCGCTTGTCATCGCGGCGCGGGAGCGCTCCGCCCGGGTCATCGCCGCCGCCCTGGCCGCGGGCGGCGTGGCCGTAGGCGCCGCCCTCGCCGTCGTGGCGTTGCGTGGGGCACCCGCCACACCCGAGATGACGCTACCCCGGGCGGGGACGCCCGCCGCCGCCGGATCCGCCGGCGGTGGCGGCGGTGCCGGCGTGTCGGGCTTGTCCGGCAGGGTTGGCGCCGGCGGCGCGGAAGGGGACGGGGTCGGTGCCGTCGGGGGGCCGGCGCCGGCCGGGAGAGCCGGAGCAGCGGCCGAGGCCGAGCCGCCCACGTACGTGCACGCAGCGGGCGCCGTCGCCCGCCCCGGGGTGTACAAGGTGCTGGCCGGCGGGCGGGTGGCCGACGTGCTCGACGCCGCCGGCGGCCTGGCCGCCGACGCCGACCTCGACCAGGTGAACCTGGCCGCCAAGGTCGCCGACGGCGAGCGGGTCTTCGTGCCCCACAAGGGTCAGGCCGTCCCCGCCGTCGTGGCCGGGGACGCCGGCGCGAGCGGCCGGGTGGGCGCCGGTCCGGTCGACCTCAATGCGGCCACGCTCGACCAGCTCGACGCCCTGCCTGGCGTGGGCCCCGCCACCGCCCAGGCCATCATCGACTACCGGACCGAGCACGGTCGCTTCACCCAGGTGCAGGAACTGCTGGAGGTGCGGGGTATCGGGGAGGCGAAATTGGCGGCCCTGCGGACCCGGGTGCGGGTGTGACGGCCCAGGTGCGGGTGTGACGGCCCGGTGAGCGATCGGTGGGTGGTGGCCCTCGCCGTCAGCACGGCCGTCGGTGCGGTGGCATCGCGAGCCTTCCCGCTGTGGGTCGGCGCCGTGCTGGTGGTGATCGCCTTCGGTGCCCGCCGGCCGGCTGTGCTGTGCGTGGGTGCAGCCGTGCTGGCGTCGGCCCTCGGAGCCCGCTCCTACGCCGGCCTCCGACCGCCGGTCCCGGCCACGCCGGTGCATGGGCGTGCCACCCTCCTCACCGACCCGGTCGACCTCGACGGGGCGGTGAAGGTCGAGGCCCGCCTCGGCTCGCGCCGGATGGAAGCCTGGGCCCGGGGCGCGCCGGCGTCGGCGGTACGGCCCCTGCTGGCCGGTGAGACGGTCGAGGTCGTGGGCCGGCTGTCGCCGGTGCCCGCCCGGTCCCGCGCCTACCTGCTCAGGCGCCACATCGCGGCGCGCCTCACGATCACGTCGGCGGGGAACGAACGGCCGGGCGGTCCGCTGGCCCGGCTGGCCAACGACGTGCGGCGTACCCTGTTGCGCGGCACGTCGTCGTTCGGCGACCAGCAGCGGGCGCTGTTCGCCGGCTTCGTGCTCGGCGACGACCGAGACCAGGACCCTGTAAGTGTCGACGACTTCCGGGCCGCCGGCCTCTCGCACCTGCTGGCTGTCTCCGGGCAGAACGTCGCCTTCGTGCTGGCCCTCGCTGCGCCCGTGCTGCGCCTCCTCGGCCTGCGGGGCCGCTTTCTCGCCGGCATCGCGATCCTGGTCGGGTTCGGCGTCCTCACCCGGTGGGAACCGTCGGTGCTTCGGGCGTCCGCCATGGCGGGGGTCACCCTGCTGGCCACCACCCTGGGCCGGCCCGCTTCCACGCTCCGGGTACTGGCGCTCGCCGCGACCGCGCTGCTCCTCGTCGACCCGCTGCTGGTGGGGTCGGTGGGCTTCGGGCTGTCGTGCGGCGCATGCGCCGGCATCGCCGTCATCGCCGGGCCGCTGTCGACCCGCATGCCGCTGCCCCTCGCCGTCACGCTGGCCGCCCAGGTCGGCGTGGCGCCCGTGCTGATCCCGGTCTTCGGCGGCGTGCCGGTTGCGTCTGTGCCGGCCAACCTCCTGGCCGTTCCCGCCGCCGGTCCCGTGATGGTGTGGGGGCTCGTCGCCGGCCTGCCGGCCGGCCTGCTGGGCGAGCCGGTCGCCGGCGTGGTCCATCTGCCCAACCGGCTGCTCGTCTCGTGGACCGCAGGGGTGGCCCGGTGGGCCGCTGCCCTGCCGCTCGGCCAACTGGGCGCCGTCCATCTGGTGGCGCTGTGCGCCCTGGCCGTCGCCGCTGCGCTCCGACCCCGAAACCGCTGCACGGCCGTGGTACTGGCCCTGGCGGTCTGCTTCTGGCCGGCGGTCGGCCCCGCCCGCCCGGAGGACGGCCGCCCCCTCGCCGGCGACGCCCGCCTGTGGCGCAACGGTGCCGCCACCGTGCTCGTGGTCGGGCGACCCCGCCCCGGCCCGCTCCTCGGCGCCCTTCGCCTGGCCGGCGTCGGCCGCCTGGCCGTAGTCGCCCTCACCAGTTCCAGCCCGTCGGCCAGGGCCGCGCTCGACGCCGTGCTGGCCCGCCATCCGGCGCGCCTGGTGCTCACCGCCGCCGACGCCGTGCCGGGCGCCGTCGTCAGCGTCGGCGACCTCCGGGTGGTGGTGCGGTCGACCGATCCGAGGCTGGTGGTCGACGTCAGCCGGTGCCGCGGTCGTTGCAAACCGGGCCCCAGGCCGTGATGGGTCCAGGAGAGGGCGGCGGGGCGGTCGCCTACCGTCGGGTTGTGCGCCTCTGCCTTGGGCCCCGAGCCTTCGACGTCACCACCCGGGCACTTGTCATGGGCATCCTGAACCGCACCACGGACTCCTTCTTCGACCGGGGCGAGCACTTCGCCATGGACCGCTTCCTCGTCCGTGCCGAACAGTTGGTGGCCGAGGGCGCCGACGTGCTCGACGTGGGTGGCGTTAAGGCGGGGCCCGGCCCCGAGGTCACGGCTGAAGAGGAGCTCGACCGCGTCATCCCGGCGGTGACCGCGCTGGCCGACCGGTTCGACGTGGCCATCTCGGTCGACACCTGGCGAGCGGAGGTCGCACGGTCGGCCTTCGCCGCCGGCGCCAGCGTGGGCAACGACATCAGCGGCTTCGCCGATCCCGCCTACCTGACGGCGGCGGCAGAGGCCGGTGCAGCCGTGGTGGCCACGCACATCCGGCTGCTGCCCCGCATCCCCGATCCCCGGCCCCGCTACGACGACGTGGTGGCCACGGTGTCCGACGAGCTGGTGGCGCTGGCCCGGCGGGCCGAGCACGCGGGCATCCCTGCCGACCGGATCATGGTCGATGCCGGCCTCGACCTGGGCAAGACGGCTGAGCAGTCACTCGAGCTGCTCAGGGCGTCCCACCACCTCGCCGCCATCGGCTGGCCCCTCCTGCTCTCGGCTTCCAACAAGACGTTTCTCGGCGCCCTGCTGCACCTCGACATCGACAGCCGGCGGGAAGCCAGCCTGTCGGCCGCCGCCCTGGGCGTGAAGTTGGGATGCCGGGTGATCCGGGCCCACGACGTCCTCGGTACGAGGCGGGTGTGCGACACGCTGGACGCCGTGCTGTCCGCGCAGTAGCTGACGCGTGCCCGGCGCCGGCTCCCGCCCCGGGCTCCAGGTGCGGACTCTCAGGCTGTGTGGCGTCAGATGTCGCACCGGGGGCGCCCGATGGTGGAAGCTTCGGCCCAACCACCCGGAGACGCCCGCATGACCACCGCCGACACCGCGCTGCACGCCTGGCTCGTGAAGGGCGACGACACCACCCTCGTCGCCGACGAGGTGCGCCGGCTGGTGGCGGAGCTGAGCGGTGGCGACCCCATGGCGGTCGAGGACCTGAGCGGCGACGACGTCACCGTCGCCGCCATCGCCGACGCGTGCCAGACACCGCCGTTCCTCGCCGCCCGGCGGGTGGTGGTGGCCCGGGAGATAGGTCGGTTCCTGAGTGAGGAGCTGAAACCGTTGCTGGCCTGGCTCGGCGACCCGCTGCCCACCACCGCCCTCATCCTCACGGGTGGCGGCGGGCAGGTGAGCGTGAAGCTCGTGAACGCCGTCAAGAAGGTGGGCCAGGTGCTCGACGCCGGCGCCGGGTCGGGCAAGGCTCGGGAGCAGTGGCTCAGGGAGCGGCTGCGCTCGGCGCCGGTGCGCCTCGACGCTCGTACCGCAGCCGCGCTCGGGGCCCATCTCGGCGAGGACGTGAGCCGCCTGCCCGCGCTGCTCGAAGCGCTGGCCGCCGCATACGGCGAGGGCGCCCGGGTGGGGGAGGAGGAACTCGAGCCGTTCCTCGGCCAGGCCGGCGGCATCGCCCCATGGGACCTCACCGACGCCATGGACAGGGGCGACCCGGCCGACGCCCTGGCCCAGTTGCATCGCATGCTCGAAGGCGGCGACCGCCACCCGCTGGCGGTGATGGCGTCGTTGCACCGCCACTATGCCTCGATGCTGCGCCTCGACGGGTCGGGCGTGCCCGACGAGAAGGCGGCCGCAGCCCTGCTGGGCACCGCGCCCTACCCGGCCAAGAAGGCCATGACGCAGGCGAGCCGCCTGGGCCCGGCCAACGTGGCCAAGGCCATCGAGCTGCTCGGCGCCGCCGACCTCGACCTGCGCGGCAGCACCGGCGCGCCCGACGTGGTGGTGCTGGAGATCCTGGTGGCCCGCCTCAGCCGCCTCAAGGGGCGCTGAGAAACGGGGAACTACCGGACTAACCCTGTGATGAGGAGGAGATCCTGTTCAGGCGCCGCATGAGGCTGGACTTACGGTTGGCGGCCTGGTTCTTGTGGATGATGCCCTTGGCCGCCGCCTTGTCGAGCTTCTTCACCGCCAGACGCAGCGCATCGGCGCTGTTCTCGGCACCCGCATCTGCGGTGGTGACGGCGTTCTTGACACGCGTCTTCATCTCCGAGCGGGCCGCCTTGTTGCGAAGGCGCCTGCGCTCGTTCTGCAGGTTGCGCTTGATCTGACTCTTGATGTTTGCCACGGGGTGTCGAGGCTAGCAGCCCGGCCGCCCGGTGGCAGGCTCAGCTGGCGACGGCGGGCCGGCTTTCGTCGACGTCGCCGTGGAGGCGGGCCACCAGGTTGATGACCTCGTCCGCCGGGATCGGCCGGCTGAGCCAGAAACCCTGGGCCGAGTCGCAGCCGAGGGTGGCCAGGCGGTCCCAGCTGGCCTCGGTCTCCACGCCCTCCGCCACCACCCGCAGGCCGAGGTTGTGGCCGAGGTCCACGGTGGAGCGGACGATCACATCGTCGTCGTCCTCGCCTTCGAGGCTCATCACGAAGGACTTGTCGATCTTCATCTCGTCGACCGGCAGCCGGCGCAGATAGGACAGCGACGAGTAGCCGGTGCCGTAGTCGTCGATGGACAGCTGGGCGCCGATCTCGTGGAGGCGACCGAGGACGTCGGCCGTGCGGACCGGGTCCGACATCATGCTGCTCTCGGTCAGCTCGAGGGTGAGGCTCCTCCCGGGGATGCCGGTTTCGCTCAGCAGGCGGGAGATCTCGCCGGGCAGGTCGGTGTCGAGGAGGCTACGCACCGACAGGTTGACGGCAATGCCGACCTCGAGTCCGGCCTTTCGCCACGTGCCGCACTGGGTGAGTGCCTGTTCCAGGACGAAGGTGGTCAGCGCTTGGATGCTGCCGGTCTGCTCGGCCACCGGGATGAACTCGTCGGGTGGGACCGGCCCGTGCCTGGGGTGGTTCCATCGAAGGAGCGCCTCGAGGCCGGTCACCCGGCCGCTGCGCAGGTCGGACTTGGGCTGGTAGTACACCTCCAGCTCGCCCCGTGAGGCTGCGCTGCGGAGCTCGCTCACCAGGCCCAGCCGCCGCGGGCTGTAGCGGTCCTTCTCCGGCGAGTACAGCTCGCAGCCGCCGAGGGTGCCCTTGGCCGCGTACATGGCCACGTCGGCCCGCTGGAGGAGAGTGGCCGGGTCGCCGCCGTGGTGGGGGTACATGGCCACTCCGATGGCGGCGTCCATGTCGAGGGTCAGCTCGTGGAGGGCGAAGGGCTCGGACAGCGCCCGCTGGATGCGTTTGACGACTCGCTCGGCCCCGGCCGCACCGTCCACGTGGGGGACGACGACAGCGAACTCGTCGCCCCCGAGCCGGGCCACCGTGTCGCCCGGGCGCAGGCTGTTCCGGAGCCTGCGGGCGAAGTCCTGAAGGAGGAGGTCGCCGTTGTGGTGGCCGAGAGTGTCGTTGACCTCCTTGAAGCGGTTGAGGTCGATGAGCATCACCGCTGCGTGGGCACCACCGGCTTTTGCCGCGCCGATGGCCCGCTGCACCCGCTGGTGGAACAGCGTGCGGTTGGGCAGGCCGGTGAGGGCGTCGTGCAGCGCCTGGTGGAGCACCTCCTCAACCAGGTCGGCCTTCTCCAGCGCACCCGAAAGCTCCCGGGCCAGTGCCTCGAGAACCGCCATCTCGCCGGTCTCGAAGCCCTGGAGCCCGGTTCGGTTATAGGCGCAGATGATGCCTCGCGCCTCGCCATTGGTCAGGAGGGGAGCGGCCAGGCAGTCCCTCCAGCCCTCGTCCTGAAGCCGTGCCCGGACGGACTCGTCGGGGTGGGATGGGGAGACCCGCACCGACGTCCCCAGGTCGAGGAGGGAGACCGAGAGCGATTCGGTTCCGGTGGGGATGAACCAGGCGCGCGCCATACTGGCGTCTGCGCACGTGAGGCGGTGGGCCCGGTGGCCGTCCGTCTCGGCCAGCACGAGATCGACGACCTCCACGTCGAAGCACGCACGCACCTCGGCCAGGAAGTCGCCGATGGCGTCGCGGGGGTCGATGGGGCCGACCAGGGCGTGGGTGGCCCGCTGGAGACCGGCCATGCGGGCCCGGTCCGCCCGGCCCTCGGCATAGCCCCGGCTGGCCCAGTGCAGCATGGCGAGCGAAGCCGGTGCGAGGACGGTGGCCCAGGCGCCCGACTCGATCGCCGCCAGCAGCAGCACGCCGAACGCCAGGTTCACGGCCCCGCCCGCCAGCCACCCCACCCGGATGATGGGGGCCATCGACGCCAGCGTCGGCCCCACCCGGCGTTCGGTCACCACGGCGAGGACCACGACCATCGAGGTGTGGTTCACCACCGCCACCACCGTCATCGCCGCCACCAGGGCACCGAGGTTGCGGGTCGTCAGGGCCGACCCGTCGGCCAGCACGGCGAAGCACAGGACGCCGGCGCCGGCGCCAGCCGCCCATTGCGCCACGTTGAAGCACGCCTTGACCGGACGGGTGCGCAGCATGGCCTCGGACACCGCCATGGCGGCGGCGGCCAGCAGCACCACGAGGGGCCCGAACAGGAAGAAGACCATCGGCGCCAGGACGGCGTCGAACAGGTCGAGGGCCTCGTTGTCGTCGCTGTAGGAGAAGCGCAGCTGGAGGCGCCCGGCGGCGACGAGCGAGACGGACAGGGCCAGGGTCGCCAGAGGGGGCAGGCCCGGCCTCGGGCCGTCGGCCGCCATGACCGCCAGGCCGCCGGCGGCCGCGCCGGCCGCCGCCAGCCAGACGGAGAACCAGCGCACCGACGCCGGGAACGACCGGTCCGGCCGGGACTGGTGATCAGTCGCTGCCCCGTCGGCGTCGATCTCTACTACCACGCCGCCTCTACTCCCACGGCCCCTGTACTCCCACGCCCCCCTCTACTCCCACGCCCCCCTCTACTCCCACGCCCCGTACCAGTCGGAGCCCTGCCACTTCGACCCGTACATGCTGGTCGGATCGCTCTGACCCTGCCATTTCGACCCCTGCCACTTCGACCCCTGCCACTTGGAGCCTTCCCAGGCAACAGCGGACCAGCCGGCGAGGTACCAGGTGGACAGGTACCAGGTGGGCCCGGACCAGTTCCCGGTGACGAAGCCGAGCGGATCCCAGAGCAGCAGCTGCGCTGTCTGAGTGCCGGACACGACCGTGCCGGGAAGCCCGACAAGGCCCTGGGTGCGGACCTGCACCGTGCCCCGGCTGGCGTCGAGGCTGCCCAGGCCGTTGGAGCGGTCGAGGCCCTGGTTGGCCAGGCCGGCGCCGGCCGAGCGGGCTGCAGTGGCCGAAATGACACCGGCTCCGACGGACATGACGTCGTCGTCGACGCCCGAACGGGCGGTGGAACCGAGGGCGAACTTGAGGCGATCGGGCGTCATGGACGGGTCGGCGCCGATGAGGAGGGCGGCCGCGCCGGACACGACGGCGGTGGCCATCGAGGTGCCGCTGCCCTTGCGGTAGCCGCCGGTCATGGAGGTGGGGACATTGGTGGCGATGGAACTGCCGGGCGCCTGGAGGGAGACGATGTGGGCGCCGGGCGCCACCACGTCCGGCTTGGCCAAACCGTCGGCGGCGGTGGGGCCGCGGGAGGTGAAGTCGGGCAGGTGGTCGTCGCCCAGGCCGGGGGTGCCCCGGTCGTCGATGGCGCCGACGGTGATGACCCAGGGGTCGTCGCCGGGCTTGGAGATGGTGCCTGTCCCGGGGCCCCGGTTGGCGGCGGCGACCACGACGGCGATGCCGGACGCCCACGCCCGCTCGACGGCGTAGTTGAGCGGGTCGGTCCGGTAGCTCTGGGTGGAATCGGTGCCGAGCGAGAGGTTGAGCACCTTGATGCCGTAGGCGTCCTTGAAGGAAACGACCCATTGAATGGCGGCCAGCACGTTGGAGACGTCGGCCGAACCGTCCGCGCCGGCGATCTTCACCGACACGATCCGGGCGTCGGGGGCCATGCCCTGATGGGTGCCACCGGAGGAGGCGCCGCTGCCGGCGATGATCCCGGCCATGAAGGTGCCGTGCCCGTAGCGGTCTGAGCAGTCCGGTTCGCCCGACAGGTTCACGCACGGCTGGGTCCCACCCGTCGGGCCGGCGACGGGCAGCACCTTGCCGACCAGGTCGGGCACGGCGGCGACGCCCGTGTCGATGAGGGCGACGGTGACGCCGCTGCCGTTGTAACCGTCGGCGTTGAGGTCGTCCGCCCCGACGACCTTTCGGTACACCGACGTGGTGGTGGCCGACGCTGACACGGTGCCCTGCACCGTCATGGCAGAGTTCGGTGTGACGATCAGGCCCGGCCGGGCGGCGAGCGCCGGCAGGTTCTCGGTCGGCACCGTTGCGGCGACGCCGTTCACCACGGGGAGGTCCCGGGTGACCTGGCCGCCGGCCTGGGCGACCGCTGCGCCGGCGGCGATGCCGGCGCCCCGCTCCTGCACGATCACGGTTGACATAGCGGCCCGGACCGGTGCGGACACCGCCGGGCGCTCGTCGTCGGTCCTCGTCACGGGAGCGGACGGATGGGCTCCGATGGCAACTGCCGCCACTGCCGGGACCGTCAGGATGGCCGCCATCCGCCACCACCGGTTGACCGAACTCAACATCCGCACCGCCTCCCCTGAAGTACTTGAGCCGGATGACTCCTGGGCCACTATCGGCTGTCGTTGGGTGTGGCGCCATAGCCCGAAGGGACCAACCGCCACCTAGACCTAGACACCGTCACCACCCGCGGTCCGTGGGTGGCCACGACCGGTCGGACGTCGACGCCCGTACGATGGCTGGTTCATGCCTGACACGGCGCTCGAACGCATCCGGAACTTCTGCATCGTCGCCCACGTCGACCATGGCAAGTCGACGCTGTCCGACCGGATCCTCGAGGCGACCAACGCCGTGGACCCCCGCGAGATGCGTGAGCAGTACCTCGACTCGATGGACCTCGAGCGCGAGCGGGGCATCACCATCAAGGCCCAGAACGTGCGGGTGACGTGGCGGGACCACGTCCTGCAGCTCATCGACACACCCGGCCACGTCGACTTCGGCTACGAGGTGAGCCGCAGCCTGGCCGCCTGCGAGGGCGTGGTGTTGCTGGTGGACGCGGCCCAGGGGATCGAGGCGCAGACGCTGGCCAACTGCTACCTGGCCCTCGAGCACGACCTCGACATCGTGGCCGCGCTCAACAAGATCGACCTGCCGAGCGCCGACCCCGAGCGCTACGCGGCCGAGATCGAGACTGTCCTCGGCATCCCGGCGTCATCGATCCTCCACATCAGCGCCAAGACGGGCCAGGGCGTTCCCGAACTCCTCGACGCCGTGGTCGAGCGCATCCCGCCGCCGAAAGGAGACCCGGCGGCGCCGCTGCGGGGCCTGATCTTCGACTCCTCCTACGACCAGTACCGCGGTGTCGTGAGCGCGGTGCGCATCTTCGAGGGCACGCTGCACGACGGCCAGAAGCTGCGCTTCATGCAGGCGGGCGCCACCCACGACATCGAGGAGATCGGCATCCGGGCGCCGGCGCCCACACCCGTGGCCACCCTCGGCCCGGGTGAGGTGGGGTACCTGATCGCCGGCATCAAGGACGTCGGCGAGGCCCGTTCCGGCGAGACCGTCACCGCCGCCGGCCCCAAAGGCGCAACCGAGCCCCTGGCCGGCTACCGCGACCCCAAGCCGATGGTGTTCTGCGGGCTGTTCCCGGTGGAGGGGGACGACTTCGCCGACCTGCGGGAGGCGCTCGAGAAGCTGCGCCTCAACGACTCCAGCTTCACCTACGAGCCCGAGACGTCGGGGGCGCTGGGCTTCGGCTTCCGCTGCGGTTTCCTCGGCCTGCTCCACATGGAGATCGTGCGGGAGCGCCTGGAGCGGGAGTTCGACCTCGCCCTCATCGCCACCGCGCCGAGCGTGGCCTACATGGCCCACCTCACCAACGGTCAGGTCGTCGAGGTGGACAATCCGAGCGCCATGCCGGCGGCCAACCATGTGGAGTCCATCGAGGAGCCCTTCCTCACCACCACCGTCCTCCTGCCGACCGGTTATACTGGCACGGTCATTGACCTGTGCCAGACCCGTCGCGGTGAGATGGTGAAGATGGAGTACCTCTCGCCCGAACGCATCGAGCTGGTGTACCGGGTGCCCCTGGCCGAGGTGGTGGTCGACTTCTTCGACCAGTTGAAGAGCCGTACCAAGGGCTACGCCAGCCTCGACTACGAGCCGGCGGGCTACGAGGCGTCGGAGCTCGTCAAGATCGACATCCTGCTCAACGGCGTGCCGGTGGACGCCTTCTCCAGCATCATCCACAAGTCGAAGGCCGACGAGTACGGGCGCAAAATGTGCGAGAAGTTGAAGGAGCTGATTCCCCGACAACTCTTCGACGTGCCGATCCAGGCGGCGATCGGCGGTCGGTTCATCGCCCGCCAGACGGTGAAGGCCAAGCGCAAGGACGTGCTGGCCAAGTGCTACGGCGGTGACATCAGCCGCAAACGCAAGCTGCTCGACCGCCAGAAGGAAGGCAAGAAGCGGATGAAGAACATCGGTCGGGTGGAAGTGCCCCAGGAGGCGTTCGTGTCGGCGCTTCGGCTCGACGACGACTGATTGGTGTCATTCAAAGGCTGGTGGTAGGACCCCCCTTCCGGTGGGTCCCGATGCCCTCTAGTCTTTGCCTAGGGGGAAGAAAGGGCGGTGTGGACGCGAAGGCCAACCGGCGGAGCCCGCTGTCGGCGCGCGTCCGCAAGGTGGCGGCCGTCGCTGTCGCCGATGTCGCCGAGCACCGAACCGACGTGACATGGGTCTTCGCCCGGCTCGAGGGCGACGACCTCGTCGTGGTGGGCACGGCTGCCGGCGGCGACCACACCGTCGACGACCGGATCGCTCCCGACCCGGAGCGTGACTTCACCATGCCCCTCGTCCTGCCCGACGGGAGCACCTTCGCCGCCCTGTGCGGCATCGGCGGGGCCGAGGCCGGCCGTGATCGGGCTCTGACCGCCCGGCTCGAGCAGTGGGGCGAGATCGTGACCGCCGTGGCCGGGGCCGAGTGGGAGGCCGCGCTCCACGCCGCGAACGCCGAAGCGGTGGCGAAGCGGGCGCACGAAGTCGAGGTGGAGGCCCTCACCGACGCGCTCACCGGTGTTGCCAACCGCCGGGCATGGGACCGTGCCCTCGAAGCCGAGGAGCGTCGCCGGCGCCGGTATGGGGGCACCGCCGCCGTCATCGTGGTCGACCTCGACGAGCTGAAGCACATCAACGACAGCCAGGGCCACCTCCACGGCGACCTCGTGCTGCGCCTGATCGCCCGGGTGATCCAGCAGACCAGCCGCGACAGCGACCTGGTGGCCCGCACCGGCGGCGACGAGTTCGCCGTGCTCGCCCTCAACTGCGAGGAACCCCAGCTGCGGATCCTCGTCTCGCGCCTTCGCAGGGCGCTCGAGGTGGAGGGCGTGTCGGCGTCGGTGGGGGGCGCCTGCCGGCGGCCGTCGGCCGGTATGGCGGAGGCGTGGGCCGAGGCGGACGACATGATGTTCGAAGAGAAAGCCAGACGCAAGCTGCGGTCCTAGGTGGCCGCCCGCTGCGGCGGGTGTCACCATGGCCCGATGAGTTCTCCCGGACATTCGACGGCAACGGGTGGGGATGGGGAACCCACCTCGTGGAGGAGGCCGGGGTTCGGGCCGCGGCCGGGCAGATGACATTGCGCGTCGTGGTCATCGGACAGGGCTACGTGGGTCTGCCGTTGGCGATGCGGGCCGTCGAGGTCGGGCATCACGTGATCGGATTCGAGGTCGACGAGCGCAAGGTGAAGCGCCTGGCCGCGGCGGAGTCGTACGTGGAGGACATCTCGGATGCCGAGCTGGCCTCCGCGTCGGCGTCCGGCCGATACACGCCAACCTCGTCGGAGGGCGACCTGGCGGGCTTCGACGTGGCAGTGATAACCGTGCCCACCCCCCTCACCGACGGCGTGCCGGACCTGTCGCACATCGAGACGTCCGCCGCCGTGCTCGCCCCCCACCTGCGGGAGGGCGCCACAGTGGTCCTCGAGTCGACCACGTATCCGGGCACCACCGAGGAGCTGCTGGCGCCGATCCTGGAGCAGGGGTCGGGCCTCGTGGCGGGCGACGGGTTCCACCTCGGCTACAGCCCCGAGCGCATCGACCCGGGCAACCCCACCTGGGGCCTGGTGAACACACCCAAGGTCGTGTCGGGCATCGACGGCCCCTCCCTGGCCGCCGTGCAGTCGTTCTACGACTCGGTGGTGGACCGCACGGTGGCGGTTTCGACGCCCAAGGAGGCCGAGCTCGCCAAGCTGCTCGAGAACACGTTCCGCCACGTCAACATCGCCTTGGTGAACGAGCTCGCCATGTTCGCCAGCGACCTCGGCATCGACGTGTGGGAGGCCATCGACGCCGCCGCCACCAAGCCCTTCGGCTTCATGCGCTTCACGCCAGGGCCCGGTGTCGGCGGCCACTGCCTCCCGATCGACCCGAGTTACCTCTCCTGGCGGGTGCGCCGTCGCCTCGGCCACAGCTTCCGCTTCGTGGAGCTGGCCAACGACGTGAACGACCACATGCCCGACTACGTGGTTCGTCGCCTGATGGTGGCGCTCAACCGCCGCGGCATGGCATTGAACGGGGCACGCATCCTGCTGCTCGGACTGGCCTACAAACGCAACACCAGCGACGCCCGTGAGTCGCCCGCGCATGTTGTCGTCGAGCGGCTCCTCGGCTTCGGGGCGGACCTGCGCGTCGCCGATCCCCACGTGCTCGACGGGCGGCTCGACTCGCGCGCCACCCGCGTGGAGGCCACGGCCGAGGAGGTGGCGGCGGCCGACGCCGTCGTCCTGCTCATCGACCACGAACGCTACGACTACGAGGCCGTGGCATCCGCCAGGTACGTGCTCGACACCCGCCGGCGCCTCGCCCCTGCCGACAATGTCGAGTACCTCTAGGTTGGGACCTGCGTCGTGACCGGGGTGGTGCCACACTGGCATCGGCGCACACCGAGGCGCCGGACCGTGGAAGTGCACCCGTCCCCGGTCGCCGGCACCGGACCGCATCGGCGTCGCACCAGAAAGGGGGGTCGGTGGTTTCCGAGGATCGCGGCGGGCGGGTGGGTGGTCCGTTGAAGCGTCGCAATGTGAGGCGCCGGGCCGGTGGCGCCGACCATGACACGAGGTCCGTTCCGGGCGCAGACGACGACGCGATGCCCGAGGAGCCGGACGACATCGTGGTGTGGGACGAGACCTGGGCGCAACCCGAGGAGGAGCGGGTCGCCCGCTGGCTTCGCGCCCGGACGGCGCACGATCCCGAGGCCAGAGGCTACGACCGATCCCGTCCCGAGGCGGACCAGCCGCCGTTCGAACGGGCCGACTTACGCCACGAGGCGTACCGGGTCGACCTCACCGCCGCCGTCGACCTGGCCGAGGGCCGCATCGAACAGAGCCGCCGGGAAGCGGTGCAGGCCCAGGCCGCTCTGGAGACCGAGATCCGGTCGTTGGAGGACCGGCGCCAGCGCCTGGTGGCGGGCCTGGAGGCCCAGCAGGCCGAGTACGACCACGCCCTGGAGGAGCACGCCGCCGCCCGCAGCAACCTGGACGACGTGATTGCCGACCTCGAGGCACACTCCGCCGCCCTGGCCGCCGAGCTGGCGACCGCCCACGAGGAGGCCGAAGCGGCGCGTTCCGAGCGCTTCCAACGGATGGCGGACCTGCATGGCCAGGCGGGTGCTCTGGAGGAGCGGCGCCGGCAGCTGGCGGCGACGGTCGAGGCCGAGTATGCCGAAGCCGAGTCGGCCCACGAGGCGCTCGTGTCCGAAGTGACCCGCCTGGAGGGCGAGGTCGCCGCCTTGCGCCAGTACCGCGTCGAGCTGAGTGAGGCCGTCGTGGCCGAGCGGGCCGGGGCGGAGGAGGCAAAGCTGGCCCATGAGGCGGAGGCGACACGCATCGGGGAAGAGATCCGTGCCCTCGAGCAGGAGGCGGCCCAGTTGCACCGGCCCGACGGTCCCTCCGACGCGGCGGTGGACGCCATCCCGGCCGGCAGGCCGGCGCCGGGCCACGAGCCGCACGCCGGCGCCGGCGCCGCCGTCACCGGCGGCCCGCTCGATCCGTCGGGACGCCTGGCCGAGGCGGTCGCCGAGCTGGGGCGGCACCTGGCTTCGGTGCTCGAGGCCGAGCGGGAGCGGGCGGCACGCCTGGCCCGCGAGCAGCACGAGGCCCGCTCCCGGTTCGAACTCGATCGCCGCCTTCTGGAGGGTGCGCAGAGCCATCCGTCTCAGCCGGTCATCGGCACGCCCCAGGGGCGGGGACAGCGTGGGCGCCGCAAGCGGGCACGCTGACCGTACCCGAGTCGGCAGCCCCGCAGCCCGGGCGCCAGGCCCGGGAAGCCGACGAGCACGGGGTTAGCACTCGGTACAATCGAGTGCCAGGCCCCCGCCAGGCGGGCCGGGAAGCTGGAGATGCTCGACGATCGCAAGGCGGCCATCCTCCGGGTGGTGGTGCAGGAGTACATCGAGACGGCCCAGCCGGTGGGATCCGC
This sequence comes from Actinomycetes bacterium, assembly GCA_023264975.1. Taxonomy (GTDB): domain Bacteria; phylum Actinomycetota; class Acidimicrobiia; order Acidimicrobiales; genus JAHFUS01. The sequence continues at coordinate 7,749 of JAHFUS010000035.1, read as the reverse complement.
GCATGTCGCCCAGGCCGCCAGCCTGGCCGTGTCGTCGGCTACCGTCCGCAACGAGATGGCCGTCCTGGAGCACGAGGGCTACCTGGTGCAGCCGCACACCAGCGCCGGCCGGATCCCCACCGACAAGGGCTACCGGTTCTTCGTCGACCAGCTCACCGCTCCCGGCATCCTCGATGCCGTGCAGCGCCAGCGGGTCAGGGACTTCTTCGAGACGGCCCACGGCGAGATCGAGCGCATGCTCCACGACACGAGCCGGCTGCTGTCGAGCCTCACCGACTACGCAGCGGTCGTGATCAGCCCTCCCCACGAGGAGGCCGTCATCCGGTCGGTCCAGGTCGTGGGCCTGGCCCCGCGTGTGGCGCTGGTCGTGGTGGTGCTGGCCAACGGCGTGGTGGAGAAGCGCACCATAGAGCTGGGCGAGGGCGTCGACGATCCCCGCCTGGCCGCCGCCGCCGCCCGCCTCTCGGCCCACCTGGTCGGCCAGACCCTCTCGGTGGGCGGCAGGGCGTGGTCCACCGGCGACGAGATCACCGACGCCGTGGTGGCGACCGCCCTGGAGTCGCTCGCCGGCTCGCACGACACCGAGCCCGACCAGGTGTTCATGGGTGGCGTGGCCCGCATGACGGGAGGCTTCGACGCGGTCGAGACCGTGCGCCAGGTGCTCGGCACCCTGGAGCAGCAGTACGTGGTGGTCACCCTCCTGCGCGACGTGCTCGACCGCGGCCTGTCCGTCGCCATCGGCTCGGAGCACGGCCTGGAGCAACTCGCCACCTGTGCCGTCGTCGTGGCGCCCTACGACGTCGAGGGCATGAGCGGCACCGTCGGGCTGCTCGGCCCCACCCGCATGAACTACCCGTTGGCCCTGGCCGCGGTGGCCCTGGTGAGCCGCCGGCTGGGAAAGCGGCTCAGCGAGGGCTAGGGGTGGACACCGACTTCTACAAGCTCCTCGGCGTGCCCCGGGGGGCCACTGACGACGAGCTGAAGAAGGCCTACCGCAAGCTGGCGCACGACCTGCACCCCGACAAGAACCCCGGCGACGCCGAGGCCGAGGAGCGGTTCAAGCAGGTCAGCCTGGCCTACGAGGTCCTGCGGGACCCGGAGCGGCGCAAGCGGTACGACGCTTACGGCGTCGAAGGCCTCCGCGGCACCGGTACCGGCGGCGGTGGCGATCCCTTCGCCGGCTTCGGGGGTGGTCTGGGCGACCTGTTCGAGGCGTTCTTCGGCAACGCCGCGGGCTTCGGGGGTGGCGGCGGCCGGGGACGACCCCGGGGGCCGGTGCGTGGCCCCGACGCCGAGGTGAGCCTCACCCTGGAGTTCACCGAGGCCGTGTTCGGCGTGGAGAAGGAGGTCACCGTCCGCACGGCGGTGGCGTGCGACACGTGCGAGGCCACCGGCGCCAAGCCGGGCACCACGGCCACGACCTGCGCCCAGTGCGCCGGCGCTGGCGAGGTCCGTCAGGTCCGCCAGTCCCTCCTGGGCCAGATGGTCACGTCCCGCCCGTGCCCCCGGTGCAACGGCTCCGGCGAGTCGATCGCGTCGCCGTGCGAGGACTGCCGCGGCGAGGGCCGGGTGGCCGACCACCGAACCATGCGGGTCACCGTCCCAGCCGGGGTCGACAGCGGCATCGTGCTGCGCCTGAACGACCGGGGAGCAGCCGGGCCGAGGGGCGGCCCGCCCGGCGATCTCTACGTCCACCTGGAAGTCCGCCCCGACGCCCGGTTCGCCCGCGAGGGCAAGGACCTCATCCACGAGCTGCACGTGTCGACCGCCCAGGCCGCCCTCGGCGCCCATCTCGGTCTCACCACGCTCGACGGTGAGGAGGAGGTGGCCGTGCCGCCGGGCACCCAGAACGGCAGGGTGGTGCGCCTGCGGGGCCAGGGGGTGCCCGACGTCAACGGGCGAGGCCGGGGCGACCTGGTCCTCAAGGTGGTCGTCGACACGCCCACGTCGCTGTCGGCCACCGACGAGCGACTCCTCCGGGAGCTGGCGGCGGCGCGGGGCGAAGAGGTCGATCCGCCCGACTCGGGCCTCCTCTCCAAGATCCGCAGCGCCTTCAAGTAGCGCGGTGGGCCCGCCGACCCGGCCGCTGCCGCACGCCGCTGCCCACGCCTTCGTCGCCGACCTCGCCGCGCCCGCCCTCGACGGCGACGACCTTCACCATCTCGAACGGGTGCTGCGGCTCCAGCCCGGGCAGGCGGTGACCGTGAGCGACGGCCGGGGGGGTTGGCGGTCGTGCACATGGGGCCCGGGTGGCCGTCTCGACCCGGCCGGTCCCACCGAGGTCGAGGCGGCGCCGGACCCGGCGGTCACGGTGGCCTTCGCCCTCACCAAGGGGGAGCGACCGGAGTGGGTCGTGCAGAAGCTCACCGAGTTGGGTGTCGACCGGATCGTGCCGTTCCGTGCCTTTCGTTCAGTGGTGCGCTGGGACGACGGCAAGGCGACCGCCCAGGCCGAGCGCTGGCGGCGGGTCGCACGCCAGGCGTCCATGCAGAGCCGGCGGGCCCGCCTTCCCCAGGTGACGGCGGTGACCGGGTTCGCCGACGTGGTGGCAGGCGACCGGCCGAGAGTGGCGCTGGCCTCCCAGGGTGGCGGTCCGCCCTCGCTCGACCGGCCGGTGGTGCTGGTGGGGCCGGAGGGCGGCTGGGACGAAGGCGAACTGGCGTGCGGGCTGCCACTCGTGGGGTTCGGACCGAGCGTGCTGAGGGCGGAGACAGCGGCGGTGGCCGCTGGTGTCATCCTGTGCAGTCTTCGCGACGGGATGGTCCGCCAGATCGGCGTCGACCAGCGGTAGGCTCACATTGCGTAGTCCTATTGCGACGTTACGTGGGAACGGGTAGGCTTGTACCGGTTACCGGAGGGGAAAGCCACGTGAGCGACGAGACGATGTCCAGCGGGTACGCCCGCCGAGTGGGCGAACGCCTGCGCTTGGTGCGCAAACAGAAGCGGCTGTCATTGCAGGCGGTCGAGGCAACCTCCGACCAGGAGTTCAAAGCGTCGGTGCTCGGCGCCTACGAGCGTGGTGAGCGCTCCATCTCGGTTCCCCGGCTGCAACGGCTCGCCGAGTTCTACAACGTGCCCGTCGACCAGCTCCTGCCGAGGGACGTCAACGGCGCCCTGACAGCCATGGGCAGCTCCTCGTCCACGGTGCGTCCCGTCAGCAGCAGCGACGACCGGCCCCGCCCCGAGGCGAATGGCAGGGTCACCATCGACCTCACCCGACTCGAGTCGGTGCAGGCGCCCGAGAAGGACCTTCTGCGCCGGTACCTGGGCATGATCCAGGTGCAGCGGCAGGACTTCAACGGCCGGGTGCTCACCATCCGGGCCGAGGACATCCGGGCCATCGGCTGCCTGTTCGACACCACGGCCGACGGCATGCGGCACCGCCTCGACGACCTGAGCCTGCGCGCCGACGCCTGACCTCGCGCCGCCGAGCACTGCGCCGGTGCGACCATTTGGCGTCTACGTCCACGTTCCGTTCTGCGCCCGGCGCTGCGACTACTGCGCCTTCGCCACCTGGACCGACCGATCGGGCCTGATGGGGGCCTACGTCGACGCCTGCGTCGGTGAACTGGCTGCTGCCGCCCTGCCTCCCGCTTCCACCCTGTTCTTCGGCGGGGGCACGCCGTCGCTCCTGCCCGCCGCCGCCATGGCCTCGGTCGTGGCCGCCGTCTCCCGTGCCCCGGGGGCCGAGGTGACCGTGGAGTGCAACCCCGACGACGTCACCGCCGACCTGCTGGACGCATACCGGGCGGCCGGCGTCACCCGGGTCTCGCTCGGCGTGCAGTCGATGCGCCCGCACGTGCTGGCCGCCCTGGGGCGGGTGCACGACCCGGCCGTGGCCGTCCGGGCCGCCCGGCTGGTGGCCGGCGCCGGCTTCCCGTCGTGGAGCGTCGACCTGATCTTCGGGGCGGCGGGGGAGTCCGATGCCGACTGGCAGGCCACCGTCGACGAGGTCCTGGCCCTGGGGCCACCGCACGTCAGCGCCTACGCGCTCACGGTCGAAGCGGGCACGCCCCTGGCCGGCGACCCGGCACGCCACCCGGACGACGACGTGCAGGCCACCCGGTACCTGGCCGCCGACGAGGCCCTGGCGGGGGCGGGGTTGGCGTCGTACGAGGTGTCCAACTGGGCCCGGCCGGGCCACGAGTGCCGGCACAACCTCCTCTACTGGTCGCAGGGCGACTATCGCGGCATCGGCTGCGCCGCCCACTCCCACCAGGCGGGGCGGCGGTGGTGGAACGTGCGCACGCCCGAGCGCTACATCGAGCGGGTGCTCGGCGGGCAGTCGCCCGAGGCGGCGGGCGAGACGCTGGCACCGGAGGACCGCCGCCGCGAAGCGCTGCAACTGGCGCTGCGCACCAGCCGGGGCGTGCCGGCCGGCTCCTTCGGCGCCGACGACCTTTCCGAGCTCGACGGTCTGGTCGAGCGTCGAGGCGACCGGCTCGTGCTCACACCTGCCGGCCGCCTGCTCACCAACGAGGTGGCGGTCCGCCTCCTGTGAGCACCGCAGGCCCCGTCCTGTGACCACGAGCCGGTGCGGCGTGCGTTACCGTGGCCGCTCGGATCCCTTCGGAGGTGGCGAGCAGTGGGCAAGCGGGCGGTGGGGCTCGGGCTGGTGTCGGCCTGTGTGGCGCTCGTGGGATGCGGCGGAGGCGGGGGTGGGGGCGGCGACCGTCTCACGGCGGCCGAGCTGACCACCCAGGGCAACGCCGTCTGCACGGTCGTCAAGGAGGAAGTGGTGAAAGCGGCCCAGACGGTGGTCACCGGCATCACCTTCACCCCGGAGAAGATGCAGGAGTTCTACACGAAACTCGTCCCGGTGCTCGACAAGGCCATCGCCGGCTTCAAGAAGCTCAACCCGCCCTCGGACCTCGAGCCGGCGATGGACGCAGCCATCGAGCAGGCCGAGATCGACCAGAAGACACTCGTCGGCGCCACCAGGAGCCAGGAAGCGGCCAAGAACTTCTACGACATCGGCGTCGACCCCTTCATCGCCACAGGTCAGAAGCTGTCGGCGGCGGGGATCACCGGGTGCAGGGAGGCGCCGGCGGAGGGGACGAGCACCACCGTCGCCGGCACCAAACCCACCGACCCGACGACCACCACCACCGCCGGGTAGCCGGGGCCTGCCGGCCGGCCCGGCGGCTTCGATCCCGGGTACGGGACCTCACGTTCCGGAGCGTGCGCTTCTGTACCGAGAAGGGGGCGTGCGGCTGTTCAGCGTCCTTGTGAAGGAGTCGGCGGCGGGGCGGGGACGGTGATTACCTGGCCGGGGAAGACGAGGTCGGGGTTGGCGGCGTCGCGCAGGACGGACCGGTTGGCATCCACCAGAGACCGCCAGTAGGGGTCGACCTCGGCGTCGGTCGGGCTGTGGTGCCACGCCTCGCCCAGGACCCGTTCGGCCACCGACCAGAAGTGGTCCCCGGGCTGGACCCGCCATGTCCGTTCGGCACTGGTTGCCGACGCCGTGCCAGGCGCCGGAGACCGGTTGCCGGGGGCGGGGCCCTGGCGAGCGGGAGGCGGCGCGCCGGCTGACGGTGGCGGAGCGGTCGAGGTCGTCGCCGTCGAGGCCGCGCCCGCCGGCGCGCTGGTGGGCGGTGTCGATGAAGGGGGAGCGAAAGGCGGGTCGTCCTCGGCGGCGGCGGCCGGGAGGCGGCGCATGGTGGGTGGCGGACCGGTGGCCGAGGGTTGCTGGAGGGGCATCTCCACCGGGGCCGCCACCGTGGGAGAAGGTGCGGAGCCGTCCGCCTCCGCATCGGGGAGGCGGCGCATGGTCTCGGGGCTGGACGCAGGGGTGGACGCAGGGGTGGACGCAGCAGACACCCCGCTCCGCTCGTCGGCCACGGCCGCCCCGCCCGTGCCCGCGAACATGGCAGCGGCCATGGAGACGCCCAGTGCACCGGTCACCACGCGGCGCACGGCAGGCGCGGTGACAATGTCGACGGCGCGTACCAGCGTTCGGACGCCAGCCAGCCGGGCGACCGTGCCGGCGACGGTGACAGCCAGGAGGTACCAGGCCATCCCGAGGGCGACCAGGCGCACCACGGCCATGGCTGCCTCGGCCGGCTCACGCTGGTCGAGCCACCGCCCGAGCTGCCCGGGCTCACCAAGAGGCGGAGGGGCAAGGGCGCCGCCCACGCCGTGGAGCACGAGGACGCCGGCGACCAGCGCGAGAACCCACCCCACCAGGCGCAGGGCGCCACCGGTGGCAGACCCGTCTGCGCCGAGCGGCGGGCGGGAGCCGGGCGAGGCGGGCGTCATGCGGCGGGCGCCAGGTGGACGGGATCGGCGCCGGGCCGGGTCAGTTCGAGGTCGTCACAGCCGTCGCCGTCGGCGTCGACGACCCGCACGTCCGTGGCGCCCGCCGCCGTGCCGAGCGGCCGGCCCGTGACCGCCTCGCCCTCGGCCGGCCAGCCGGCGAAGGCGAACACCTCGCCGGTGCCCGGGCGGAACAGGGCGGGGGAGCGGTGCCCGGAGCAGTCCCAGTTGCCGGCGACGACGACGTCACCGGTGCGACCGAGGGCATAGCGGGCGTTGCCGACGGTGAGGACGCCGTCGCGGAAGTCGAGTGGTTCCGGGGGCCACACCCGCACGGCGACGGGCGCCGGCGCCGCGCCGTCGGGCGCCACCACCGTCGTCGATGTCCCATCGCCGGCCGAGTTCGGGCGGGCAGGGACCGTCCCGCCGCCGGACGAAAATGGGTCAGCGCCGGGCCGGCCGCCCCGCATCGCGCCGGACACCAGCGCGAGGACGGCACCCAGGACGGCAGCACCGGCGGCGATCGCCGCCACCCGGCCGGTCCTGCGTGGAGGAGCCGGGCGGGCGGCGGGACGGCCCGGCGCTCGGGGGGTTGCGGCGGCGAGGGCCGCCTCCGAGCCCCTCTCCCCCTGTGCGGCCAGGACGTTCTCGCCGCGCCGCTGGAGCGGCGCCCGCACCGCGGTGCCAGGTACGGCGTTGCCGGGGCCCGCCGGGACCCTGACCGGCGGCGTTACCGCAACGTCCCGGTGCCACCGCCTGCTCCGGGCGGCGGGACCTGGACTGGCGAGCAGCAGTCGCGGCCGCCCCGCCGGTCGGGGGAGACGGGCGGTGGGCACCCGCTGGTGGACGGCGGCAGCGAGGGACCTGGCCGTGGGCCGGGCATCGGGGTCGGCGGCGGTGGCCTCGGCCAGAACCGAGGCAAGGGCGCCGGCCGCCTCCGGCGCCAGCATCGGCCCGAGGGACCGGCGCCGGCGGTGCTGCCGGCCGCCCCCCCCGGCCCCTTGAGGCCCGACGCCGGGAGCACGCCGCCGCCACCGGGACCGCTCGGAGGGCGAGCCGAGATGGCCCCCGGGGCCGCCGGCCAGGGCTTCGATGCCCAGCGTCCCCAGGGCGAGGACGTCGTCGGCCGGACTGCCGTCGCGCCCGAGGCTGCACAGCACCGGCCGCCCGTCCGCCGCCACCAGCACGTGCGAGGCGTCGAGGCCGCCGTGCACCACGCCCCGCTCGTGCAGATCGGCCAGGGTGGCTGCCACCGACGCCACCACGCCGGCCACCTCGTCGGCCGCCAGCGGCAGCGCGGCGGCCAGCGGGCGGGCCTCGCGGAGGTAAGTGGTGCGCAGGACGCTGTCCGCCGTCCCGACCAGTTCGACGACCCCGGGGTGCGAGGCGGCGGCCAGCGCAGCGGCCTCCGCCTCCACCCGTTCGCCCCGCTTCACGAACTCCACGAGACATGAGATATCACGAAACACACCATATGGCAACTGGTCCGCC
>JAHFUS010000092.1 GCA_023264975.1 Actinomycetes bacterium | reverse complement strand
CCATACGCACCGCCCGGTCTCGTAGCTCAGGCGGGTACCTCTTCTGGGCCGGGTGTTTCGTCGTCATGCTCCATCCTCACTTCCAAGGTATGGAGCCTCCGGGATACCCAGGCCGATTCACTGCCGCTCGGTCGTTGTAGCCGGCCGAGATCCCGGCGGCTTCGAGAAGCTCTTGGGGAGGACCCGAGCCGGGCAGGCTGCGAACGCACAGATGGACCACGCGGGGAGGACGGCGACTCTCAGTCAGCGCCTCGAGGACGGCCGCGCCCAACCCTCCCTCCCGGTAGTGGTCCTCCACCACCACCAGGCGACCCCGGGTGACCCGTGCGGCGCGTACCACCGCGTCGATGTCGATGGGCTTGACGGAGTAGAGGTCGAGGACCCGGGCGCGCACACCGATGGAGGCCAGGGCGGAAGCTGCCTCCAGACAGGCGTGCACGGTGACGCCAGCACCGAGGAGGGCCACCTGGTCGTCGGGGTGAGGGAGGTGAACCTTCGAGCCGCCCACCACGAACACCTCGTCGGGCGGGTACAACACGGGATAGGAGCTCCGGGTGGTGCGCAGGTAGACGAGGTCGGTCGTGTCGACCATTGCCTCGACCAGCCTGGCCGTTGAGGTGGCGTCTGCCGGGTAAAGAACGGTGGAGCCAGGAACGGCTCGCAGGGCAGCCAGGTCTTCCAGCGCCATGTGCGAAGCGTCGTCGGGGCCGACGTCGACGCCAGCGTTGCATCCGACCAGGCGCAGGTCGGCTCCGGCAACGGCGGCCATACGGATGAAGTCGAAGGCCCGGGCGAGAAACGCCCCAAGCGTCGAGGCGAAGGCCACGTAGCCCCGCACCCCCAAGCCGACGGCGGCGGCGACGAGCTGCTGTTCGGCCATGAACATCTCGAAGAACCGCTCGGGGTAGGCGGCGGCGAAGAGGTGCGACCACGTGGATTCCGCCGCGTCGGCGTCGAGGGCCACGACGTCGGGGCGCGCCCCTAGCGCGCAGAGGGCCTCGCCATAGGCGCGGGCGGTGGCCACCTTGGAGCCGAGCTCGTAGGTAGGGAGATCGACGGACGCCAGCGGACCACCGTCGCCCGCCGGCGGCGGGGCCGGTGGGATCCGGCAGCGCACCCGCAGATGGCGGTGCCCTCCGAGTCGGGCGATCGCCTGGCGGGCCAATTCGGCAGGCAGGACCCGGCCGTGCCAGTCATGGCGACCGGCGACCTCGGCCACACCGGCGCCCTTGAGCGTTCGGGCCAGCACCACGCAGGGGCGGTGGTCTTCTTGGCGGGCTTCGAGGAGGGCCCCGTCGATGGCGTCGAGGTCGTGGCCGTCGACGACGATGGCCCGGCACCCGAAGCCCTCGACGCGGCGGCGGTAGGCTTGGAGATCCCAGCCCAGGGGGGTCTCAGCCCGCCGGCCCAACCCGTTCACGTCGACGATGACCGTCAGGTTGGACAGCTCGTAGTGCGACGCCGTGTCGAGGGCCTCCCAGATGGACCCCTCCGCCAGCTCGCCGTCGCCGCAGAGCACCCAGACCCGGAACGGGAGCTTGTCGAGGTACCGGCCGGCCAAGGCGATGCCCACCCCGATGGGCAGGCCCTGTCCGGGCGACCCGGTGGCGACGCGTACCCAGGGCAGGGAAGGGGTCGGGTGAGTGTGGAGCTGCGACCCGGCCCGGCCGTAGGTGGTGAACAACTCGTGGTCGCCGAGGACACCGCTTGCCTTGAAGATGGCATAGAGCAGCGATGCGGCGTGACCCTTCGAGAAGATCAGGTGGTCATTGGCCGCCGAGGCCGGATTGGCCCAGTCGTAGGACAGGTGGCGCGCCACCAGCACGGCCATGAGGTCGGCCGACGACAGGGCCGAGGTCGGATAGCCGAAGCCAGCATGGGTGGTGCAGAGGATGGCGTCGACCCGCAGTTGCTGGGCCAGGGCGCGGATGGCTCGGGGATCGTCACGGTCCAGCACCTGGTTGGTGGCTGGGAGCGTCCCGCCGTCTACCGAGCCCCGCTCCGGCTCGCCGTTGCTCACCACGCTTCGCAGTTTGCTTAACGATGCGTAAGCTGTCTATGACGAATTCCCAGACGACCATTAAGGATGGGTTCAGGTGACCAACACCCAGCTGCGGACCTTCGTCGAGGTCGCGGCTACCGGATCCATCCGGGAGGCGGCCGAGCGCCTGGTGGTCACCCCACCGGCGGTGTCGGCCGCGCTGAGCGCCCTCCAGCGCGAGCTGGGCGTCGCCTTGGTGGTCCGGGAGGGCCGTGGGCTGCGGATCAGCCCGGCCGGCGAGGTGTTCGCCGGCTACGCCCGCCAGCTCCTGGGGTTGATGGAGGAGGCCAAGTTGGCCGCCGCTGGCCACGTGCACCCCGAGCGGGGCCGGGTACGGCTGGCGGCGGTGAACACGGTGGGGGAGTACCTCGTTCCCGGCGTGCTGGCTGATTTCCGGGCCCGCTACCCCGAAGCCGAAGTGGCCCTCGAGGTCGGCAACCGGGCCCATGTATGGGACCTGCTCGCCCACCGACAGGTGGACCTGGCCATGGGCGGGCGCCCTCCGAGCGGAGGCCGGCTGGTCACGCTTGCCACCCGTCCCACCGCCCTCGTCGTGGTCGCCGCCTCCGGCGCGGGTCAGCTGAAGGGGAAGAAGCGGTGGCGGGAGGTAAGCGCCGTCGAGTTGGAGAAGCAGGTCTGGCTGCTGCGTGAACCCGGGTCCGGCACCCGCGCCGCCACGGAGGAGTTCCTGGCCGAGCTCGGGATCGAACCGAGATCACTGACGCTCGGGTCCAACGGCAGCATCCGGGAGTCGGTCCAGGTCGGCCTCGGCGTGACCTTGGCGGCGCTGGACTCCGTGGAACGCAGACTGGCGCGCGGGACGCTGGAGGAATGGCGCTGCCCCGGGCTTCCCCGGGAGCGCTCGTGGCATGTCATCGGGCGCGCCGGCGAGGAGCCGCCGGCAACGGCCAGGCTCCTGTTGCAGCATCTGATCGCCAAAGAGGCGTCGTCCTGGTTTTTCGAGGCGCCGACGCAGCTCTGACGACGCGCGACAACGTCGGTGCCATTTCGATGCTCGTCGAAGCCCCCAGTAGACCGATTCGATCTCGCCGAACTCCGTCTGCACGACCGCCGTTCTTGGCGGTGACGTGGGTCGCAGGGTCCTTGACCTTGAGGGCGCCCAGCTCGGAGGAGGGCTTGACGTCGAAGGAACGGCTCCCGCCTCCCGCGTTCAGGCCGGCGCCTTGCGCTCCTGGAGAAGACCGACCACGAGGTCCCGCATGGAGAAGACGCCAGCGAGCGTTCCCTGGTCATCGACGACCACGAGGTGGCGGAAGCCCTGCTCCCGCATGATCCGGGCCGCCTCGACGACTTCCAGCGACGGCGACACCGACTTCAGGCGCTTCAACACGCAGTCGCCGGCGGTGACGACATCGGGGTCGTCCCCCCGAGCGATGACACGCAGGGCGTCCCGGTCGGTGATCAGGCCGGCAGGGTGGCCGTCGGTCATCACCACTGCTGACCCCACGCCGCGTTCCATCATCCAGATCGCGGCATCGCGCAGGCTGTCAGTGGGTTCGACCGTGAGAACGGCACGGGTGATCAGCGAGGCGATCTCCATGGGACTTCCTCCAATACCGCGACCGTCTTCGGTGTCTCGGCTGCCGGCACTCTAGCCAAGCGGCCAGGCCGCTTTCGCTGAAGGCCAGGCCCGCCGCCTGTAGGACACACGTCAGGCCCCTGGGTTGGGCCTTGCTGTAGGACCGGGGTTCGGCGATGTCCCGCACGTGAAAGCGGCCCTTCTCGACGGGCGTTCGCAGGCCCTTCGCTGGTAGCATGTGCGCTTGTGAACGTGAACACAATCACATAAGGGGCCAGAAACATGACCCTCGTCCATCGTGTCCTGTACCCGCAGCCGATTATCTCCCTCGCTGACTTCGTCAAGCGGCGCGGCGGTCAGGGGATCACCGCCGCCATGGGAATGGAGACATCGGCGATCATCGAGATGATCACCCAGTCGGGCCCGCGGGGCCGTGGGGGCGCCGGCTTTCCTACCGGCGTCAAATGGAGGACGGTGGCCGACAACCGGTTGGCCGACGTGGCGTCCACCGTGATCGTCAACGCGGCGGAGGGCGAGCCCGGCACGTTCAAGGACCGCACCATCCTGCGCAGGAACCCCTACGTGGTGGTGGAGGGTGCCCTTGTCGCCGCCCGCGCCGTCGGAGCCGACCTGGTGGTCTTCGCCATGAAGCAGTCCTTCGCCGGCGAGGTCGACCGAACCCGCGCCGCCATCGAGGAGGTGGAGGACGCCGGGTGGAGCGAGGGGGTCAAGCTCGTGGTCTTCGAGGGCCCGGATGAGTACCTCTACGGCGAGGAGAGTGCCCTGCTCGAGACCATCGACGGGCGCTGGCCGTTCCCCCGCATCGTGCCCACCTTCCGCCGGGGTATCGAGACCGAGGCGACGGCCGACGCTCCCTCGGCACCGGCACTGGTCAATAACACCGAGACCATGGCCAATGTCGCCCGCATCATCGCCCGGGGCCCGGTGTGGTTCCGCAACCTGGGCACTGAAGCATCACCGGGGACGATGGTGTGCACGGTTACGGGCTACACCCGCACCCACGGGGTGGGCGAGGTGCAGATGGGAACCCCACTGCGGGAGGTGATCGAAGACATCGGTGGCGGGTCGCGACCCGGAAGGACCATCAAGGCGGTGCTGTCCGGGGTGGCCAACGCCGTGATCACCGCCGACATGCTCGACGCGCCGGTCAGCTACGAGGGTATGGCCGCCATCGGCAGCGGCTTGGGATCAGCGGCGTTCATCGTGCTCGACGACACCGTGGACATGGCATCGGTGGCGGCGGGGGTGGCCCGCTTCTTGGCCGTGGAGTCGTGCGGCCAGTGCTCGCCCTGCAAGCTCGACGGCATCGCCTTGTCGAACGCCCTGGTCGAGCTGAGCAGCTCCAACGGTGGCGAGCACGGCTACGGCGTCGTCCGCAAACGGCTGGACACCATCGCCGACCGCTCACGCTGCTACCTGGCCACCCAGCAGCAACTCGTCATCGGAAGCATCATCCGCCACTTTGGCGCCGAGCTGTCCGCCCATGCGTCGCGCGCCGCTGAGCCGGTGGCACCCGAGCTCATCGCCGAGCTGCTCGACATTCGAGGCGGCAAGGCCTACCTCGACGAGCGCCATCGCCAAAAGCAGTGGGACTGGAGCTACAACCCCGCGACTCGGGCACGGTGCCCGTTGAGCTCTATACGGCCCTTTCGCCTCCCTGGCGGGACTGAGCGTCCCATGACAGCGAACCCGCGTGGTCGTTGGACCGCACCGTCGTCCGCTTCGAACGGTGGGCACGTCCGACGGAAGGTGTGCGTCGTGGTGGCCAGCCGGGCCAACCTGGCCCGGATCACCACCGTCCTCGAGGCCGTGCGGGACCACCCGGCCCTGGAGCTGCAGGTCGTAGCCACCGCTTCGACGCTGCTGGAGCGCTTCGGCACCGCCGTGGACGTGCTGGTGGACGCCGGGTTCACACCCGACGCCAGGATCCGCTGCATCGTCGAGGGCCAGACGCCGGCCACCATGGCCGTGTCGACCGGCCTCGGGCTCATCGAGCTGGCGACCGCCTTCGAGATGCTCGGCCCCGACCTTGTCGTCACGGTGGCCGACCGGTTCGAGACCATGGCGACGGCCATCGCCGGCGCCTACATGAACATCCCTGTCGCCCACACCCAGGGGGGCGAGGTGTCGGGATCGCGATCGACGAGAGCGTCCGCCATGCCATCACCAAGCTCTCCCACGTCCACTTCCCCGCCACCGAGCTGAGCGCACGCCGCGTTATCGCCCTGGGCGAGGACCCACGGTTCGTGTTCAACGTCGGCTGCCCGTCGATCGACCTGGCGGCCCGCACGCTCGCGGGCACTCGGCGTGAGGCCCTCACCCACCGCGGGGGTGCCGGCTCTCCCATCGACCCCGACGAGCCGTTCCTGCTGGTCATGCAGCACGCCGTCACCACCGAGTACGGCCACAGCCTGGACCAGATCAACGCCACCCTGCGGGCCATCTCGGCGATCGGGATGCAGACGCTGGTGTTCTGGCCGAACGTCGATGCTGGCAGCGAGCAGGTGGCCAAGGGGATCCGCCAGTTCCGCGAGCACGCTCTCGCCGAGCGCTGCCACTTCTTCCACAACCTGCCGGCCGGAGAGTTCGTTCGCCTCATGGCCCACTGCGCCTGCATGATCGGCAATTCGTCCGCCGCCATCCGCGAGGGCGCCTTCCTGGGAACGCCGGCGGTCAACGTCGGCACCCGCCAGTCCAATCGCGAGTGCGGCGCCAACGTCATGTTCACCTCGCACGACCCCGTCGAGATCGCGACAGCCGTCCGCGCCCAGGTCCTCCACGGCCACTACGAGCCCAGTCACCTGTTCGGCGACGGCACAGCCGGACGCCAGGTGGCCGAGGTGCTGGCGGTGGTGGACCCCCCGGTGCAGAAGCGGCTCCACTACAGCCCCGCTTCACTGAGCCCCGCAGTACTCACCAGAGAGGAAGCACGATGACCACGGTTGCCATCAATCTCACCCAACCCGAGGAGGAGTTGGGGGAGATCCCCGTCCGGCTGCGGGCCGGCGGCCTCGAGCTGCGGTTCGGATCGGGTCGGCGATCCACCCCGGCGGCGGAGGTCGTCGAGAGCCTCCAGGGATGTGCCGCCGTCATCGCCGGGCAGGAGTGGTACACCGCCGAGGTGTACGACGCCTGCCCCGAGCTGCGGCTGATCGTCCGCTACGGCGTCGGATTCGACGCCGTGGACGTGGCCGGTGCCACCGAGCGGGGCATCCTGGTGGCCACCATCCCCGGAACCAACGACTGGGGTGTCGCCGACCATGCCATCGGGCTGATCGTCGATCTGGCACATGGGATCTCGCGTCACGACCGGAGCATGCGGGCCGGCGCGTGGAAGCCGCAGCGAGGCGTCGACGTGTGGCAGGCGACCCTGGGCATCGTCGGCCTCGGGCGCATCGGCAGGGGTGTGGCCCTGCGGGGATTGGGCTTCGCCATGCGGGTCATCTCCTACGAGCCCTACCCCGACATGGCCTTCGTCGAGGAGCACGGCATCGAGCTGCTGGGCCTGGACGAGGTGTTCGCCCAGAGCGACTTCGTGACGCTGCATCTCCCGTCGATGCCGGAGACCGAGAAGATCGTCGACGCTTCCAAGCTGGCCCTGATGAAACCGACCGCCTTCCTCGTGAACACGGCCCGGGGGAACCTGGTGGACGAGGACGCCCTCTACGAGGCTGTGACGTCGGGGCAGATCGCCGGCGCCGGCATCGATGCCTGGACGACCGAGCCGCTGGTCGACGCCAGGTGGGCCGAGCTCGACAACGTGGTGCTCACTCCGCACAGCGGCCCCAACACCGAGGGTGTGCGACGAGCGAGCGGGGCCATGGCGGTCGGAATCGTGCTCAAGGTGCTTCGCGACGAGCAGCCCGAGCAGCTGCTCAATCCCGAGGCCTGGGCCCATCACCGCTAGGGGGCAGAGACCCATCGCCGTATGGGCGGAGGACCTCGCTCGGGCATGAGAAGGACTACTTCGGACCTCAAGCGCTCTGTCTTCGAATCTCGTCCAGGAACTCAACCGCATGCGCCTCCAGCGCTGCCCAATCGGGTTGGGTGGGCTCGCCGGGCGCAAGCACGTACCCCCGATGCCCGTCGTCGGTCAGGCGTTCGGCGACGATGGTGTAGCCGGCGAGCTTGAAGAAGGCAGGTGCGGTCGTACCGGTCAGGTAGAAGGGGTGGTCGATCTTTACTGCTCCTTCGATGCCGGCACGGCGCATGACCAGCTCGACGTCGAGAACATCGACGAAGGCCCGCCCGCCGTCGGCGGTGAGGCCGCGCAACGCAACCAGGGTGCGCCGGACGTCGAGCAGATGGTCGATCGTCTGGCACATCAGCACGAGGTCCCACCGGCGGGGGCCGGCCTCGAAGTCCTCTGCAAACCCGGAGATGACCTCCAGGCCCGACGTGGCCGCCACCGCCAGCTCGTCCGGCGCCGGGTCGATGACGGTGGGGCGTCCGCCCAGCGCGCCGGCCACCGCCCGTGCGACCACGCCCGTCGAGCCGCCCACGTCGAGGATCGTGGCGGGCGGCCTGGCCAGCAGCGGGGCGAGGAGGGCCACCAGGCTCGCCGCATAGCCCTGCTGGTCGACCTGGACCGTCTCGGCATCGATGCGGCGCCCGTGGTAGGCCGACACCAAGGGCCGGTAGGTGGTGGCGTAGAAGGAGGCGTATCCAGCCTCTGTCAGGCGCGGCGAGAGGTAGCCGAGGCCGCACCGGCCGCACACCACGCATGCCGCCGGAAGGCCGTAGCGGTCCCGTCGGCAGACCTCTACCTGTCGATCAACCGACCCGCACAGGTTGCAGCTGGACGGCCGGTCCTTGGGTTGTGTGGCGAAGTCGTAGCCGAGGGCGGCCACCCGTTCAGCGACCGGTGATCTCAGGGCATCCTCCATTGGCCCTGACAGCGTGCCAGATGGAGGCGGAACGTACGCTGGCACGGTGATCGACTGGGACGAGCGGGTGCTGGTGATCGGCGAAGTCGGCCAGGCCCACGACGGAAGCCTCGGCACCGCACACGCCTTCATCGACGCCATCGCCGATGCGGGCGCCGACGCGGTCAAGTTCCAGACCCACATCGCCGCCGCCGAGAGCCGGACCGATGAGCCCTGGCGTGTCCGGTTCAGCTACGAGGACGACACCCGCTTCCAGTACTGGGAGCGGATGGAGCTCAGCCCGGACGCGTGGGCGGGGCTGCGACGGCATGCCGATGACCGGGGTCTCGCCTTCCTGAGCTCACCGTTCTCGCTCGAGGCCGTCCAACTCCTTCGCCACGTCGGAGTCGCTGCATGGAAGATCGCCTCGGGCGAGGTAGCCAACCCGCTGCTCCTCGATGCAGTGGCGCAGACCGGCCAGCCGGTGGTGCTCTCCAGCGGGATGAGCAGTTGGGCGGAGCTGGACAGCGCAGTCGAGCGCCTACGTGCCAAGGGTGGCGGTCCACTCGTCGTGTTGCAATGCACGTCCGCCTATCCACTCACACCGGAGCGGCTCGGGCTTAACGTCCTGGGCGAGATCAGGCGACGCTATCGCTGCGCGTCCGGGTTGTCCGACCACTCGGGAACGATCTTTCCGGCGCTGGCTGCGGTCGCGCTCGGCGCACGCGTCATCGAGGTCCACGTCACGTTGAGCCGCGAGATGTTCGGCCCCGATGTTGTCGCATCGGTAACGACTGGCGAGCTACGCACCGTTGTCGATGGCGTCCGCTACGTCGATGCGGCATTGGCTGCACCCGTCGACAAGGACCAGGTAGCCAACGAGATGGCTCCGATGCGAGCCCTGTTCGGGCGTTCCCTGGTCGCCCGCACCCCGATCGCGGCCGGGCACGTGCTGAGCGCTGGCGACCTCGCCGCCAAAAAGCCCGGCGGCGGCATCCCACCTGCTCACATCGAATCGGTGGTCGGCAGGCGGCTGCGTCGTGCACTCAGTGCGGATGAGCTGGTCGCCGAGGAAGATCTCGAGGACGAAGCCGTACCCATTCACGGAGGCGCCCGTAGAACCTGATACCCAGCGCGAGCGAGCGGGCGACCCGCACGAGTTTGTGCTCGAGGGGTCACCCGCCACGTCGCCGTCGTTACCGTGCGCCGCACCGGTGATGCGATGAAGGAGCGGGTCGCCGCTCTCGCGTGACCGATCGTCGTGATGCGGCCACGTCGGTTGCTCGAAAGCGAGGGGCTCG
>JAHFUS010000034.1 GCA_023264975.1 Actinomycetes bacterium | reverse complement strand
GCGTGCCGACGGCCGCGCCCGTGCCGCAGCTATGGCGATCGACTCCCCCCACCCCAACACGAGCGCGTTTCCTGCGTCCGTTCGGCGAATGGGATCGTCGGGTGAATGATCGGGGTTAGGCTTGTTGCGGAGCACACCGGCGGGGCTCGAGGAGGAGCAGTGAGCGGCACGGTTCGTATTGGGGGGCAGGCGCTGGCGGACGGCGTGCTCATGCGCACGAGCCGGGCGTGGGCGGTGGCCCGCGACGACGGCTCGGTGGAGGTCGGCGCCCTGGCGCCCCGCCGCACGGCCAACATCCCGGTGCTGCGCTTCCTCGTCGGCTTGGCCGGCGGCATGCGTCTGGCTGTCGGCCGGGGCATGCTCGGCAGGGGCGCCGGCGCCGCCGCCGCCACCCGGGCCAGGCGCCGCAACGCGCGGTTCCTGTGGGTCCTCCTGGAGGTCGAGATCGTCGGCCTGTCCTTCTCGTTCTTGGTCGACGGGCGGACGCTGCCGCTGTGGGCCGGCACCGCCGCCACCGCCGGTCCATGGGTCATGGCCTTCGCCGTGCTCCGGCTGCTGACGCCCGGTTCGCTGTGGCGGTACCACGGGGCCGAGCACAAGGCGGTGGCCGCCCACGAGGCCGGTGTCGCCATGGACGACGTGCAGGCGGTGCTGGCCGCACCCCGGGTCCACGACCGGTGCGGCACCAACCTGGTCTTTCTGGCCATGATCGGCGGCCTCGCGGTCGGTGGCCTGCCCGCCGCCTTCCAGGTCCCCGCCTTCGTGCTGCTAATGGCCACGACGGCCGAGGCGGTGACGCAGGCGGCGGGCCGCCCCCGGTCGCCGGTGAGCCGGCTGGTGCTGGCCGGCGGGCGGGCCCTCCAGCGCTACGTCACCACCGCCGAGCCCACCACCGCTGAGCAGGCCGTCGGCTGCCGGGCGCTTGCTGCGTGCCTGGCGCTCCACGAGCAACTGGTCGCGCCGCCCGGCGCCGTATACCTGTAGGGCGGTACCTTGGGCGATCCCGCCCGACGCCCCGCTCCTGCTCGGCATCGACCTCGGCACCAGCGGCACCAAGGTGGTGGTGGTCGATGAGGGGGGCGTGGAGGTGGCATCGGCCGCACGGCCCACCCCGTTCCGGGCGACGACAGCGGGCGTCGAAGCGGACGTCGACGCGGTGCTGGCAGCGGTGGCCGCCGGGCTGGAGGAGCTGGGCGGGTGGTTGGCGGACGTGGTGGCGGTGGGGATCGCCGGCGTTGCGGAGAGTGGTACGCCCCTCGACGCCGGCGGCCGCTTCCTCGGCCCCGTGATCGCCTGGCACGACCGACGCGGCGCCGAGGTCGTGGAGCGACTGGAGCACCGGTTCGGGGAGGACGTATCCCGCGCCATGGGCCAGCGTCTCCGCACCGTGTCGTCCGTCGCCAAGCTCGGGTGGCAGGCGGCGCATGGCGCAGATTCGGTGCGGTGGTGGCTGGGCGTCCCCGAGCTCTGCCTGCACCACCTCGCGGGGATCCGGGCCACCGACTTCTCGCTGGCCGCCCGCACGGGCGCCTACGACGTGCGCCGGCGGGAGCCCATGCCCGACGTGCTCAGCACCCTCGGTCTGCCGGAGGACGTCTTCTCGTTGCCGGAGCCCGCCGGGTCGGTGATGGGCACGGTCTCGGCGGCCGGCGCCGCCTGGTCGGGCCTGGAGGCCGGCCTCCCGGTCACCGTGGCCGGCCACGACCACCTGGCCGGGTTGGTGGGGGCGGGCGTCGCCGCCGGCGACCTGGGCAACTCGGTGGGTACGGCCGAGTCGGTGGTGTACCGGAGCGCCACGCTTCCGGACGTGCGCGCCGCCATCGACCGCCGGGCCTTCGTGACGGTGTGGCCGGACGGCGAGGGGTGGGCGGTGCTGGCCGGCGCGGCGCGGGCGGGCCTGGTGCTGGCTGCCGCGAGCTCCGCCCTGGGCGCCTCGCCGGCTGAGCTCGACTCACTGGCGCTGCAGGCAGGGACGGTCGATGCAGCCGGATGGGTCGACACCCTGGACGGCGCGGCACGCTCGGGAGTGCCGATGGCCCATGGGTCGCCTGCGCCTGCCGGGCCACCGGGCGCCCTGTGGAACGGCGTGCTCCGGGCGCTGGCCGTGCGAACGTGGGATGCGGTCGACCGGGTCGAGGCGGTGGCCGGGCCGGGCCGCCGGCTGGTCGTGTTCGGCGGTGGCAGCCGCAGCCGGCCGTGGCTGGAGACCAAGGCGGCGCTCGGTCGCCTGCCGGTCCTGCGGTCGACGGCGGGCGAACCGGCCGCGCGCGGCGCCGCTCTCTTCGCCGGCGTGGCCGCCGGCTGGTGGCAGTCGGTCGACGACGCCCCCGCGCCGGGCCTAGAGCCGATCTGACCGGCCGCCGTCGCGCCGCGACCTCGACGGCGGGCGTCCCGGATTCCAGGGCTGTCGCCGGCAGAGTCGGAGCCGCCGGTCCCGGCGGCATGCGCCCCCGGATTCCGGGGTCTGGCGCCGCCGAAGTCGAGGTCCGGGCCGGCAGGCCGGAGTTCAGCGGCCCTGCTCGACCCGGTAGCCGGCGCCGGCGAGGGCGAGTACGACCAGGTGGCGGTGCTCGGCGTCGCGGGTCTGGAGGGTGAGCATGACCTCGACCTCGTCGAGGGCCAGGTCCACCCCGGCTCGGTGGTGCTCCACATCGAGCACGTTGAGGCCGAGGCGGGCGACATCGCTGGTGAGCGCGGCGAGGGCGCCGGGGTGGTCGGGGAGCACGATGCGCAGGATCAGGTACCGGCCCGATGCCGACAGGCCGTGGTCGATCAGTTTGATGAGCAGCTGGGGATCGACGTTGCCGCCCGACAGCACGGCCACGACCGGCCCGTCGCCGCCGACGCTGCCGTTCAGCACGGCGGCCAGGGCCACCGCGCCGGACGGCTCCACGACCGCCTTGGCCCGCTCGAGCAGCAGGAGGACCGCCCCGCTGATCTCCTCCTCGGTCACCGACACGACGTCGTCCACGAACGCCCTGACGTGCTCCAGGGTCAGCTCGGACGCCGACTTCACGGCGATGCCGTCCGCCATGGTGGAGAGCACCGGCACTTGCACGCAGCGCCCCGCGTCGAGGGCGGCGCGCATACCGGCGGCGCCCGCCGCTTCCACACCGACCACCCTCGTGCCCGGTCGCACGGCGGCCAGGGCAGCCGCTATGCCCGAGATGAGGCCGCCACCGCCGACCGGCACCACGACGGTCGAGGCCTCGGGCGCCTCCTCGGCGATCTCGAGGCCGATCGTGCCCTGCCCGGCGATGACGAGGAGGTCGTCGAACGGAGGCACGAACACGGCCCCGGTCGTGGCCGCGTGGTCGCGGGCGGCGGCGATGCAGTCGTCGACCGAGTCGCCCGTGAGGCGCACGTCGGCGCCGTAACCCCGGGTGGCCTCCACCTTGGGCAGCGACGCGCCAACGGGCATGAACACCGTCGCCCGGCGGCCGGTGAGGGAGGCGGCGAGGGCGACGCCCTGGGCATGGTTCCCCGCCGACCCCGCCACCACCTCGGCGACGGCGGGGTCGAGGACGGCAAGGAAGTTGTAGGCCCCCCGGATCTTGAACGACCCGGTGCGCTGGAGGTGCTCGGGCTTGAGCAGCACCGGCCGCCCGGCCAACCGTGACAGTGAGTCGGACCGGTCGACGGGCGTGGGCCGCAGCACACCCGCGACCCGGGCCCTGGCCGCCTCGATGTCGGCGGGGCCGATCACGACCGGAGGCTACCGGCGGGATCGATCGGGGGGGGGAAGGTACGAGCGGGCGGGATGCGGGGGCGACGGGCGGGAGAGCCTGGCCGTCGAACCCACACGGGCGCACACCTGCAGCACCTGGGCCACCTCCGGGCCCGCGATGGCAACCAGCGGGTAGGCGATCGAACGCTTGACCGGGGCGACGTGCGCCGGGCGTCGGTGTGGGTGGAGGCGCCGGTGACGCCCCGCCCGACCGTCGTGGTGTCTCTTCCCGCCGGGTCGGGGCGCCTCACCGGCTCACTGTCGAGGACTGACATCGGGCCCGGCGGTCGAGCGACGTGTGCGCTCGGTCGCGGGTCGAGCGACCGCCGGCGCCTGACCAGGTGGCTCAGGAGGAAGCCCCGGTTGGCGACCGTCCGCCGTCCGCCCTATCCTTGTGCGCCCGCCGACGCGCGGCCCGAGCCGACCCACGAAGGCGACCTCCTTGCGTACGTACTCCCCGAAGCCTGCAGACGTCCAGCGCGTCTGGCACGTGATCGACGCCGACGGCATGGTGCTCGGCCGCCTGTGCACCGAAGTGGCGCGCCTGCTGCGGGGGAAGCACAAGCCGACGTTCGCCCCCCACATGGACATGGGTGACCACGTCATCGTGGTCAACGCCGCCAAGGTCGTCATGACCAGCGACAAGGCCGACAAGAAGCTGGCCTACCGCCACTCCGGGTACCCGGGCGGCCTCCGCAGCCAGAGCTACGCAGTCCAACTGGCCACCAAGCCCCAGGAGGTCGTGCGGCGGGCGGTCAAGGGCATGCTGCCGAAGAACACGCTCGGCGCCCAGATGCTCGGCAAGCTGAAGGTGCACGCCGGCCCCACCCATCCCCATTCGGCCCAGAAGCCGCAGCCGCTCGAGCTGGCGCACGCCCGTCGGGCCCCCGCCGGCCAGAACTAGGACTCCAGATGCCCAAGCCGCTCATCCAGTCCACCGGCCGTCGCAAGCGGGCCGTCGCCCGGGTCCGGGTCCGCCCCGGCACCGGCACCGTCACGATCAACAAGCGCCCGGTGGAGGAGTACTTCCCGTCGGCAGTGCAGGTCACGCTGGCCACCGAGCCGCTCCGGGCGACAAACACGGCCGATGTCTACGACATCGACGCCACCATCGACGGCGGCGGCACGTCCGGCCAGGCCGGCGCCCTGCGCCTCGGTATCGCCCGGGCCCTGGTCGAACTCGACCCCGAGCAGCGGGCGACGCTGAAGAAGGCAGGCTTTCTCACCCGCGATGCCAGGGAGAAGGAAAGCAAGAAGTACGGCCTGAAGAAGGCCCGCAAGGCGCCGCAGTACTCGAAGCGCTGAGCGGACACCCGTGCCGCTCGAGTTCGGCACCGACGGCGTGCGGGGCCTGGCCAACGCCGAGCTGACCCCGGAGCTGGTGCTCGCCCTCGGGCGGGCGGCGGCGCGCGTGTTGGGCGGGCCGTTCCTGGTGGGGCGTGACACCCGGCGGTCGGGGCCCATGCTGCAGGCCGCCTTCTCGGCCGGCGCCGCGTCGGAGGGCGTGGCCGTGGTGGACCTGGGCGTGCTGCCCACGCCGGGTGTGGCCTACGTGTCGGCCCGCTGGGACGCACCGGGCGCCGTCATCTCGGCGTCGCACAACCCCTTCCCCGACAACGGTGTGAAGCTGTTCGCGCCTGGCGGGCGCAAGCTCACGGACGCCGAGGAGCAGACCCTCGAGCAGGAGCTGCACGCGCTGGTGGCGGGCACGGCCGGGGGCGACCGGCCCACCGGCGCCGGCGTCGGCCACCTCGACCTCGACCCCGCTGCGGTCGAGGCCTATGCAGCCCACCTGATCTCCTCCCTCGAAGGGCGCACTCTCGAAGACCTCACCGTGGTGGTCGACTGCGGTCACGGGGCGGCGTCGACGGTGGCTCCCGACGTCCTCGCCATCACCGGCGCCACCGTCCACGTGCTCGGGGCGGCGCCGGACGGCGTCAACGTGAACGCCGGCTGCGGGTCGACCGACCTGGGCCCGCTGCGCACGGCGGTGGTGGAGCTCGGCGCCGACGTGGGCTTTGCTTTCGACGGCGACGCCGACCGGGTGCTGGCGGTCGACGCAGCCGGTGGCGTTGTCGACGGCGACCACCTCATCGCCCTGTGCGCCCTCGACCTGCGCGGGCGGGGCCGCCTGAAGGACGACACGGTGGTCGTCACGGTGATGACCAACCTCGGGTTCCGCCGCGCCATGGAGGCGGCCGGGATCGCAGTGCATGAGACGCCGGTGGGCGACCGCCACGTGCTCGAGGCGCTCGACGCCGGCGGCTGGTCGCTCGGAGGCGAGCAGTCCGGGCACCTGATCTTCCGGGCCCTGGCCACCACCGGCGACGGCATCCTCACCGGGTTGCAGGTGCTCGACATCGTCGCCCGGACGGGCCGCCCGCTGGCCGACCTGGCATCGAAGGCCATGACCCGGTTGCCCCAGGTCCTGCGCAACGTGGCGGTTGCGGCAAGGGCCGACGGCGACGCCATCCGGTTGATGGCACCCGCGGTCGAGGCCGAGCAGGCCCGCCTGGGCGCCGGCGGTCGCGTGCTCGTGCGCCCGAGCGGCACCGAGCCGGTCGTACGGGTGATGGTGGAGGCCCAGACCGAGGAGCAGGCGGAAGGGGTCGCTCTGCGCCTGGCGGCGGAGGTGGCCCGGGTCCTCGGGCCGTAAGCTTTTCCGGTGTTCCATCCTGTAGGTGACGCCACGGGAACCTGCGGGGTGGTGCGCTAGGCCATGTGCGGCATCGTCGCCATCCTGCGCCGGCCCAGCCGGCGCCCACCCCCCCCTGTCGCCGAGATCACGGCTGGCCTGGAAGCGGCCCGGGCCGCCCTCGGGGCCACCGGCACCCTCGGTGACGCGGCCACCGCCCTCGAGTCGGTCGACACCGCGCTGCGGGGCACGCCCGGCATGCGGGCTCTGCTCGACACCCACGACCTGATTGCCGTGCTGGAGGCGGCCCTCGGCCTGATCGACCAGGCGGTCGATCGGCTCGAGGCGGCGCTCGACGCCGGCGACCTTGGCCTGTCGCCCGACGATCTCGAGGCGGTGAACGCCGCCATCGTGCGCATCAAGGACGCGTCCTGGTCGCTCGGCCACGACCGCATCCCCGCCGCCCGGGCGGTGGCCAGCCTGGCGTGGCCCGGGGCGGGCGAGGCCACCGTCGCCGCCTACTCCTCCATCCACTCGGCCCTCTCGAGCATCGACCGGCTGGAGGTGCGCGGTCGTGACTCGGCCGGCCTGCACGTGCTCGTGAGCGGCCACGGGCTCGACTTCGACGACGAGCACATCGACTCGTTGCTGGACGGCCGCACGACCGACCCGCTGTTCCCGTCCATGGCCGTGCGCACGCCCGCCGGCCACCTGGCCTTCGTCTACAAGGCGGCGGCCGAGATCGGCGAGCTGGGTGACAACACCCGCACCCTGCGCACCGCCATCTCCGCCGACCCGCTCCTGCAACTGGCCCTCACCGCCGGCACGGCCCGGGCCACGGTGCTCGGGCACACCCGGTGGGCGAGCGTGGGCATCATCTCGCAGGCCAACACCCACCCGCTCAACCAGGAGGAGGACGACGACGCAGGCGGGCCCTACGTGGCGGCCGCCCTCAACGGCGACGTCGACAACTACGCCGAGCTCATCGCCGCAGCCGGCCTTTCGATCCCGGCTGCCTTCACCACCGACGCCAAGGTGATCCCCATTCTGGTGTCGCGGCGTCTGCGCGGCGGCGCCGGGGTGGCCGATGCCTTCCGGGCCACTGTCGACTCCTTCGAGGGCTCCACCGCTGTCGGCGCGGTGGCGGCCGACGCTCCGGACCAGCTGCTGTTGGCCCTGCGCGGCAGCGGCCAGGCGCTCTACGTGGGCCTGGCCGAGGACGCCTTCGTGGTGGCCAGCGAGCCCTACGGGCTGGTGGAGGAGACGAGCCGGTACCTGCGCATGGACGGCGAGTCGGCGCCCGAGGGCGGCGCCCGGTCGGGCCAGGTGGTCGTGCTCGACGCGGCCGGCGCCGGCACCACCGACGGCATCACCCGCCTTGCATACGACGGCACGCCCCTTCCCGTCACCGACGACGACATCCGCACGGCCGAGATCACCACGCGCGACATCGACCGGGCCGGCTTCCGCCACTTCCTGCTGAAGGAGGTCACCGAGGCGCCGTCGTCGTTTCGCAAGACCCTCCGGGGCAAGATCACCGGCGACGGCAACGAGCTGCGGGTCGTCCTCGGCAACGAGACGCTGCCACCGGAGCTGCGGGAGCGGTTGCGCAGCGGTGGCATCCGGCGTGCCCGCGTGATCGGCCAGGGCACCGCCGTGGTCGCCGGCCAGAGCCTGGCCACCGCCCTGTCGGGCTGGCTCGCCGGCGCCGGCATCATGGTCGACGCCCTGCCCGCCACCGAACTGTCGGGATTCGGCCTCGACGACGACATGAGTGACACATTGGTGGTGGCCATCAGTCAGTCGGGCACGACCACCGACACCAACCGCACCGTCGACCTGGTAAGGGCGCGCGGGGCGGCGGTCGTGGCCATCGTGAACCGGCGTGACAGCGACCTCACCCAGCGGGCTGACGGCGTGCTCTACACGTCGGACGGGCGGGACGTGGAGATGGCGGTGCCGTCCACCAAAGCCTTCTACGCCCAGGTGGCAGCCGGGTTCCTCCTGGCGCTGGCTGTGGCCGACGAGGCCGGGTGCGGCGACCGCCGGCGGGCGACCGAGCTGCTGGTCGGCCTGCGCGACCTGCCGGCGGCCATGGAGGAGGTGCTGGCCCGGAGGGCTGTCATCGGCGCCGCCGCCGCCAGTCACGCCCCGTCGCGTCGCCACTGGGCGATCGTGGGGAATGGGCCCAACCGGGTGGCCGCAGCCGAGGTGCGGATCAAGCTGTCGGAGCTCTGTTACAAGTCGATCGCCTGCGACGCCACCGAGGACAAGAAGCACATCGACCTGTCCTCCGAGCCGCTGATCCTCGTGTGCGCGGCCGGTCTGTCCGGCCCCAACGCCGACGACGTGGCCAAGGAGGTGGCGATCTACCGGGCCCACAAGGCGGCGCCCGTGGTCATCGCCACCGAGGGCGCGGCCCGCTATCCGGCCGCCCTCGACGTGCTCGAGGTGCCGCCCGCACACCCCATGCTGGCGTTCGTCCTGTCGGCCATGGTGGGCCACCTGTTCGGCTACGAGGCGGCCCTCGCCATCGATGCCCAGGCCCTGCCGTTCCGGGAGGCCCGGGCCGCTGTGGAGGCGGTGGTGTCGTCGGCGACTGACGGCGCCGACCTGCTGCACGACCTGGCCCCCCGGCTCGACGCACCGGCCGGGCGGTTCCTCGAGGCGCTGCGGGGCGGCGTCTACGACGGCAGCCTCGACGCGGCCACGGCGGTGCGGGTGAGCTCGCTGCTCCGCTACGCCCGGGAGCACTCGCCCCTCGACGGCTACGAGCTGGAGTTCGGCAAGGTGGGCACGCCCAGCGCCGTCATCCAGGACCTCACCGACGCTCTCACCCGCGCCATCGAGGCGCTCACTCGCCCGGTCGACGCCATCAAGCACCAGGCCAAGACCGTCACCGTGGGCATCTCCCGCTCCGAGGAGGCGTTGTACCGGGTCCCGCTGGTGGGCGAGCTGCTGGCCGCCGGCGCCGCGCGCGACCGCCTGGGCTACCGGGCCTTGCGCACCCTTGCCGCCCTCGACGCGGCGGTGGCCGAGGTCACCGGCTACATCCGCTACCGCATCGAGGGATCGGTGGCCGACGGCACTGCCACCATCGGTGTGCTCGACCGGGGCGGCGTGGCGGCCGACCTGTCGTCTCGGGTCAACGACAACCCCGCGCTGCTCGGTACCAAGCACCGGGCGGCCAGCGAGCGCGAGGTCACGGTGGCCCGGGGCCGCCGTGACGGGCGCACCTTCGTGCTCGTGCCCGAGACCAAGGACGCCCAGGTGGTGGGGATGACGCTGCTGCACGCCCGGTTCCACGACCGGCTTCCGCCGGCCGGCGCACTGGCCGTGCTCCAGGGCTACCGCGACCGCTACGACGCCCTGGTCGACGCCGTCACCGAGACGGAGCCGGTGTTCGACGAGGAGGTTTTGAACCGCGTGGACCTGATCGACCTGCTCACCCAGCCCGTCCACATCCTGGCCGACCGCTGGCGAACGTGATCGGCCTCGGTCTCGACGTGGTGGAGATCGGCCGGTTCCGACGCGTGCTGGCCCGCACGCCGGGCGTGGCCGAGCGGCTGTTCACCGAGGGGGAGCGGGCCTACAGCGCCCGCTTCACCGACCCGGCGCCCCGCCTGGCCGCCCGCTTCGCGGCGAAGGAGGCCACCATGAAGGCGCTCGGCGTGGGCCTCGGCGCCTTCGGCTTCCACGACGTCGAGGTGCGCAACGCTCCGGGCGGCGCCCCGTCGCTGCTGCTCTCGGGCCGGGCCGCCGCCCTGGCGGGGGAGCGGGGCGTCACCTCCTTCCGGGTCTCGATCACCCACACCGACACCATGGCGGAAGCGGTGGTCGCCGCCCTGTGACCACCACCCGCCGCGCCAGTCGTTCTGGTACCGGAAATCGACCGCTGGCGGTCGATTTCCGGTACCAGAAGGCGCAGAGGGGGCGCACGGGCACGTGATCCCGGTCCTCACGCCCGAGGAGATGACGGCGGTGGACGCCGCCGCGCCGGAGCCATTGGACATGCTGGTGGAGCGGGCGGCGGCAGCAGTGGCGCGGGAGGCGGAGCGGATGCTCGGCGGCACCTACGGCCGTCGGGTGGTCGTGGTGGCCGGGAAGGGGAACAACGGGGCCGACGGGCGGGCGGCGGCGGACCGCCTGCGGCGGCGGGGCGCCCGCGTGGTGGTGGTCGACGCCGCCTCGTCGCCGGCCGACCTGCCGCCGTGCGACCTCGTCATCGACGCCGCCTACGGCACCGGGTTCCACGGCTCGTACGTGGCGCCCCGCTCCCCGGCGGGCGTGCGGGTGCTGGCCGTCGACATACCTTCGGGCGTCGACGGGCTCACCGGAGAGGCGGAGGACGGCGCCGTGCGGGCCGACGTCACCGTCACCTTCGCCGCCCTCAAGCCGGGCCTCCTCCTCGCCGCCGGCCCTGACCACAGCGGGCGGGTCGAGGTGGCCGACATCGGTCTCGACGTGGACGGCGCCCGCATGCACCTGCTGGAGGATGCCGACGTCGCCGCCCGCCTGCCCCGGCGCCCGCGGGAGTCGCACAAGTGGCAGGCGGCGGTGTTCGTGGCTGCGGGGTCGCCGGGCTTGACCGGGGCGGCCCTGCTCGCCGGTCGGGCCGCCATGCGGGCGGGAGCAGGCAGCGTGCGCCTCGGCG
Source organism: Actinomycetes bacterium (assembly GCA_023264975.1). Lineage (GTDB taxonomy): Bacteria > Actinomycetota > Acidimicrobiia > Acidimicrobiales > JAHFUS01. The sequence goes on along the minus strand of JAHFUS010000034.1, from coordinate 31,650 downwards.
TCCCGGGCGCCGACCTGGCCTTGCTGCCGCTGGCCGAGATGGTAGGTGTGCCGCTGCCGGCCGAGGGCTGGGCCGCCGCTGCCCTCGAGGCGGCTGAGCGCTGCAGGTCGCTCGTCGTGGGCCCCGGGCTGGGCCGGGACAGCCGCACGGTGGGCGAGGTGCGCCGCCTACTGGGCGGGGCGTCGCACCCGGCGGTGGTTGACGCGGACGGGCTGGCCGCCGTCGACGGGCTGGTGCCCGGCGAGGCCCCGCGGGTGCTCACGCCCCACGAGGGTGAATACCGCAGGCTCTGCGGGTCGGCGCCCGGGGCCGACCGTGTGGGCGCAGTGCGGGCGCTGGCCGAGCGGACCGGTGCCGTCGCCCTGCTCAAGGGCCCGACCACCGTCGTCGCCGCGCCGGGTGGCGAGGTCCGGTTCGTGACGAGCGGCGGACCACGGCTGGCCACGGCCGGGTCGGGCGACGTCCTCTCCGGCGTCATCGGCGCCTTCCTGGCCTGCGGCCTCGACGGCCTCGACGCGGCGTCGCTCGGGGCCCACGCCCACGGGGCGGCCGCCGCCCTCGGTCCCGAGCGCGGGCTGGTGGCCGGCGACATCGTGGAGCTGTTGCCCCGCTGGCTCTCGCATCACGCCTGAACCGGGCGGTCCGGCGTTCCGGGCACGGGATCGCCGCCCCGGGGCGCTCGATCCCGTACCCGGAAGCGGGAGGCCTGGCCGGTCTGACGCGGGCGTGGCAGTAGCATGCCCGGTCGTGCCCGCTCTCGCCGAGCTCCGCCGGGACGCCCTGGCCTGCACCCGTTGCCCGTTGGCGAAGGGGCGGACGCAGGTGGTGTTCGGCGTGGGTGACCCGGTCGCCGACCTCATGTTCGTGGGCGAGGGCCCGGGGGAGCAGGAGGACCTGCAGGGCGAGCCGTTCGTCGGCCGGTCCGGCCGGCTCCTGGACCGCCTGCTGCACGAGGAGGTGGGCGTCGGGCGCGAGCGCGTGTATATCGCCAACGTGGTGAAGTGCCGGCCGCCGGGCAACCGCAACCCGCTTCCCGAGGAGGTCGCCGCCTGCCGGCCCTGGCTGGAGCAGCAGATCGAGCTGATCTCGCCGCGCGTCATCGTCACGCTCGGGAACTTCGCAGCCCAGCTGCTCCTCGACACCAGATCGGGCATCAAGACGCTCCGGGGCCGCTCCTACCCCTACGGCGCAGCCTTCGTCGTACCCACCTACCACCCCTCGTACGTCCTGCGCAGCGGGTCGGTGGGTGAGGCCATGGCCGGCATCCGGGCCGACCTCGTCCGGGCCAAGGAGCACCTGGCGGTGGCCGTGTGATCACGGCAGTCACCAAGTCGGCCGAGGACACCAGGGGTCTCGGAGAAGCCCTGTCGCGCCTGGTGAAGCCGGGCGACATCGTCCTGCTCTCGGGCGACCTCGGCGCCGGCAAGACCACCCTCGCCCAGGGCTTCGCCCGCGGCCTCGGCGTCACCGACCAGATCGTGAGCCCCACCTTCGTGCTCGTCCGCCTCTACCGGGGCAGGCTGCCCCTGATCCATGCCGACGCCTACCGGATGGACAACCTTGACGAGGTCACCGACTTCGACCTGCCCGAGCTGCTGGACGAGGGAGGCGTGGCCCTGGTGGAGTGGGGCGACGTGATCGCTCCGACGCTGCCGGCCGACTACCTCGACGTCGCCATTGAGTTGGGCGAGGCCGACGACGACCGCAGGTTCACCATCCGGACGGTGGGCCCCCGCTGGGCGCCGAGGGCGGCCGCTGTGGGCGCCGCCATGGAACGGTGGCCGTTGTGATCATTCTCGGCATCGAGACGGCCACGCTCCAGGTGGGGTGCGCCGTCGGTGGTGTGGAGGGCGCCCTGGCGTCGTTCACCGCCACGCGTGGCCGCCGCCACGCCGAGACGCTGGTGCCGGCCGTGCAGTTCGTGTGCGCCCAGGCCCAGGTCGACCTGGACGAGGTGAGCGTGGTGGCTGTCGATGTCGGCCCCGGGCTGTTCACCGGGCTGCGGGTCGGCGTGGCCACGGCCAAGGCGCTGGCCCTTGCCCTACGGGTGCCCATGGTGGGCCTGTCGAGCCTGGACCTGCTGGCCTTCGCCCTGCATCACACCGACGGCCTCATCGCCACCGTGGTCGATGCCCGCCGGGGCGAGGTCTTCGCCGCCATGTACCGCCCGGTGCCGGGCGGGGTGCAGCGGGTGGCCGAGCCTCGCGTGTGCTCCCCGGGCGACCTGGCAGGAGAGCTGATGGCCATGGGCGAGGACTGCCTGCTGGTGGGGGACGGGGCCGTCCGCTATGCCTCCTCGTTCGACGACGCCCGCCACCTGAGCATCGCCGACGGGGCCTTCGCCCATCCTTCCCCGGCCGCCCTCGTGCAACTGGCCCACGCCCGGGCCGTGCGGGAGGAGTTCGTGCAGCCCTCCGAGCTGGAGCCGATGTACCTGCGCAAGGCCGACGCCGAGATCAACTGGGAGCGCCGGGCGCGTGTGTGACGGCCGCCCTCGACCGCAGGGCGCCTGACGTGGCGGTGAGGGCCGAGGAGGAGTTCTACGCAGCGTCGGACGTCACCCTTGCACCCATGCGCCGCCGCCATCTCCGGGCCGTTCTCCGCATCGAGGCCCAGGTGTACCCCCGGCCCTGGTCGCTGCGACTGTTCATGAGCGAGCTGGCGCTGCGCTCCACGCGCACGTACACCGTCGCCCTGGTCGACAGCGGTGTGGCCGGCTACTCGGGCCTGATGGTGCAAGGGGACGACGCCCACGTCACCACGATCGCCGTTGACCCCAGCTGGCACCGCCAGGGCATCGGCTCCCGGCTCCTGTTGCAGATGGCGCGTGCGGCGGTCGAGCAGGGCGCGCAGCACCTCACACTCGAGGTGCGGATGTCGAACGAGGCGGCCAAGAAGCTCTACGGTGCCTTCGGGTTCGCCCCTGCCGGCGTGCGCAAGAACTACTACGTCGAGACCAACGAGGACGCCCTGGTGATGTGGGCCAACGACATCGACGCCCCCGAGTACCATGCCCGACTCGCCCGCATCGAAGCGGCCCTGCCGGCGCCGGTGCCTCCCACCGACCCGCCGGTGCAGGACCGGAGCGCGCCGGCGGGCGGCGGGCCGGCGGCGCCGGAAGGAGAGCAGGGATGAAGGTACTCGGGGTGGAGACGTCGTGCGACGAGACGGCCGCCGCGGTGGTGGTCGACGGCGAGCAGGTCCTCTCGTCGGTGGTGAGCAGCCAGGTAGACCTCCACGCCGCCTTCGGAGGCGTGGTGCCCGAGCTGGCGAGCCGTGCCCACGTCGAGCTGCTTACGCCGGTGATCGCCGAGGCCATGCTGGAGGCGGGTGTCGAGGGCAGGGACCTCGGGGCGGTGGCTGCCACCGTCGGTCCCGGGCTGGTGGGCTCGCTGCTGGTGGGCCTCAGCGCGGCCAAGGCCCTGGCCCTGGTGTGGGGCGTGCCCTTCGTCGGAGTGAACCACCTGGAGGGCCACATCTACGCCGCCTTCCTCGAGGAGCCCGACCTCGAGCCCCCGCTGGTGGTGCTCCTCGTCTCGGGGGGTCACACCATGCTCATCGCCATGGAGGCCCACGGGCGCTACCGGCTCCTGGGCGCCACGCTGGACGACGCCGCCGGCGAGGCCTACGACAAGGTGGCCCGGTATCTCGGCCTCGGCTACCCGGGCGGGCCCGCCATCGACGCCTTGGCCCTCGAGGGAGACCCGTCGGCCATCGACTTCCCGCGCGGGCTCCTGCGGGAGGGCTACGACTTCTCGTTCAGCGGCATCAAGACGTCGGTGGTCACCTACGTCCGCAAGCACCCGAGCGTGGGCACAGCCGACGTGGCCGCGTCGTTCCAAGAGGCCGTGGTCGACGTGCTCGTCACCAAGGCGCAGCGGGCGGCGGCCGAGATCGGCGCCACCGGCATCGTCCTGGGCGGAGGGGTGGCGGCCAACTCCCGCCTGCGGGAGCGCATCCTCGATGCGTGCATCGCCGACGGCCTCCGGGCCTTCCTGCCCAGCCGGGCCATGTGCACCGACAACGCCGCCATGATCGCCGCCGCCGGGTGGTGGCGCCTCCGGTCCGACGGCCCCACGCCCCTCGGCGCCGGCGCCGACCCGGGCCTCGGGCTGCCCCTCATCACCACCTGAGCGGCGGCTCCCGACGGTGCGCTCCGGGCGCAACCGTGCCGGCGTTTCGTGACGGCACCAGCGTCCGGATTCCGGGCCCTCACGCCGGCGCGACCGGCCGGCGCTACGCCCGGAGGTGGTGGGGCGGCGGCGAGCGAGGCGGCGTGGGGTCGGGGGGCCCCGAGATCCAGAAGTTCGCCGAGTTCGGGCTTGGGCTCCTTCCGGGCCGGATCAAGCGCCCACGACGGCGTCCGGCATCGCCACCTCCTCGTCCGGCACTGCGCGCGGTGCCCGTCCCCCGGCGGACCGATACGCACGTCGGCCCGCGGGTGGAGGATGATCGGGCGCTGACGGTCCCCCGGCGGACGAGGACACAGGCCCCTGACGGGCGGGTGGCCGCAGCCGGCCGTGACTGCCCTGTCGGGCGCTGGGCCGGGCCACTTGCCGTGTGCGCCACTCGCGCCTATCGTTAGCACTCGACAGGCGAGAGTGCTAACGAAGCCGGAGGCCGAAAATCATGAATCTGCAGCCCCTTGACGACCGCATCGTGGTCCGTCCCGTCGAGGCCGAGGAGAAGACCGCATCGGGCCTCGTGATCCCCGACACCGCCAAGGAGAAGCCCCAGCAGGGCGAGGTCCTGGCCGTGGGCCCGGGCGCCCGCTCCCAGAACACGGGTGAACTCATCCCGATCGACATCAAGGCGGGCGACCGCGTCGTCTACTCCAAGTACGGCGGCACCGAGATCACCATCGACGGCGAGGACCTGCTGATCCTGGCAGGGCGCGACGTCCTGGCCAAGGTCGCCAAGTAGTGCCGAAGCAGATCAGGTTCGATCAGGCCGCCCGCCGCGGCCTGGAGGCCGGCGTGAATCGCCTGGCCAACACCGTCAAGGTCACCCTCGGCCCCCGCGGCCGCAATGTGGTGATCGAGAAGAAGTTCGGTGCGCCCACCATCACCAACGACGGCGTCACCATCGCCCGGGAGATCCAGCTCGAGGATCCCTTCGAGGACATGGGCGCCCAGCTGGTGAAGGAGGTCGCCACCAAGACCAACGACATCGCCGGTGACGGCACCACCACGGCCACCGTGCTGGCCCAGGCCATCATCCACGAGGGCCTCCGCAACGTGGCCGCCGGCGCCAATCCGATGTCGCTCAAGAAGGGCATCGAGGCGGCAGTCGCCGCCGCCGTGGCGTCGATCAAGGAGCAATCCAAGGAGATCGACGACCGCAGCGAGATCGCCCAGGTCGCCGCCATCTCGGCCGCCGACATGGGCATCGGCGAGATCCTGGCCGACGCCATCGACCGCGTGGGCAAGGACGGCACCGTCACCATCGAGGAGTCGAACACCTTCGGTATGGAGCTCGACTTCACCGAGGGCATGCAGTTCGACAAGGGCTACCTCTCGCCCCACCTCGTCACCGACGCCGAGCGCCAGGAGGCGGTACTCGAGGATCCCTACATCCTCTTCGCCAACTCCAAGATCTCGGCCGTGCACGAGATCGTGCCCGTGCTGGAGAAGGTCATGCAGACCAGCCGGCCGCTGCTCATCATCGCCGAGGACGTCGACGGCGAGGCCCTGGCCACGCTGGTGGTCAACAAGATCCGGGGCACGTTCAACTCGGTGGCCGTCAAGGCGCCCGGGTTCGGCGAGCGCCGCAAGCAGATGCTGCAGGACGCCGCCATCCTCACCGGCGGCACCATCGTGTCGCCCGAGCTCGGCATCAAGCTCGAGAACGTCACCCTCGACATGCTGGGCAGCGCCCGCAGGGCCATCATCACCAAGGACGACACCACGCTCGTCGAGGGCAAGGGTGACCCCGAGGCCCTGAAGGAGCGCACGTCCCAGCTCCGCAAGGAGATCGAGGACGCGACCTCCGACTGGGACAAGGAGAAGCTCACCGAGCGCCTGGCCAAGCTGGCCGGTGGTGTGGCGATCGTCAAGGTCGGCGCCGCCACCGAGGTGGAGCTCAAGGAGAAGAAGCACCGCATCGAGGATGCGCTGTCGGCCACCCGGGCCGCCATCGAGGAGGGCATCGTTCCCGGCGGCGGTGTCGCTCTCGTGCGGGCCCGCGGCGCCGTCGACGCAGCCATCGCCAAGCTCGTCGGCGACGAGGCCACCGGTGCCAGGGCCGTCCGCAAGGCGCTCGAAGAGCCGCTGAAGTGGATTGCCTACAACGCCGGCCTCGAGGGCCCCATGATGGTGCAGCAGACCGAGCGGGAGACCGGCAACATCGGCCTCAACGCGGCCACCGGCCAGTTCGAGGACCTGCTGAAAGCAGGCGTCATCGACCCCGCCAAGGTCACCCGGTCCGCCCTGCAGAACGCGGCGTCCATCGCCGCCATGCTGCTCACCACCGAGTGCCTCGTGGCCGACAAGCCCGAGCACGAGCCCGAGGTCAACGTCGCCGGCGCCCGCGCCTTCCAGCGCGAGTACTCCAACCCGGCCATCCCCGGCATGGGCGGCATGGGGATGATGTAGGTGCCGGAGATCCCTCCGCCGGACCCCGAGAAGCTGCTCGTCACCTGGATGCAGTGGGAGAAGGGCGAGATCACACCCGGGCGGGTCATGGCCGACCTCAAGAAGGGCGGGTTACGCGACCTGCTCGAGTCGACCGTCCAGGCCCACCAGGAGATGGCGGCGGGCTGACAGTGGTAGCTGATAGCTGAAAGCACGACCACGGAGCACCTCGGAGCCCCTGCCTCGGCAGGGGCTCCGGCACGTTCTGTGGCTTACTTACCGGTCGCGCGCACAGTGTTCGCGCGCCTTACCCGGCGTGTCGGATTTGGGTACCGTCGCATCCACGGGGTCCCGAGACCGAGGGGAAGTGCATGGCCTTGCCGTTGACGTTGCCGGTGCCCGAAGAGGTGGAGGAACAAACGCTCCGTCTCGTGGCGGAGCAGGCGTGCTCGGCGGCCGGTTGTGTGGCGGCCGGAGTGACGGTCGTACGACCGGAGGGGCTGCCGCTGATCCTGGGCACCTCGCTCCTCGGCGCCCAGATGGCACGTGCCCAGTGGGACTCGGGCGACGGCCCGGGGATCGACGCCATCGGCCAACTCCAGGTGTTCAACGTGGCCTGCCTGGCCACCGCCCGGTCGTGGTCGCTGTTCGTGCGCCAGGCCATCGCCCGGGGCGTGGCCAGTTGCCTGGCCGTACCCATCATCCTGCGGGGGCGCGCCCTCGGCGCCCTCGACCTCTACTCGACCGAACCGGCCGCCTTCGATGGGGCCGAGCAGCTGGGCCTGCACTTCGCGAGCGAGGCGGCGGCGGCCCTGTCCCAGATCGAAGCGGGACTGCACCATCTGCTGCCGCTCCCTGTCCACCGGCCCGGCGGGCGCGAACGTTCGCGCGCCGTGAACTGAGCCCGAGCCGGCCGCCGGCCGGCGAGTTCCATGGCGACCTGAGGCGTCCGTCCTGCGACGAGGAGCCACTGATGCGACTGTTCGGAAAGAAGACGTCTGCGACCGCCGCGAGCCCTGGGGCGGTCGGCGCCGAGGCCGAAGCGGCGGAGGAGATCCGCCGGGCGACCGAGGCGCTGGGTGTTCCCATGCCGCCGGAGGGGTGGCAACCGCCGCCAGCGGCCGCCGATGCGCCGGCCGAGGACGTGGTGACCGGGGCCGTCCCGGCGCCACACGAGGTCGACCAACAGTGGGGGAAAGCCGAGGCCGCGGAGCCGCAGGGCCTCGACCCCGAGGTGGACGATCCGCTCCCCGAGGAGGCGGAGGCGGCCGAGCCGGTGCGCCGGAGGGTGCGCAAGACACGACCCGGCGTCGCCTCCACTCCGCCCGTAGGGACAAGGGCGTCGACCCGGACGTCGGGCTCGGGCCGGCGCTGACCGCCTTGTGCGAAAAGGGAGTCGTCGGGCGCCAGTCACGTCCCCGGCTCCGGAGTAGGGCCGCGACGGACGCGTAGGATCCTCCTTTCGGGAGCGGAAGGGGTGGCACGTGCCTGAGGTCGAGATCGGCATCGGCAAGTCCGGGCGCAGGGCGTACGGGTTCGACGACATAGCGATCGTGCCCAGCCGGCGTACGAGGGACCCGGAGGATGTCGACATCACCTGGGAGATCGACGCCTTCAGCTTCGACCTGCCCCTCATGGCCTCGGCCATGGACGGCGTGGTGAGCCCGGCAACCGCCATCGAGGTGGGCCGGCTCGGCGGCGTGGGTGTGCTCAACCTCGAGGGCCTCTGGACCCGCTACGAGGACCCCGAGCCCCTGTTCGAAGAGATCGCCGGCCTCGACAACGAGAAGGCCACCGCCCGGATGCAGCAGATCTACTCCGAGCCCGTGAAGCCGGCGCTGGTCACCGAACGCATCCGTGAGATCCGGGAGGCGGGCGTCACGTCCTGCGCCTCGGTCACGCCCCAGCGGGCTGAGCAGTTCGCCAAGGCGGTGGTTGACGCCGAGATCGACCTGCTCGTCATCCAGGGCACTGTGGTGTCGGCCGAGCACGTGTCCAAGTCGGTCGAGCCGCTGAACCTCAAGCAGTTCATCCGCAAGCTCGAGGTCCCCGTGATCGTGGGCGGCTGCGCCTCGTTCAACGCCGCCCACCATCTGATGCGCACCGGCGCCGTCGGGATACTCGTCGGTGTCGGCCCGGGCAACGCGTGCACCACCCGGGGCGTGCTGGGCATCGGCGTTCCCCAGGCCACCGCCATCGCCGATGCGGCCGGCGCCCGAATGCGCCACCTCGACGAGACGGGCGTGTACGTGCACGTCATCGCCGACGGCGGCATCAGCCGGGGCGGCGACATCGCCAAGGCCATCGCCATGGGCGCCGACGCGGTGATGATGGGCTCGCCCCTCGCTGCCGCCCACGAGGCCCCCGGCCGGGGCTACCACTGGGGCATGGCCACCTTCCACCCCACCCTGCCGCGTGGCACCCGCGTGCGCACGCAAGCCCGGGGCAGCCTCAGGGAGATCCTCGTCGGCCCCGCCCACGAGAACGACGGACGGCTCAACCTGTTCGGCGCCCTGCGCACGTCCATGGCCACCTGCGGTTACCAGACGGTGAAGGAGTTCCAGAAGGCCGAGGTCATGGTGGCGCCCTCGCTGCAGACCGAGGGCAAGGGTCTCCAACGCTCGCAGCAGGTCGGCATGGGGCAGTGAGTCCCTGCTTTCGAGTAAATAGGGTGTCAAAATGACACCCTATTTACTCGAAGTCGGGTTTCTCCGATGAGTTTCGACACCGTCCTGGTCGTCGACTTCGGCGCTCAGTACGCCCAGTTGATTGCCCGGCGCGTGCGGGAGGCCCACGTGTACTCCGAGATCGTGCCCCACACGATGTCGGCGGCCGAGATGATGGCCAAGCGGCCGGCCGCCGTGATCCTGAGTGGCGGCCCCAAGTCGGTCCACGTGGAGGGCGCGCCGGTCATCGACCCCGCCCTCTACGACTCGGGCACCGCCGTCCTCGGCATTTGTTACGGCGCCCAACTCCTGGCCCGGCAACTGGGCGGCGAGGTGTCGCGCACCGGCCAGGGCGAGTACGGCCGCACGGCCATGACGGTGACGGACAGCTCGGTGCTGTTCGCCGACCTGCCGCTCACCCAGGACGTGTGGATGAGCCACTTCGACTCCATCTCCGCGGCCCCGCCGGGGTTCCGGGTGGTGGCCACAACGCCGGGAGCGGCGGCCGCCCTCGAGCATCCCGAGCGGCGCCTCTACGGCCTGCAGTTCCACCCCGAGGTGGCCCACACGGCACGGGGCCAGGAGATCCTCAAGCACTTCCTCTACGACGTGGCAGGTTGCCGCCCGTCGTGGACGATGACGTCTGTCATCGAGCAGCAGGTGGACGCCATCCGTGCCCAGGTGGGCGACGAGAAGGTCATCTGCGGCCTTTCCGGCGGGGTCGACTCGGCCGTCGCCGCCGCCATCGTCCACAAGGCGGTGGGCGACAATCTCACGTGCGTGTTCGTCGACACCGGCCTCATGCGGGCGGGCGAGGCCGAGCAGGTCGAGGACACGTTCCGGCGCCAGTTCCATGTCGACCTGGTGCACGTGAAGGCTGCCGACCGGTTCGTGGAGGCGCTGGACGACGTCGTAGATCCCGAGCGCAAGCGCAAGATCATCGGGGAGACGTTCATCCGGGTCTTCGAGGAGGTCGCTCGCGATCTCCAGGACGCCCGCTTCCTTGTCCAGGGCACGCTCTACCCCGACATCATCGAGTCGGGCACCAAGGACGCGGCCCGTATCAAGAGCCACCACAACGTGGGCGGCCTGCCCGAGGACATGGACTTCGAGCTGGTCGAGCCGCTGCGCAACCTGTTCAAGGACGAGGTGCGGGCGGTGGGCGAGGAGTTGGGCCTGCCCGAGGAGATCGTCTGGCGCCAGCCCTTCCCGGGGCCTGGTCTGGCCGTGCGCATCGTGGGCACGGTGACGCCGGAGCGGCTCGAGATCCTTCGGCTGGCTGACGCAATCGTGCTCCAGGAGATGCGCCGGGTCGGCCTCGAGCGCGAGGTGTGGCAGAGCTTCGCCGTCCTGATCGCCGTGCGCACCGTGGGCGTGATGGGCGACGAGCGCACCTACGCCTACCCGATCGTCATCCGGGCCGTCACGTCCGACGACGCCATGACGGCCGACTGGGCCCGGGTCCCCTACGACGTGCTCGAGCGCATGTCGAGCCGGATCATCAACGAGGTGCCGGGCGTCAATCGGGTGGCCTTCGACATCACCTCCAAGCCACCCGGCACCATCGAGTGGGAGTGACGCCGGCGCCCCTCCTTGACGCCGCGGGTGTGCTCTGCGACCCTCGTCCGATGGCGCGGGCCCCATCGTCGGCCACCACTCCAGGGGACGCCGATGTGCTCACGGTGCTGCGGGCTCTGGCCGACCCCAAGCGGTTCAGGCTGCTGTCCGCCCTCCGGGAGAAGGAGCGCTGCGTGCGCGACCTGGTGGACGGCGAGGGCATGGCCCAGCCGCTGGTGAGCCACCACCTGCGGGTACTGGTGGAGGCCGGCCTGGTGAGGAGCCGGCGGGCCGACGGCTTCACCATGTACGCCGTGGACCCGGGCGGCATGGCCCGGGCCCGGGACGCGGTCGTGGCCCTGCTGGACACCGATCTGCTCGACCCCGTAGCCATGCCGGGCGGCAACCAGGAGTGCTGCTCCACCTGACGGGCCTTCAGGTGCGCCGTAACGAGTCCTGGGCCCGGGCCTTGCGGCCGTTCCTTCCGAGCGGTAGACTAATCGAACGTACGTTCGGTTCACCTGACGACAGGAGCGTTCCCATGGCCAAGGCGATTCCCGACGGCTATCCGCAGCTGTCCCCGTACCTCCGCATCGCCGGCGCCGGCGCCGCCATCGACTTCTACACCGACGTGTTCGGCGCCAAGGAGCGGTCCCGCGTGCCGGCGCCCGGCGGCACGATCGGCCATGCCGAGCTCCAGCTGGGCGACTCGGTCATCATGCTCTCCGACGAGTTCCCGGAGATGGGCAACCGCTCGCCCAAGAGCGTCGGGGGCACGCCGGTCACCCTCAGTCTGTACGTGGAGGACGTCGACGACGTTTTCTCGCGTGCGCTGTCCGCCGGCGCCACCGAACTGCGGCCGGTGGAGACGCAGTTCTACGGTGACCGGATGGGCCTGCTCGAGGATCCGTTCGGCCACCGCTGGAGCGTGGCGTCGCACGTGGAGGACGTCTCGCCCGAGGAGATTGGGCGCCGGGCGGCCGAGGCGATGGGCGGCGGCGCCGGCTGAGCCGCCGTTGCGACGGACACCGCTGCGGATGGTTGAATCTGGCATGCGCAGCACACGGCGACCGCTCTTCTTTCTCGCCACCAGCACCGCGGCCGCCGTTCTTGCGGCGGCGACGTCGGTCGCCGTCTCCTCGCCGGCGATGGCCGCCGTTCCCGCCATCCAGCCGGGCAACCGCCCCACCGCGTTGGCCGGCGCCGAGAACGGGTATGTCGGCGGCGACCGGCTAATCACGGTGATCCCCGGCTGCAGGGTGTCCCGTGAGGCGGCGCCCAGCCTGGCCCTGCTCTACCGCATGGCGGCCGGCGCCAACGTCGGTCTCGGCGCCCGGGACTGCTACCGGCCCCTGAGCGGGCAGGTCTCGGCGTCGGCCAACGCCACCGCAGCTGGCAACAGCGCCTGTGCGGCCACACCTGCCACCTATCCCGACGGCCGGCCCCGAGGCACCTCCATGCACGGGTGGGGCAAGGCGGTCGACTTCTCCGAGCCGCGTGGCATCACCTTCTCGTCGCCGGGTTACCGGTTCCTCAAGGCGCGTGGCGCGGCGGTCGGGTGGAACCACCCCGGCTGGGCCGAGCCGGGCGGCAGCGCGTGCCCCGAGCAGTGGCACTGGGAGTGGGTGGGCGACGGCGGCACCGTCGGCGGCGGCCCCGTGCGGGCCGACGTGGTGTCCCTCCTACCGGCGGCCGACGGTGGCGGGTACGCGGCCGTCACCGGGCTCGGCGCCGTCATCCCGAAGGGCAGCGCCCGCTCGTTCGGCGCAGTTGACGCAGTGCCACTCAGCTGGGTGATCGTCGGCGCCGCCCCCACCCCCGACCGCGACGGCTACTGGCTCCTCGGCGCCGACGGCGGCATCTTCAACTTCGGCAGCGCCGCCTTCCACGGCAGCACGGGCGACCTCAGGCTCAATGCCCCGATCATCGCCATGGCGCCGACGCCGAACGGCGGCGGGTACTGGCTGGTGGCGAGCGACGGCGGCGTCTTCAGCTTCGGGAACGCCACGTTCTATGGCAGCACCGGCGCCATGCGCCTCAACTCGCCGGTGGTGGGCATCTCGGCGACGGCCGACGGCAAGGGCTATTGGCTGGTGGCGGCCGACGGCGGCATCTTCAACTTCGGCAGCGCCGCCTTCAAGGGCAGCACCGGGAACATCCGCCTGGCCCAGCCCATCGTGGCTATGGCGCCGTCGGCCGGCGGCGCCGGCTACTGGCTGGTCGCGTCCGACGGTGGGGTCTTCGCCTTCGGCGACGCGACCTTCCTCGGTTCCGCCGCCGGCCGGGGGATCGCGTCGCCGACGGTCGCTCTCACCCGCACGCCGAAGGGCGACGGCTACTGGATCACGGCGGCCGACGGCACGGTGGTGAACCTGGGCGCGGCCGGCGACTTCGGCCCCGGCTGACCAGGGGACGGCGGCGCCGTTCCGGGCACGCCCCGCCGGGGTCGGGCCATGGACCAGGACTCCCGGGCGAGTGCTTGCAGGTTCCTCGTTCCCGATTCGGGCCAATGGGCCGATGGCCGAGCAGCGCCGCTGGTGACCCGGCCCGACGCTCGCCGGCACCGTCGTGGAGGCCCCAGTGGAGGGCCGTCAGGCTGCCGGCGGGGACTCGCCGGCCGCTCGGAAGGGGTCGGGGAGCGTAACTACGCCGTCGCACAGGCGGTCGAGCTGGGCGCGGTCATGGGACACCATCAGCACGGTGCGCCGGCCGCGCAGGCCGGCGACGGCGGCCTCGACGGTGGCGGTGGCGGCGGCGTCGAGTGCACTGGTGGGCTCGTCGAGGAGCAGTAGGCTGGGATCGAGGGCCAACGCGCGGGCCAGGCACAGGCGCTGGCGCTGCCCGGTGCTGAGCTGGCTGGCGGGGGCGTCGAGGCGGTCGGCGACCTCGTCCCACAACCCCGCCTCCTCCAGGGCGCTCTGGCACCGGGCCCGCATCTCGGGGCGCGGCAACCGCTCCAGGTGCCTGAGGCCGAACGCGGCGTTGGCCTGGATGGAGGCGGGGAAGACCACCGGCGCCTGGCTGACCAAAACGGCGCGGGCCCGGAGGGCGTGGAGGTCGGCCGTGCCGGGCCTCACGTCGACGCCCAGCACGCGCACGTCGCCCCCCAGCTCGAGCTCCGGGGGGAGCAGGCCCACGAGCGCCCGCAGCAGGGTGGACTTGCCTGCCCCTGACGGTCCCTGGAGCCCGAGGGCGGCGCCGGTCGGGAGGCCGAAGGAGACGGGGCCGACCAGCCGGCTCCGGCCGGCCGAGACGGTCAAGCCGTCGACCCGTACCGCGCCCGCCGCGGCCCGGTCATCGACCGACACCGCACCCTCCCGCCCGTCGCTCATGCCGCCCTCGCTCCGAGCCGGCGCCGGGCGGGGACGGCGGCCAGGACGAGGAGCGTCGCGACCACGATCAGGGCCAGGGCGGCGCCCCAGGCGGCCTGGCGGGCGGCCGGTTCGGCCGAGTCCTGGGCGAGGGTGAAGATGTGGGTGGGGAGCGACGCGACCGGGGCGTTGCGTACGCCGGCCGGGACGGTGGGGGCGCCGGAGAACACGGCCGCCGTGAACAGCAGCGGCGCCGTCTCGCCCGCCGCCCTGGCCAGGCCCAGGAGCAGCCCGGTCACCAGGCCGGGGACGGCCTGGGGCACCAGGACCGATCGCACCAGCTGCGCCCGCCGTAGCCCGAGACCGAGGGCTGCCTCCCGCCGCTCCGCCGGCAGGGCGCCGAGGGCGGCGGCCACCGACACGGTGATCGGCGGGATCACCACCATGGCCAGCACGATGCTCCCGGTCAGCCAGCTCTTGCCCCACCCGAGACGGGTGGCGAACAGCCAGTAGCCCCACAGGCCGAGGAGGATGGAGGGCACCCCGCCCAGGGTGAGGGTAAGCGAGCGCAGCCACCGGGCGGTGCGGGGACCGGCGTACTCGGCCACGACCAGCCCCAGGCCTAGGCCCACCGGCGCAGCGATGGCGCCCGCCACGGCGACGAGCAGGACGGTGCCCGCCAGCTGGTCGCGGATGCCGCCACCGCTGCTGCCGACCGACGGCGACCACCAGAAGGAGGGGTGCAGCGCTGCGCCCGCCGGGCCCACGACGGCCAAGACGACCGCCGCCACCAGGAGCAGGTTCGCGCCGAGAGCGGCCCCGAGGAGCACGCGCAGCACCCGGTCGCGCCCGACCCGCGCCGGGGCCGCCCCGCCGACCCGTTCGACCCGCCCCGCCCCCCGCCGGAGCGCCAACCGCCGGCCCGGGGCCGCGGCCACGGCACCGCCATCGTCGCTCCGGCCGGCCCGCCGCTGGCCGGCGACGGTGAGCAGGGCCACGCCGGCCAGCAGCACGAGACCGATGGCGCACAGGGCGGCCCAGTGCGCGCCCGCCGTCCCCGCCAGGACGCTCTCGGGCCCGTTCAGCTTGGTGGTGAGCGTCTGGCCCGGGCGCACTAGCCGCTGGGTGACGTCGCCCACCGACGACGGGAAGCGGCCGTCGGCCCGCCCGACCAGTAGGAACACGGCGATGGTCTCGCCCAGGGCCCGGGCCAGGGCCAGGAGGGCGGCCGCGCCCATGCCCCGGCGGGCCGAGGGCAGGACGGCCGAGCGGATGACCTCGGTGCGGGTGAGGCCGCAGGCGGCCGCCGCCTCCCGGTGGCCGGCGGGCACGGCCTCGAGGGCGTCGGCGGACACGGCCACGATGGTGGGCAGCACCATCACGGCCAGCACCAGGCCGGCGGCCAGCAGGCTGTCCCCCCCCGGGACACCGGCCAGGTTGGCCACGAACGGGCGGAGGTAGGCGATGCCGATGAGGCCGTAGACGATCGACGGCACCACGGCCAGCAGCTCCGCCCCGCCCCGTAGGACGCCCCTCCACCGCCGGGGGGCGAGCTCGACGATGGCGATGGCGGCGGCCCACCCGAGCGGCGCGGCGAGAGACAGGGCCACGACGGCGACGGCGACGGTGCCCCAGAGCATCGCCGTGGCGCCGAAGTGCTGGCGGGCCGGGTCCCACACCGACGAGGTGACGAGCGCGGCCCAGTCGACCGGGCCCGACCGCACGCCGATGACCAGGAAGGCCACGAGGGCGGCCAAGGCGGCGCCGGCGGCAGCCGCCGCCAGCCCGGTGCCCACGGGCACCCAGCGCAGCCGGGCGGGCGGGCGCCGGCGGTTGCCGCCGACGACGGTGGCGACGTTGGCGCTCAGCTCACGCCAGCCCGAGGTCGGCGCGGTTGAGGTAGCCGTGCCTGTTGACCAGCTTCTGCCCCTCGGCCGACAGGACGTAGTCGATGAACTTCTCGGCCGCGCCGGCGGGCGGCCCGTCGGTCACCAGGAACAACGGGCGTGACATGGGGTACGAGCCGTCCTTCACGGTGGCTGGCGTGGGGGCCACGCCGTCAACCTCCAGGGCGGCCAGCTTGGGGTGGCCGGAGATGAACGACGTCGACAGTGGCCCCACAGAGCCAGGCGTGGACTCGAGCTTGGCCCGCGTCTCCTCGTTGCCGCCCACGATGGCGTAGTTGTCGGACTGCGGCGGCGGCGGCGCCTTGACGTCCTTGCCGTAGAGGTACTTGTCCAGCACCTCCCGGGTGCCCCTGCCCGGCTCCTTGTCGTAGACGAAGACGGCCAGGTCGGGCCCGCCGAGCTCCTTCCAGTTCGCCACCCGCCCCTCGAAGAGGGCCTGGAGCTGGGCCTTGTCGAGGACGGTGACGCCGCCGTCGGCGACCTCCCTGCGCAGGATCACGCCGACTGCGTCCTGGCCGATCTCGGTGCTCACGAAGTCGACGTCGGGGAACCGGGCCTTGTCGGCGTCGGACACCTCCTTCGAGCTCATGGCGATCTCGACCTGGCCGGCGCCCAGCTGGGCGAGGCCGCCTGCTGAGCCGCCCTGGCTGTCGACCGTGATCCTCATCCCCTTGGCCCGCAGAACCTCGGCCGCGTCGGCGGCCACGGGGTTCACGGTGGTGGAGCCGCTCACCCGCAGCGTGCCCGAGCCCGTGCCGCCCGCTGCCCCGCCGGCGTCGGAGGTGGGCCCCCCGTTCCCGCAGGCGCCGGCGACGATGGCCGCCACCGCCACCAGGCCCGTCCACCGGGCGTGCGCTGTTCTGGACACCGTCGACCTCTTTCTTCCCGGGGAACGATCAATATGGGTTGATACCGGCGGGACTCTTTCAGAAGCCGGCCCCTGCGGTCAACCCGCCGGGCCGGCGGGGCCGTGCCGTCCTGCAGGCTGCACAGGGCGGCGCTGAAGTCGGCGACCCGGGCCCGGCGGAGGCGGCCGTGCGGGTCACCGGTCACCGGTAGCCTGCGACGGGTGGAATCGCTGCTCGACGGCCTCAACCCCGTCCAGCGGGAAGCGGTGCTGCACGACGAGGGGCCGCTGCTGATCGTGGCCGGCGCCGGGTCGGGCAAGACCCGGGTCCTCACCCACCGCATCGCCTATCTGATCCGCGAGCGGGGGGTCTCGCCCTTCTCCATACTGGCCATCACCTTCACCAACAAGGCGGCCGACGAGATGAAGGGCCGGGTCGGCGCACTGGTGGGGCCGGTTGCCCAGCGCATGTGGGTGTCGACCTTCCACGCCGCCTGCGTGCGGATACTGCGGCGCGACGGGGGGCGCCTGGGCTACCGGTCGTCGTTCACGATCTACGACGAGGCCGACGCCAACCGCCTCACCGGCTACGTCCTGCGCGACCTCGACATCGACGCCAAGAAGTTCACCCCCCGGGCCGTCCACGGCGCCATCAGCGCAGCCAAGAACGAGCTGGTCGACGCCGCCGCCTACGCGGCCCGGGCCCGGACCGTCTACGAGAGGCGCATCGCCGACGTCTACACCGAGTACCAGAAGCGCCTTCGGGCGGCCAGCGCCATGGACTTCGACGACCTGCTCACCGTCACCGTCGAGCTGCTGCGCACCGCGCCCGACGTGCTGGCCCACTACCAAGACCGCTTCACCCACATCCTCGTGGACGAGTACCAGGACACCAACCGGGCTCAGAACGAGCTCATCCTCCTGCTCGGCCGGCGCCACCGCAACGTCTGCGTCGTGGGGGACAGCGACCAGAGCGTGTACCGATTTCGCGGCGCCGACATCCGCAACATCCTCGAGTTCGAGGAGGCCTACCCCGACGCCACCATCGTCGTGCTGGAACAGAACTACCGCTCCACCCAGACGATCCTCGACGCCGCCAACGCCGTCATCGCCAACAACGCCATGCGCAAGCCGAAGGCGCTGTGGACCGAGCAGGTGGGCGGCGAGGTCATCAGCCGCTACCACGCCGAGGACGAGCACGACGAGGCGGCGTGGGTGGCGGGGGAGATGCTGCGTCTCCACGACCTCGCCGACACCACGTGGGCCGAGATGGCGGTCTTCTACCGCACCAACGCCCAGAGCCGGGTGCTCGAGGAACAGTTGGTGAAGCGGAACATCCCTTACAAGGTGGTGGGGGGCACCCGGTTCTTCGACCGCCGCGAGGTGAAGGACCTGCTCGCCTACCTGCGGGCGGTGGCCAACCCGAGCGACGAGGTGTCGCTCAAGCGCATCGTCAACGTCCCCAAGCGGGGGGTGGGGGACACCAGCGTCGCCCGGCTCGACGGGTGGGCGGCGGCCAACGACACCACCTTCGCGGCGGCGCTGGAGGCAGTCGAGCGCAGCGGCGTCACCGGGCGGGCCCTCGGGGGCGTCCTGGAACTGCGCGACCTGCTGGGGCAGCTGCGGGGCTCGCTGGAGGAGGGCGCGTCACCGGCCAGGCTGCTGTCCGATGTGCTCGACCGCACCGGCTACGGCCACGATCTGGAGACCGAGGGCACCGTCGAGGCAGCCGGCCGGCTGGAGAACATCGCCGAGCTGCTGGGCGTGGCCGACGAGCACGACTCCCTCGACGACTTCCTCGAGGCGGCGAGCCTGGTCTCCGATGCCGAGGACATCGACGGCGACGAGAGCAAGGCCGTGCTGATGACCCTCCATACGGCCAAGGGCCTGGAGTTCCCGGCCGTGTTCGTGATCGGTCTGGAGGAGGGCGTCTTCCCCCACCTGCGCTCGCTGGGCGAGCCCTCCGAGCTCGAGGAGGAGCGCCGCCTCGCCTACGTGGGCATCACCCGTGCGCGCCAGCGGCTCTACCTGTCGCACGCCTGGTGCCGCACTCTGTGGGGGTCCACCCAGTACAACCCGCCCAGCAGGTTCCTGGCCGAGATCCCCGAGGAGCTCACCAAGCTGGCGGGCGGGGGCCGGCCCCGGCCGTCGGCGTACGCCTCCTCCGGCGGCGCCGGCCCGCGCCTCGGCGGCGGGACGAACTCGCGCGACCACCGCCGCGACGTCGTGGAGGCGGCTTTGCGTGGCCGCGTGGCCTCGCCGGTGAAGACCACGGGCGCCGAGGACCTCGGGCTGCGGGTGGGCGAGGACGTGGTGCACGGGAAGTGGGGCGAGGGCGTCGTGCTCGAGATCATGGGCTCGGGGGACAAGGCCGAGGCCGTCGTTCGGTTCCCCGGCCTGGGCGAGAAGCGCCTCCTCCTCTCCATGACCCCGCTCAAGCGAGCCTGAGCGGCCCTTCGGACAAATCGGGAACGTGCGACCTGCACTTGACCTGGCCCTTAGGGACACCTCGTAACGTGTGCACACCTAGAGTCAGTAGGACTACAGTGTGAGTGCGACCAGCGCTTGCGTCGACCATCCCCGACGACCGTCGGGCATTCGAGAAGAGGCCCCTGGATGGTGCAGCTGATGCAGGACGACACAGCGATCCGGCGATTCGAGGACGAGCTCTCGTCACCCCGGAAGATCCTCCGGGCCTGCCTGCTCCTGCTGCTCGAAGAGCGGGCCGGGCACGGCTACGACCTGCTCACCCGCCTCGAGCCCCTCGGGTTCGAGCGCAGCAACCCCGGCCGGGTCTACCGCGCCCTGCGATGGCTGGAGGGTGCCGGGTTCGTGCAGCCCACCTGGGAGACCACCGGCGTGGGCCCGGCCCGCCGCGTCTACGAGCTGTCGCCGTCCGGTCGCCACGCCCTTGAGATCTCGGCCGCCACCCTGCGCCGGCAGGCCAAGTCGGTCGACGACCGCCTGGCCCGCTACATCCTGAGTCGCCTGCGGGTGCTGTCGAACAACAAGCATGTCTTCGAGTTCACCGTCGAGGCGCAGCTGTCCGTGCAGGCGATCGACGAGACGTCGGCCCGCCGCAAGCTCGAGCGGGCCTTCGGCCAGCCCCATGTGCTCGACACCGACGTGCGCACCACCGGCGGCGTGTCCATCCGCGCCACTGAAGCGGGCTAGGAGTTCGCCGCCCCGCTGGTCGAGGTGGTCCCGTTGTTCGATCCGGTTCGCAGGTCGACCCGCACCCGGCCCCCCTTCACCACGCCGGGATAGGTGACTAGGCCCTCCCCGTCGGGAGGGTGGGCATCGCCCCGGCAGTCGACGAACTCCTCCCGGTCGCGGTCGAAGGTGACGGCGCACGCCTCGTCGTCGGGGAGGCGGGCTTCGATGGCGGACCAGCCGGTGCCCGGGTCGTCGCCCAGGTGCTGGACGTAGAGGTTGCGGCCCCGCCCGAGCGACAAGGGATCCTGGAACAGGAACGGGCCACGGTCGTCGATCTCCTTCGACAGCCGCTCGGCGCCGCCCACGTTGAACACCGGATCGCCGAGGTTGGCCTTCTCCGGGTTCTGGGAGGCGAACTTCACCACCGACCACACCAGCAGGGCCGACAGGCCGATGCCGCCGACGGCGACGACCACGAGCCGGGTGGGGCTGCGCCGGGCGGCGGGGCGGGTAGCAGGGGGCACCTGCGTAGTATTCACGCGTGCAGCGCCCGTACCGAGTCGTGGTGGCCAAGCCTGGCCTCGACGGCCACGACAGGGGCGCCAAGGTGATCGCCCGGGCCCTGCGTGACGCCGGCTTCGAGGTGATCTACACCGGGCTCCACCAGACGCCGGAGCAGGTGGTCGTCGCGGTGGTCCAGGAGGACGCCGACGCGGTGGGCCTGTCCCTCCTGTCCGGCGCCCACATGACGCTGGTGCCCCGCATCATGAAGCTGCTGGCCGAGCAGGGCAGGAGCGACGTGTTGGTGGTGTGCGGCGGCATCATCCCCGACGCTGACATCCCAGTGCTGAAGCAGGCCGGCGTGGCCGAGGTGTTCACGCCCGGCGCTCCGCTGCAGCGCATCGCGGAGTGGTTGGCCGGCGCCCTCGACGCCCGTGAGGAGGCAGCGACGTAGTGGACCTTCTGGAGCACCAGGGCAAGTCGTACTTCGCCCGGTTCGCCATCCCGGTCTCGACCGGCGGGGTGGCGGCGACGGTCGAGGAGGCACTCGATGTCGCCGACGGGGCGGGCTACCCGGTGGTGGTGAAGGCCCAGGTCCACGTGGGCGGTCGCGGCAAGGCGGGCGGCGTGAGGGTGGTGGCCGACCGGGCCGAGGCCGAGGCGGCGGCCACGGCGATCCTCGGCATGTCGATCAAGGGCCACGTCGTGCACACCGTGCTGGTGGAGCACGCCACCGACATCGCGGAGGAGTACTACGCCTCGTTCACCCTCGACCGGGCGGCCAAGCTTCATCTCGGGATGCTGTCGGCCGAAGGCGGGGTCGACATCGAGCAGGTGGCGGTCGACACGCCAGGCGCCATTGCCCGGCTCCCCATCGACCCTGTCGACGGGCTCAGCGAGGCATTGTGCCGGGTGTGGGTGGCGGGCGCCGGCCTGCGCGAGGAGGCGGTCGCCGGCACCGTCGAACTGCTGCTCGCCCTGTACCGGTGCTTCGTGGAGGGCGACGCCGACCTGGCCGAGGTCAACCCGCTGGTGCTCACCACCGACGGCCGGGTGCTGGCCCTCGACGCCAAGGTGACCCTCGACGACAACGCCGCCTTCCGCCATCCGGAGTGGAAGGAGTACGAGGGCACCCAGGAGCTCGACGAGCGGGAGCGGCTGGCTCGGGAGAAGGGCCTCCAGTACATCGGCCTCGACGGCAGCGTGGGCATCATCGCCAACGGCGCCGGCCTGGCCATGAGCACCCTGGATGTGGTGAACCAGGCGGGCGGGCGTCCCGCCAACTTCCTCGACATCGGCGGCGGCGCCAGCGCGGCGGTGATGGCAAACGCCCTCGAGGTCATCAACACCGACGAGAACGTGCGGGCCATCTTCGTCAACGTCTTCGGAGGCATCACCCGGGGCGAGGAGGTGGCCAAGGGCATCGTGGAGGCCATGGGCCGGGTCGAGCTGACCTCGCCCCTGGTGGTGCGCCTCGACGGCACCAACGCGGCGGAGGGGCGGGCCATCCTGGCCAGGCACGAGTCCGACCGCCTCCAGAGCCGGGCCACCATGCTCGACGCCGCCCGTGCCGCGGTGGAGCTGGCCGGCGGCGGGAAGGGGTAGACGTGGCCATCTTCGTGGACGAGACCACCAAGGTCGTGGTGCAGGGTCTCACCGGCAGCCAGGGTCGCTTCTACGGCCTGCGCAATCGGGACTACGGCACGCAGGTCGTGGCCGGTACCAACCCCCGCAAGGCGGGCACCGACATCGAGGGCATCCCGGTGTTCGCCACCGTGGGCGAGGCCGCCGCCGCCACGGGCGCCACCGCCTCGTGCATCTTCATCCCGGCGCCGGGCGTGTTCGGCGCCGTGCTGGAGGCGGCCGAGGGCGGCATGGAGCTGATCGTGGTGATCACCGAGGGTGTGCCTGCCCAGGACGAGGCCCGTCTCTACAACCTGTTGTGCCGCGACTTCCCCGGCACCCGGCTGCTCGGCCCCAACTGCCCGGGCATCATCACGCCCGACCGCTGCAACATCGGCATCACGGCGGGCGAGATCGCCCTGGGCGGCGGGCCCGTCGGCATCGTCAGCCGGTCGGGCACCCTCACCTACCAGGCCCTCTACGAGCTGCAGCAGGCGGGCATCGGTGTCACCACCTGCGTCGGCATCGGTGGCGACCCTGTACCCGGCACCAGCTTCATCGACTGCCTGGCCGCCTTCGAGGCCGACTCGGAGACGTCGGCGGTGATGCTCATCGGCGAGATCGGCGGCTCGGCCGAGGAAGAGGCGGCGGAGTACATCAAGGCGATGATGACGAAGCCGGTGGTGGCCTACGTGGCCGGCCTCACCGCCCCGCCGGGGCGGCGCATGGGCCATGCCGGCGCCATCGTGTCGGGCTCGAAGGGCACGGCCAGGGCCAAGATCGACGCCCTGCGGGCGGCCGGCGCCCAGGTGGCGGCCAACCCCACCGAGGCCGGCTTCCTCATGGCCGCGGTGGTCGCCGGCCTCTAGCCGTTCTGGCCGGCAGATCGCTGTGAACTTCACGGCGGTCCGCCGACCTGAACGGTGGGCGACGCCGGCGTTTCAGGGCGGCGGGCGGTGACCAGCCAGCAGGTGGAGCCGAACAGGACGCCATGCGGCGTCTCGTGGGCCTCCAGCACGGCCCTTAGCCGGGCGAGGGCCGTCTTCCTGGCGGCGACGTCGAGCCCGCCCAGTAGTCCCCTGGCCAGCCCCTGGGTGCTCACCAGGGCGTAGGCGGCGGCCGCGTCGGGACCGAAGGTCACCGGCTCGCTGCGCTCCTCGAGGATGACGTCGACGAAGCCGGCCTCCCCGAGCATGCTGCGCACGTGGGCCTCGCGGGCCAGGCCGAAGGCGCCCGGTCGCTCGGGCAGGGTGCGTCCCATGGCGAGGGCGCCCGCCACCTCGGTCATGCACTTGTTGCGCTCCGCGTCCCGCCGGGCGGCGAGGGCGAGGCGGCCACCGGGTCGGAGGGCCTGGGCCAGGTTGGTGAATGCGTGCGCCGGGTGGCCGAAGTACATGGCCCCGAAGCGGCTGATGACCACGTCGAACGAGGCCGGGTCGAAGGCGGCGGTGGCCGCATCACCCTGGTGAAAGGCGACGTTGGAGAGGCCCTCGGCCCGGGCCAGCGTCTCGGCTCGTCGCACCGTGGCGGCCGACAGGTCGACGCCCAGCACCGACCCGGTGCCGATGGCCCTGGCAGCGGAGCGGGAGGATGAGCCCGACCCGCATCCGACGTCGAGCACCCGGTAGCCGCCCTCCAGACCGGCCGCCTCGAGGAGCGCCTTGTCGTAGCCCGACGCCAGTTGTTCGAGGGCGCCCTCGTACTCGAGGTCGTGGAACACGGACAGGTCGCGCGACACGGCGTCGTGCGACGTCCCGAGCCGTTCGGCCATGGCGCCGAGGGGGCCCGGCTGGTCACGGACGAGCTCCAGGATCGTCCGTCTGTCGCCTGCGGCGAGGGCGACCAGGGCCTGGTCGAGGAGGTTGGGACTAGTCACCGCCGGGGCGCGCCGGCGCGGGCAGGACAGGCGGAGGCAGGGTCAGGCAGGTTGTCCATCGATCCTTGGAGTGCGACGAAGGGGGCGGGGAGGATGGTCCCGGGAGACAGTTCCCGGTTCCTACGGCGCCGGATACCCGGAGGGACGGCTGGTGCATGCAATCATCAACGTCCCCCATGCCGCGCTCCGTCACTCTCCGCCCCTGGCAGAAGGCCGCCCTCGATCGCTTCGCCGCCGCCACCTCGCCCGATTTCCTGGCCGTGGCCACGCCCGGGGCGGGCAAGACCACCTTCGCCCTCACCGCCGCCCGCCACGCCCTCGCCGCGGACGTGAGCCGGCGCCTGCTGGTGGTCGTACCCACCGCCCACCTGAAGGCCCAGTGGGCACGTGCGGCGGCCGCCCTCGACCTGCACCTCGACCCGCAGTGGTCGGCGTCCGACGGCTTCCTGCCCCATGACATGCACGGGGTGGTGACCACCTACCAGCAGATCGCCGGCTGCGCGCCGCTCATCCGTTCCATGGCCTCTGGCGCCTTCGTGGTGTTCGACGAGGTGCACCACGCGGCCGACGACCGGGCCTGGGGCGACGCCGTGCGCACCGCCTTCGAGCCCGCCGCCCGTCGGCTGTCCCTGTCGGGCACGCCCTTCCGCTCGGACACCCAGGCCATCCCCTTCGTGCGTTACCTGCATGAGGAGGCGGTGGCCGACTACGAGTACGGCTACGGCGACGCCCTGGCCGACGGGGGGGTGGTGCGGCCCGTCTACTTCCCCCGCATCGACGGGATGATGGAGTGGAGCGCCCCCGACGGAAAGGTGCACGCCCACGCCTTCGACGACGCCCTCGGGACCGCCCTGGCCGGCCAGCGCCTGCGCACGGCCTACTCGCTCGAGGGCGAGTGGCTTCCCCACGTGCTGCGCCAGGCCCATACCCAGCTCCTGGCCATCCGGGAGCGCCAGCCCGACGCCGGCGGCCTGGTGATCGCCACCGACCAGGACCATGCCAAGGGCATCGCCCGCATGCTCCGGGACCGCATCGGCGTGAGGGCCGTGGTGGCGACGTCCGACGACCCGGACGCCTCCGACCACATCTCCCGCTACGTCACCGGCACCCAGCCGTGGATCGTGGCCGTGCGCATGGTGTCAGAAGGCGTCGACATCCCGCGCCTGCGGGTCGGCGTGTTCGCCACCACGGTCACCACCGAGCTGTTCTTCCGCCAGGCCGTCGGCCGCCTTGTGCGCTGGACCCGGGGCACCCGCGGCCAGAAGTCCTTCTTCTACATCCCCGACGAGCCGCGCTTGCGGGCCCGGGCCTTCGCCATCGCGGAGCAGCGCCGCCACTCGCTGCGTCACGAGGACCGTGACCCGAAGGCTCCGATGTTCGACACGGTCGCCGGCGAGGCGGGCGACGCCGACGCGCAACCCTCCCTGTTCGCCGTCATCTCGGCCGTCCCCCTGGGCGACGGGCCCGTGCCCGACTGGGCCCACGACGACGATGCGCTGCTCGACCCGGCGGACGACGCGAGCCTCACCGTGGCGTTGCCACCTCTGGCACCCCGGGGCGGCGCGGCAGCCGCCTTCGGCGGCCGCACCCGGCGTGAGCACAAGGCCCAGCTCCGGGACGCCAACGCGGCCAAGACGCGCCTCATCGCCCACCACACGGGCATGACCCACGCCAAGGTCAACGCCGAGCTCAACCGGGTCAGCGGCCTGCGCAAGATCAGCGAGGCCACCGTCGAGCAGCTGGAGAAGCGCCTCCACAAGGCGGAGGCGTGGCTCCGCCAGGCCTCCGCCCGCCGTGCCCCCGGTTGGCTCAATACTACTCTAAGAGATACTATCAATTCAGATAGTCTCTGAGGAGGTAGTGATGTCGGGGTTCGTCGGTCGCAGGCGGGAGCTGGCGTCGTTGGAGAGGGAGCTGGCACGGGTGCGGTCCGATCAGGAGCAACCCGGCCGGTGCATCATGGTGCGCGGCAGGCGCCGCGTCGGGAAGTCCCGGCTCATCGAAGAGTTCTGTGCCCGGGCCGGTGTCCCCCATGTGTTCTTCGCCGCATCACGCCAAGGTGCGGCGGAGGTACCCCTGTTCGCCAGGGAGGTCGCCGACTCCGACCTCGGTGGGCGTGACCTGTTCGCAGACGCGAACCCGGCTACATGGGAGGCGGCGCTGCGGCTCCTTGGTGCCGGCGTCGAGGACCAGCTTCCTGCCGTCGTCGTCCTCGACGAGTTCCCGTACCTCGTAAAGGACGACCCGTCACTGGAGGCGACGTTCCAGAAGCTGTGGGATCGCGTGCTGTCCAAGAAGCGGATCCTCCTGATCCTCGTGGGTTCGGACCTGGCGATGATGGAGTCCCTCGACGACCATGACCGTGCGTTCCATCAGCGGGGTACCGAGCTCGTCGTTCATCCGATGTCGCCGGTCGAGGTCCGGGACATCACGCAGATCGAGAGCGCGGCTGACGCCTTCGACGCCTACCTGATCACCGGTGGCCTGCCGCTTGTCTGCGTCGAGTGGCCGGCAGGTATGTCCATGTGGGGGTACCTCGAAGCGGCGCTCAACGAGCAGGTGTCGGCTCTGGTCGTGAGCGGCGAGCGCGCCCTCGCCGCCGAGTTCCCCTCCGACGCCCAGGCCCGGATCGTGCTCGAGGCGATCGGCTCCGGCGAGCGGACGTTCACGAACGTGGCCCGGGCCGCCGGTGGGCTCACCGCCGCCTCGGTGACGCGCTCGCTCGACCTTCTCGGCACGAAGAGGGTGGTCGCCCGGGATGTGCCGTTGTCCACGTCGCGCAGCAAAGAGGCCCGCTACCGGGTCGCCGACCCGTACCTGCGCTTCTGGCTCCGGTTCATCGGCAAGCACACCGGCGAGATCGAACGGGCCCGGGGTGATCGCATCCTCGGTCGCATCCGACGGGACTGGGCGACCTGGCGGGGTCGGGCGATCGAGCCCGTCATCCGCGAAGCGCTCGTGCGCATGTCGCCGATCGAAGGCCTGCCGGCGGCCGACGCCGTGGGCGGCTTCTGGACACGGACCAACAACCCCGAGATCGACGTCATCGGCGCCGACCGGGCGCCCGTCGCCAGGAAGATCGCCTACGCCGGCACCATCAAGTGGCTCGACAACGCCCCGCTCGACCAGGGCGACATACGCAAGCTGATCGGCGACCTCGGAGCGGTCGCCGGCGCCGACGAGCACACGCCGCTCGTCGCCATCTCCCGCAGCGGAGCAACCGCGACCGGCGCCGTCATCCTCGGGCCCGAGGACCTGCTCCAGGCGTGGACTTGACGGGAGGAGTGGCCGCTCGAGGCCATCGCCATCCGCATGCACCCCGCCGTCATGGATGCAGCCCTCGTCGAGCCCCTGGCCAAGGCCTTGGTCGAGAGAGCGTCGCGGGGCCGCCCGATCTGTCGTCAGACAGTTTCAGGTCGATGGCCTGGACGAGATCTCGCGGGGCTGGTGCCCCAGCCAATGGCGTCTCGATCCGGCCCCCCTGAGGGTGGCTGTCACACCTCCGTCGTATGTTCAACGGCGTGGGTACGGCACGAGGGGTACGTTCCAAGATTGGAGCCCGAGCATCGGGGCGGGGATCCAGCTACGTCGTGTTCGATGTCGAGACCACCGGGGTCGGTCGGCGATGCAGGATCGTTGAGTTTGCCGGCCTTGTACTGGACCGCTTAGGTGCCACGGTCGATCGGTATGAAACGCTTGTCAACCCAGGCTCAGGCCCGGGGCCCACGTGGCTTCATGGTTTGGACGCAGCCATGTTGGCCGGCGCCCCGTCGTTCGCCGATGTAGCGGGGGACATTCAGCGGCTGTTCCGCGATCGGATTCCCGTCGCCCACAACCTTCGCTTCGACTGGGACGTGCTCCGGCGGGCCTATGCGCCACTCGGAGTGGACCTTCCGTTCGCGCCTGCCGGCGTTTGCACCGTTCAGCTTGCCCGACTCGTCCTCGGCGGCGGAGTGTCCCTCCCTCAGATCTGCCAACGGCTTGGCATCACCCATCAACACCCGCATCGTGCTGGTCCCGACGCGGCTGCGACTGCTGCGGTCTTCCTCGCCCTGCGTCATGCGCTGCGGCGCGGCGGCTCGGGCCGGCCGTGCCCGCCGTTCCCCGGCGCATGGCGGCTGGCTCAGTCGACGGCCCCGATGGTCCGGCTCACGAGCATCGCAGTCACTGGCGAACGGAGCGCCGGGTGGATGGAAGCAGAGGAGCCTCGTGGCTCCCACTGACCCCGACAACGACTGGCGTCGGCTCGTCACCGATCCGATTCTTGCCGGGCAGGTTGCGGTCCTGTGGGGCAAGTCAAAGGAGTTCGGGGGTGGGCGGGAGAACCTCCTCCTCCAGCACCTGTTCGACACGATGGCCGTCGGCGAACTCGTCTGGGACCGCTATCTCGCGCCGGCGCTCTGCGGTCGTCTCGACGAAGTGGCGGGCGGCGAGGGCCGGCGGCTCTACGCCTGGCTCTGCGGCCTCCACGACGTGGGCAAGGCCAGCCCGGCCTTCCAGGGGGTCGTCCTGGAGTTGGGCCAGCGCGTGCTGGACTCGGGCCTGACCTGGCCCTCCAGCCCGCCGAGCAAGGAGGATCGTTCGGGCTGGCGCCATGAGCGCGCCAGTGCCTGCATTCTCCGGGAGGTGCTCAAGGCCGCCTGGCCCGGCGGGCGCCTCCAGAGCGACTGGATCTGGCCGCTCGCCGCCGGCCATCACGGCGCCTTTCCGTCGACAGGCCAGGTCGACATGTCCTCTCCTCTGCGTTCCAAGCTGCGCCGGCTCGTCCACGGCGACGCGACGTGGGTCCCGGTCCAGGACCTCCTCGTTCGGATAGTCACGGCCGCCGCCGGTTGGCCGGACCTGGAGTCGGCGCAGCCGGTTCGCGCCCCGTCACGTGCCGATCAGTTGGCGCTGAGCGGCTTCATCTCGATGGCCGACTGGATCGCCAGCGCCAGCGACGAGACCCACTTCCGCGGGGTCGCGTGTTTCGACGACGTCAGCATGGAGGGCGCGCGCCATAGGGCCGTCGCTGCATGGTCCTGGCTCGGACTCCGTGGCGGCTGGGGTTCCCTTGACTCACCAGGCGCCGGCCACTTCCTGGAGCGGTTCGGCCAGGCGCCCCGACCCTTTCAGGCCATGGTGGTCGAAGCAGCCGAGTCCATGCCCGTGCCCGGGCTGATGGTCGTGGAGGCACCGATGGGAGAGGGCAAGACCGAGGCAGCACTGGCTGCCGCCGAGATCCTCGCCGCCCGATTCGGGTGCGACGGGGTCTATGTCGCCATGCCGACCCAGGCCACCAGCGATGCGATGTACGACCGGGTGAACAGGTGGCTCGGGTCGTTCGAGGCCCGGCCCGACCTCGCTCTCCTCCACGGTCGCAGGCTACTGAGCGAACGCATCCGGGCCCGGGAGCGCTCCGTCACGGCTCACGACGGCCAGGGGGAGGATGTCGACGGGTACGGCATGGCGACCGGTGCGCCGTCGTTCGCGAGCGTGTGCGAGGACCTTCCGGCGGGGGAGGACGAGGCCGGCCGACCCGCCGAGTGGTTTTTCGGGCGGCACCGCGGGTTGCTCGCCGCCAACTGCGTCGGCACCATCGACCAGGTTCTCTACGCCGGCACGCGCACCAAGTACGTCGCCCTCCGCTACGCCGGCCTGGCCGGGAAGGTGGTCATCTTCGACGAGGTCCACGCCACCGATACCTCGATGGCGCAGTTCCTCGCCGAGGTCCTCTGGTGGCTGGGAAACGGCACGGTCCCCGTAGTGCTGCTCTCGGCCACGCTCGCACCGGCCCAGCGGGACAGCCTCGTCACGCAGTATCTCGAGGGCGCCACGGTTGCGACGACCACGGCGGCTGCGCCGGTCCCGGCCGTGAACGGCTACCCGGGCGTGACCTGCGCCTGGCCCGGGCCCGCTGCTGCCCAGTACGACGTGCGCTCGGCTGGCGCATGGCGCCAGAGCCTCGAGATGGAGGTGTCACTCTGCGAGGAGGACGGGACGGACAGCGACGGCGCAGTCCTCGACGCCCTCGCGGGCAGGCTGCGCGGGGGCGGGTGCGCGCTCGTCATCCGGAACACCGTGGCTCGGGCGCAGCAGACCTACCGGCGCTTGCGGGAGAGCTTCGGGGACGACGTTGTCCTCCTGCACAGCCGCTTCACCGCGGAAGCCCGCGCCCGCAAGACGAAGGTGCTCCTGAACCGCCTCGGCGCAGATGGCCGGTTGCGGCCGGACCGGCTGGTCGTCGTCGCGACCCAAGTCGCCGAGCAGTCCTTCGACATCGACGCCGATGTCCTCGTCACCGACCTTGCCCCGGTCGACCTCCTGCTGCAGCGAGCCGGCCGGGTCCACCGCCACGACCGCCCCACCTCTGCCCGGCCCGCGGCCGTACGGCTGCCTGAGATCGTCGTCACCGGGCTCCGCTTCGGGGCGGGAAATCCATGGTTCCCGGCGGGGAGCGAGGCGATCTACGGCCGCCATCACCTGCTCCGGTCGGCGGCACTGGTGAACGCCGCCGCCGGTGGAACGGGGTGGTCTGTGCCCGCCGATGTCCCTGCGCTGGTGGCCACCGCTTACGGGACCGGCCAGGAGTGCCACGCTGTCCCAGGCGAGTGGGCCGCCGACGAGGCCCAGGCTGCGGCGGAGTGGGCCATCAAGGAAGCCGAGCGGCGCAGGGCCGCCAAGCCCTACCTGTTGACCGCGGCTGACCAGCGCTACGTCCCGACGCTTGCGGGGTTGCATACCCGTGGCGGGCAGGCAACCGATGTCGAGCGGCACGTGCGAGTCCGTGATGGCGAGATGGGCGAGGAGGTGGTCGTCGTCATCGACGACGACGGTGACTTGCGAACCGTTGAGGGGCTGAGGCTTGGTCCTACCGGGGAGGCAGGTTGCAACCGTCCCGAGGAGGTCCTGGGGTCGAGCGTCCGACTCCCGGCGTACGACGCCGCCATCGCCGCGGCGGTGTACGAGCTACGGCCCCTGCCGGGTTGGGACGGCGACCCGTGGCTCGGCAAGGCCCGTGCGCTCCGACTGGATCGATCGCGCCGGGCCGAGCTCGACGGCCGCCTGGTGACGTACGACGACGAGAACGGCCTTGAGATCGGACAACGGCGATGACCGCCCGCGGACCTTGCAGCTCGTCGCAGCTTGTCGGGGAAACCCCGCGGGGCGGGGACGACCAGTGGCTGGCGATGGGTTCGCCGACGAGCCATGGATAACCCTGGCGTGGATCGCCAGGACGAACTAGTGTCTTCC
The DNA here is from genome assembly GCA_023264975.1 of Actinomycetes bacterium. Taxonomy (GTDB): domain Bacteria; phylum Actinomycetota; class Acidimicrobiia; order Acidimicrobiales; genus JAHFUS01. Next base: position 401 of record JAHFUS010000034.1, on the reverse strand, counting down.
CCGACCAGCTACTTGCGTAATCTAGGCGCTGAAGGAGTGGCCCTGTGCGATGCAACCTGATCGACGACCCCTGGCTCCCGATCAGCACGGGTGGCGGGCCGGCCAAGGTGTCCCTCCGGCGAGCCTTGGTCGACAGCCACCAGATCAAGGATCTGGTGCTCGCTCCGACCGTTCTCGTCGCCGTCCTCCGCCAGGTGCTCCTCCCCGTCGTCCTCGACGCGCTGGGGGCACCCACAGGGGAGGACAACTGGGCCGAGCGTCGTCTGGCCGGGACCCTCGATCGGGCTGGCCTCGACCGGTACCTCGACGCCCACCTGGACCGGTTCAACCTCTTCGACGAGGAGGCCCCGTTTGCCCAGGTCGCCGGCTTGAGGACAGCCAGGGACGAGCTGAAATCGATT
>JAHFUS010000033.1 GCA_023264975.1 Actinomycetes bacterium | reverse complement strand
CGCGCGTGCCGACGGCCGCGCCCGTGCCGCAGCTATGGCGATCGACTCCCCCCACCCCAACACGAGCGCGTTTCCTGCGTCCGTTCGGCGAATGGGATCGTCGGGTGAATGATCGGGGCTAATCGCCGTCGGCCGAGTTCTCGTCCTCGGCGCCTTCGCGGTCGGCCTTGGAGCCGACGACGTTGAAGCTCTCGTCGAGCTGCACGTCGACCTGGCTGCCGTCCGCCAGGGTGACCTCGACCTCGTAGTAGCTCTCCTCGTCGCCGACCTCGGTGTCGGTGACCCGACCACCGCCGGTGGAGGCAAGTGCCGCGGTTGTCGCCTGCTCCAGCGCCGTGCCGGTGATGGGCCCGTCGCTGTCGTCGCCACCGCCGTTGGCCATGGCCAGGCCGGCGCCGGTTCCCGTCACCGCCACTGCGACCACCGCTGCTGCGATCCACTTCCTCTTCGTCATGTCCGTTCCTCCTTCAACGCCGGATCTCCCGGCAAGGACAGGGTGACACGCGGCTGCTGAGGCCGGGCTGAACGGCCCTCAGCCATCCCGATCGGCGAGGCCGGCGAGGCTGACCCGGATCCGGGCGCCGCCCAAGGGGCTCTCGGCGACCGACACCGTGCCGCCGTGGGCGGCCACCAGCTCGGACACGATGGAGAGGCCGAGGCCGCGACCCCCGTCATCGCGGGCCCGGGCGTCGTCCAGGCGTACGAAGCGCTCGAGGACCCGACCGCGCTCGGCGGCCGGGATGCCCGGCCCGTCGTCGTCCACGTCGAGCACCACGTGGCCGTCGTGCTCGGCCAAGGAGAACGCCACCCGCGTGCGGGCATGGCGGGCGGCGTTGTCGACCAGGTTGCGCAGCACCCGGCGCAACGAGGCGATGTCGGCCTCGACGCGGCCGGCTGAGACCGCCGACGTGTCGACGCCGAGCGAGGCGTGGGAGCGAAGCCGCCGGGCTTCGTCGAGCACCAGGTCGTCGAGGTCGACGGGGCGGCGGCGCAGCTGCAGGGTGTGCTCGTCGGCCCGGGCCAGCAGCAGGAGGTCGTCCACCAGGGACTGCAGTCGCAGACCCTCGGCCAGGACGGTGCCCGCCAGGTCACCCACCTCCGTGCGGGCCGGATGGGCGAGGGCGACCTCGGCGTGCTGGCGGATGGTGGCGACGGGTGACCGGAGCTCGTGGGAGGCGTCGGAGATGAACCGGCGCTGGCGCTCCTGGGCGCCCTGGAGCCGGTCGAGCATCCGGTTCATGGTGCCCGCCAGCCGGCCGACCTCGTCGGTGCCGGCGGGCTCGGGGACGCGGCGGTGGAGCTCGGCGGCGGAGATCCCGTCGACCTCCTTTCGGATCGACTCGACGGGGGCGAGCGCCCGCCCGACGACCTTCCACGTGGTGGTGGCCACGACGAGGAGCAGGAGCGGCAGGCCCACCGCCAGCAGGCGCGTCACCGCGGCGGTGGACTCGTCGACGGTGTCGAGCGTGCGGGCCACGATGACGGTGAGGCGCCCGGCGCCCGTGTCGGCGGCCGCTGCGACGGCGACGAACGGATGGTCGTCGAGGGCGAGGTCGACCGTGGTGGACCGGCCGGGCCGGAGCCGAGCGATCACAGGCCGGCCCCGGACGTTGGGGCTCGACGCCACCACCGCCCCGCCGGCGTCCACCACCTGGATGACGAGCTCCTCGGCGTCGCCGACCGCCAGCTGGGCGGGCCCCGCCCCCGCCCCGAGGGCGGCGGCCACGTCGGCGGCGCGCAGGGATGCGGCCGTGCGGGCCTCGTCGGTGAGGATGTGGCTCATGGCGACGACGAGGGCGGCGCCGCCGGCCAGCAAGGCGATGGCGACGACGAAAACAGCGGCGACGGTCGTGCGGAACCGCACCGTGCCCAACCTCGATCGCAGGGGCCTCACACCGTCGCTCCGGCCATCGCCCGCGGAGCGCCCGGTCATCCGCCCCCGGCCGCCAACCGGTAGCCGGCGCCCCGGACCGTCTCGATGGCCTCGCGCCCGAAGGGGCGGTCGAGCTTGTCGCGCAGGTGCCGCACGTACACCTCCACGATGTTGTCGTCGCCCTCGAAGTCGTAGTCCCACACGTGGTCGAGGATCTCGCGCTTCGACACGACGTCGCCCCGTCGCCGCACGAGGAACTCCAGCAGCGCCAGCTCCCGGGTCGTGAGCTCGACCTCGACCTCGCCCCGCCATGCCCGCCTGGACGCCGGGTCGACCCGGAGGTCCCCGGCCTCGAGTATGGCCGGGCGCTTCTCGGCGCCCCGTCGCAGCAGGGCGCGGAGGCGGGCGACGAGGACGGCGTGGGAGAAGGGCTTGGTGAGGTAGTCATCGGCGCCGGTGTCGAGCGCCTCCACCTCGTCCCACTCGCCGTCCTTGGCCGTCAGCATGAGGATGGGCGACCAGACGCCCTCCTCCCGCAGCGTGGCGCAGACGCGGAAGCCATTGAGCCCCGGGAGCATGATGTCGAGGACGATGGCGTCATAGGCGTGCTCGCGTGCCATCCAGAGGCCGTCCGTACCGTCGAGGGCGACGTCGACGGCGAAGCCGTCCGCCTCCAGACCGTTGCGCAGTCCGGCCGCCAACCGCTTCTCGTCCTCGACCACCAGGATCCGCATGGAGCGCCCCTCCGCGGCATCGGGGCCCGAGCCGTGCCGGCGATGGTCGCCGACCGCAGCTGAAGCGCCGCTGAACGAGACGGTAGGCGCTCTGCCCCTTCAGCCCCGTTCAGGACGCCCTCCGTACTCTCCGGCGCATGAAGCCGACCACACTGACGCTCCGCCCCGGGACCCGGGGCCGACGGTGCGCCGGAAGACGACCTCGGTGTCGCGCCGGCTGTGGTCGTGGGCTCGTCGGGGGTCGTTGTCCCGCGGCACGGTCCGCTACGGGGCGCAGGTGGTGCAGCTGGCCACCTCGGCGCTGAAGAAGGGCAACGCCACCGTCACCGCCGCGCCGGTGAAGGGGGCGACGCTGGACGAGGGCGGCGTGGCCATGGCGGTGTCGGGCCGGCCCGTGTTCGTGCTCCAGGGCGCCCGACCCGCCTACCGCGACCTGGGCCCGGGAGCAGTCGCCCCAGCGGGCGGACCACGCCGCCCCCGACGCCGTGGCGGCCAGCCGCCGGCGCCACCTCCCGCCACCGGAAACGCCGCCCCGCCCGTAGGATCCGGTCCGACATGGCGCCCCGACCGCAACCCGTCCCGCCCGGGCCCGACCAGGAATCGGTGTGGGACTACCCCCGCCCGCCCCGCGTCGAGCACCGCACCGAGCAGGTCGAAGTGGTGTTCGCGGCGGAGACGATCGCCGTCACGCTGTCGTCCTACCGGGTGCTCGAGACCAGCCACCCGCCGGTCTACTACCTGCCCCCGGGCAACATCCTCCCCGACGCGCTGCAGCCGAGTGGCCGCACGAGCTTCTGCGAGTACAAGGGCGTCGCCACGTACCTCACGCTCACCCACAAGAAGCAGACCTCGATCGACGCGGCGTGGACCTACCTCGAGCCGTCTCCGGGCTACGAGGAGCTGGCCGGCCTCGTGGCCTTCTACCCGGCTCGGGTCGAGCTGTGCGTGATCGGCCTGGAGCCAGTGCAGGCGCAGCAGGGCGGGTTCTACGGCGGGTGGATCACGTCCGGCATCGTGGGCCCGTTCAAGGGAGCGCCGGGCACCGAGGGCTGGTAGCCCGGACTCAGCCGGCCGACCGGCAGAGCCGGCAGCGCCCGCCCAGGGCGAAGTGATCGAGGCCGAGCTCGAACCCGTAGCGCTCCTCGACGGCCCGGACGAGGTCGCTGAACAGCTCGTCCGGAGCCTCGACCACGACGCCGCAGCCGTCGCAGTGGAGGTGCTGGTGGCCGGCGTCGGCCACGTGAAAGACGGCGCGGCCGTGGCCGAGGTGGACGTGCTCCACCACGCCGAGCACCGTGAGCCGGTCGAGCGTGCGGTACACGGTGGACCCGTGCACCTCGGGATAGCGAGCCTGGACATGGCCGGCCAGCTCCTCGGCGGTGACATGGGGGCCCAGCTCCACCAGCGACTCGAGGATGGCCCGGCGGGGCACGGTGACGCGCACCCGGTTCTCCCGGAGCAGCGCCAGCAGACCGGTCAGCTGTCCGTTCACCACAGCAGGTTACCGAAGTATTGCGATCTGGACGCAGTTACCTCCAGCTCGCCTATAGGCTCGTCCCTGTGCCGCTAGGGACTCATGGCCGCCCAAGGTGGCGGATGGGCGTGGCCGCGGCGGTGCTCGCCGCCTCGGCCACCGGATGCGGAAGCTCTGGCGCCGAAGAGGGAGGCACCGGTGGCTCCGGCGGGCTGCGGGTGGTCACCACGGTGGCGCCGATCACCAGCATCGTGGCGGCCGTGGGCGGTGACAAGGTCGACATCACCGGCATCGTCCCGGAGGGCACCAACTCGCACACGTTCGAGCCGAAGCCGAGCGCGGCCGAGCTGCTCGCCACCGCTGACGTGGTGTTCGTCAACGGGCTGCGACTCGAGGAGCCAACCGTCGAGCTGGCCCGGTCGAGCATCAAGGACGGAGCGGAGGTGGTCGAGCTGGGCACCGAGTCGATCCCCGAGGACCGGTACATCTACGACTTCTCGTTCCCGAAGAAGGACGGGAAGCCCAATCCCCACCTGTGGACCGATCCGAAGTACGCAGTGAGCTATGCGCGCGTCGTCCGGGACACCCTTGTGCGGCGCGACCGCGCCAATGCCGCCGCCTACGACGCCAACTACGAAGCCTTCTCGGACTTGGTCGGCCGGCTCGACACGGCCATGCGCCGGGCATTCGCCACCATCCCAGAGGGCGACCGCAAGCTGCTCACCTACCACGACGCGTACGCGTACTTCGCCGAGGAGTACGGCTGGGACGTCGTGGGGGCCATCCAGGTCTCCGACTTCGAGGACCCCACCCCCCGGGAGGTGGCGCGCCTGATCGACCAGGTGAGGAGCCAGGGCGTGCCCGCCATCTTCGGCAGCGAGGTCTTCCCGAGCCCCGTGCTCGAACAGATCGGGCGGGAGGCCGGCGCGGCCTACGTCGACGTGCTCCGCGACGACGACCTGCCCGGGAGGCCGGGCGCGCCGGAGCATTCGTGGGCCGGTCTCATGCGGTTCGACTACGCCACCATCACCAGCGCGCTCGGTGGCGACGCCTCCGCGCTCGAAGCGGTCGATATCGCCCTGGGCGCCGGCGACACGGCGGCTTACCCCCAGTGAGCCGCGCCGAGCAGGCCCTGGTCGAGCTCCGCCACGTGACCTGCGCGTACCGCACCGGCGACGGGCCGGCGCTGGTGGACGTCGACCTGGAGGTGGCGCCCGGTCAGTTCACCGGTGTCGTGGGTCCCTCGGGGTCCGGCAAGACCACGCTGCTGCGGGTCGTCACCGGGACGGTGCCCCTCTCAGCCGGGTCCGTGGTGCGCCGGCGGGGGCTGCGGGTGGCCTACGTGCCCCAGGTGGAGACGGTGAACTGGAGCTTCCCCGTCACGGTGGCCGAGTGCGTACTGATGGCCCGGACGTCCGGGCGCCGGCTGCCGTGGCCGAGCCGGGCGGAGCGGGCCGAGGTGGCGGCCGTCCTCGACCGGCTGGAGCTGGGCGACTTGGGCGAGCGCCACATCCGCGAGCTGTCCGGCGGTCAGCAGCAGCGCATGTTCGTCGCCCGGGCCCTGCTCGGCCGGCCCGAGTTGCTGCTGCTGGACGAGCCCACCTCGGGCGTCGACGTCCGGACCCGCCACGAAGTCCTGCACCTCCTCGACGATCTCAACGGCGACGGCCTCGCCATTGTGCTCACCACCCACGACCTCAACGGCATCGCCGCCCACCTGCCCCACCTGGTGTGCCTCAACAAGCAGGTGCTGGGCTCCGGGGCGCCCCGCGACGTGCTCACGCCGGCCGTCCTGGAGCGCACCTACGGGTCCACCATGGACGTGCTCGAGCACGGCGGCATGCCCATCGTGGTGGACCAGTACCAGCCGTCGAACGTGGTGAAGATGCGCCGGGCGTCGGGCTCATGAGCGAATCAGAAGGGCGAGCGGGGCCCGAGCGGCCCCCTGAGCGGGAATGAGCGAGTTGCTGCGCCCCTTCGAGTTCGAGTTCTTCCGCAACGGGTTGATGGTGGCCACCGTCGCCGGCGCCCTGTGCGGGCTCATCGGCGTATACGTGGTGCTCAAGGGGATGAGCTACATCGGCCACGGCCTGTCGCACGCCATCTTCGGTGGCTTCGCCGCGTCGGCCCTGCTCGGGGTGAACTTCCTGCTCGGCGCCGGAGTGTGGGGCGTGGCGTCGGCGCTCATGGTGAACGGGGTGACGAGGCGCCGGGTGATAGGCGCCGACGCAGCCATCGGCGTCATCACCACCGCTTCCTTCGCACTGGGCCTGGCCCTGTTCGCCGTCTTCGGACGGGCCGGGCGCAGCTTCGACGCCGCCCTGTTCGGGTCGATCCTCGGCGTGTCCACCGCCGATGTCTGGGCGGTGGTGGCCGTGGCCGCCGTCGCCGCCGCCGTCGTGTTCTTCGCCTACCGGCCCCTGCTGTTCGCCACCTTCGACCCCGATGTCGCCGAGGTGTCGGGCGTCTCGACCAGCCGCATCGACGCTCTGCTGATGCTTGTCCTGGCCCTTTCGATCGTGGCCACCATGCAGGTGCTCGGCGTCACCCTCATCGCCGCCACCCTCGTCATCCCCGCCACCGTCGCCCGCATGCTCACCAACTCCTTCGGCCGCATGCTGGTGCTGGCCACGGGGATCGGGGCGCTGTGCGGCTTCTTCGGCATGAACCTCAGCTACCACCTCGACGTGCAGTCGGGCCCCACCATCGTCCTTGTCGGCGCCGCCCTGTTCGCCGTGGTGTTCGCGGCGACCGGCGTGCGGGGTCGCCGTCGGGTCGCCCACTTCGACGCCCACGCGGCGCCGGCGACGCTCACTGCGACGGGGCCCGCCGTCCACCGCTGAAGGCGCCGAAGGGATCCCCCCTCTGATCGGGCGCGCCATGCGAGCGCAAGGAGGCGACGAACCGCCTACTCCCAGCGGAAGGTGAGGGCGGCGACGGCGGGGGCGACAACCGCCCAGGCTGCGAGCACGGTCCACGCCCGGGCCGGCACGGAGCCGCCCGTCGCCAGAGCGCCGTGGAGGGCGTCGGAGAGCGCGGCGGCGGGGAGGGCGCGGGCGATGGTCCGGAGGCCTCCTGGCAGCTTCTCGAGGGGGACGACCATGCCGCCGAGGAGGAGGAGCACGAGGTAGAGCCCGTTGGCAGCGGCCAGGGTGGTCATCGCCGCGAGGGCGCCGGCCATGGTGAGGCCGAGGCCGGCGAACCCGACGGTCGCCAGCAGCACGGCCCCCAAGGCGAGCGCAGCGTTCCCGCCGGGCCGCCAGCCGAGGGCGAGGGCGACCGGCAGGAGTACCGCCAGCTGCACGCACAGCACGGCCAGCACGCCGGCCGTCTTGGCCGCCAGCAGCTCGCCCCGGCGCAGGGGGGTGGTGCCCAGGCGCTTCAGCACCACGTACTCCCGCTCGAAGCCGGTGGCGATGGCGAGGCCCACCATCGCCGTCGACATCACGGCCAGGGCGAGGATGCCGGGGGCGAGGAAGTCCACCGGCTGGTCGGTGCCGGTGGGCAGTACGTCGACCAACGAGAAGAACACCAGCAGGAGGACGGGGATGCCAAGGGCCAACAGCACGGATTCGCCCCGGCGCAGGGTCATGGTGACCTCCGCCCTCGTCTGGGCGGCGAGGCGGCCCAGGGTGCCCCGCTCGCCCCGAGGCGGCGGGGTCTCCGCCCCGCCGCCGCCGCCGCCGGCCGCCGCACCGCCATGGGACGACTCGCTGTGCACGCCGCCGCCGGTCGGCGGGCGCCGGGCATCGGGACCGGTGACGCGTAGGAAGGCCTCCTCCAGCGTCTGGCGGCCCGTGTGCAGGTCGGCGAGGGCGAGGTCGTGCTCGGCCAGCCAGGCGGTGAGGCGGGCGACGTTGGCAGGGGTGGGCTCGGCGCCGGCCAGGTACTCGCCCGGCGACTCCTCCGTCACCGGGGCGCCGAGCGCGTCCCCCAGCGCACCGGTGTCGACCCCGGCGGGCGCCGAGAAACGGATGCGGCGCTCGTCGCCGCCCGCCCGCAGCTCGGCCGGTGAGCCCGAAGCCACCACCCGTCCCTTGTCGACGATGACGACCCGGTCGGCCAGCCGCTCGGCCTCGTCGAGTTCGTGGGTGGCGAGCAGGACGCACGCCCCCCGCTCCCGCAGGTCGGTGATCACCGAGCGGATGGCCAGCCGCCCCACCGGGTCGACTCCGGCGGTGGGCTCGTCGAGGAACACCACCGACGGCTTGCCCACCAGGGCCAGCGCCAGCGACAGTCGCTGCTGCTCCCCGCCCGACAGCCGGCGCCACCGGGTCCGGCGGACCGCCGTCAACCCCACCCGTTCCACCAGTTCCTCCGGGTCTTCCGGGTCGGCGTGGTACGCGGCGAACAGGCGCACCGCGTCCAGCGCGTTCATGGCCGGATAGACGCCGCCCACCTGCAGCATCACGCCGATGTGGGGCGTGAGGTCTGTGCGCGACGCCACCGGATCGAGACCGAGCACCCGCACCGAGCCGGACGCCGGCCGGCGGTAGCCCTCGAGCGTCTCGATGGTGGTGGTCTTGCCGGCGCCGTTGGGCCCGAGCAGGGCGACCACCTCGCCGGCGGCCGCCCGGAAGGACAGGCCGTCCACCGCCGTGACCTCGCCGAAGCGGACGACAAGGTCGGATATTTCGACGGCCGCCATGGCGGCGCACGCTACCGTTCCCACCTCATGATCGACGTCCGCCTCTTGCGCACCGGACCGGACGCGGTGAAGGCGGCGCTGGTCCGCAAGAAGGTCGACCCGGCCGAGGTCGACCGGGCCGTCGACCTCGACGTCCGCCGCCGGGAGCTGGCCGGCCGCAGGGACGTGATCAGGGCCAAGGTGAAGGGCCTCTCGCAGGAGGTGGGCAAGGCCCGGCGAGCCGGCGATCAAGCGACGGCCGACGCCCTGGCGGCCGAGAGCCGGGCCCTGGGAGGCGACGAGCACTCGATCGACGCCGAGGCGGGCGAGGTCGAGGCGCAGCTGCACGACCTGCTCCTGCACATCCCCAACCTGCCGTCGCCCGACGCGCCCGACGGGGCGTCGGCGGACGACAACCCGGTGCTCCGCATCGAGGGCCACGACCCCGACGCCTTCGCCGCCCACCAGCGCGTGCCGCACTGGGACATCGGCGCCCAGCTCGGGATCCTCGACCTGGAACGGGGCGCCAGGATCTCGGGGTCGATGTTCGTGGTCTACCGGGGCATGGGGGCCACGCTCGTGCGGGCCCTGTGCCAGCTGGCCCTCGACCGCAACGCCGACGCCTTCGAGGAGATCCGCCCGCCCACGCTGGTGCGCACCGACACCCTCACGGCCACGGGCCAGCTGCCCAAGTTCGCCGACGACGCCTACCACCTCGAGCGCGACGACCTGTGGGCCATCCCCACCGCCGAGGTGCCGCTCACCTCGATGGGGCGCGACGAGGTCTATGACGAGGCCGACCTGCCGGTGCGCCTCATGGCCCACACCACCTGCTATCGCCGGGAGGCGGGCTCGGCCGGTCGGGACACCCGAGGCCTGCTCCGGGTGCACGAATTCGACAAGGTCGAGATCCTCGCCTTCACCACTCCCGAGGAGGCGGAGAAGGTGCACGCCGACCTCCTTCGGCGGGCGGAAGGCGTGCTCCGCGAACTCGGGCTCGGCTATCGGGTGGTCGACATCTGCACCGGCGACCTCGGCCAGTCGCACGCCCGCGCCTACGACCTCGAGGTGTACTCGCCGGGCGTCGACCAGTGGCTCGAGGTGTCGTCGGTGTCGTGGTTCAGCGACTACCAGGCCCGCCGGGCCAACATCCGCTACCGCCCGGCCGGCGGCAGGGGCACCGCCTTCGTGCACACGTTGAACGGGTCGGCCCTGGCCGTGCCCCGGGTGTGGGCGGCGCTGGTGGAGACCGGCCGGCAGCCGGACGGTTCGGTGCGCCTGCCCGATGTGCTGGCGCCGTACCTGCGGGGCCAGCTCGTCATTCCCGCCCCGATCTGCTGAGCACGTTCCCGGTACGGAAACGCACGCTGCACAACGTCGGTTTCTGTACCCAGAAAACCGCACCGGTAGGGTGACCCGGTGAGCGGTCCGCACGCCCATCCTCCCGACCTCGCCGGGGCCGAGGGCGCGGCACTGCTCACCCACCGGCTCCTGCTGGCCATTGTCGGCATGGCTGCGGCGGCGACCATGGTGGCTGCGGCCGTGATGTGGCCGACCGGGAAGGACACGGGCATCGCCCGCTATCTCGGCCCGCCCGCTGACCTGGTCCCGGCCAAGGTGGAGGCGGTCGACCGCGTGCCGTGCGCCGGCACCACCACGAACGCCGGGGTGAAGTGCAACGAGGTCACCGTCGTGCCGTCGAGCGGACCGGACAAGGGCACGGCGATCCAGCTGAGCCTGGCCGAGGGACCGGGTACGCCCACCGTGAAGGAGGGGGATCGCGTCGTCCTCGGCTTCACCGCCGACGCGACAAGGGGGAACCAGTACTACCTGGCCGACTTCCAACGCCGTGGCCCCATGCTGCTCCTGGCCCTCGTCTTCGTACTCGCCGTGGTGGTGCTCGGACGGGCCCGGGGCGCCCGCGCCCTGCTGGCCCTGGCTTTCACCCTGGCCGTGCTCGTGTGGTTCCTCATCCCGGCCGTGCTGGAGGGGGAGAGCCCGGTGGCGGTGGCCATCGTGGCGGCGTCAGCCATCATCCTCGTGAACCTGTACCTGTCACACGGCAACAACCTGCACACCACAACGGCAGTGGTGGGAACGCTGGCCAGCCTGGCCCTCATCGGTGTCCTGGCCGTCGTGTTCGTGGGCGCCACCCACCTCACCGGCATGGGCACCGAAGAGGCGTCGTTCCTCCAGGCCGCGTCGGCCCGCGTCAACCTGCAGGGGCTGCTCCTCGGCGGCATCATCATCGGCTCGCTCGGGGTACTCGACGACGTCACCGTCACCCAGGCGTCCGCCGTATGGGAGCTGCACCTCGCCAACCCGGCCATGGGCCCGGCCGAGCTGTACCGCGCAGCCCTGCGCATCGGGCGCGACCACGTGGCGTCCACCGTCAACACCTTGGTGCTCGCCTACGCCGGCGCCTCCCTACCCCTCCTGATCCTGCTGGTGCAGGCGAACCGGCGGGTGTCCGACGTGCTCACCGGCGAGGTCGTCGCCGGCGAGATCGTGCGCACGCTCGTCGGCAGCGTGGGACTGGTGGCGTCGGTGCCGATCACCACCGCTCTCGCCGCCGCCGTGGTGGGCGGCGGCCGCTGGAACCGGGCGGAGTGAGGGGCGGGCGACGTCGGCCCATCGCCGGCTGGGTACGCTCGACATCGTGCAGGACACCGAGCTCCACGCGACCGTCGGCGAGCGGCTCCGGGCCGTGGGCCAGCGGTACACCCCGGTGCGGCGCGCCGTGGTGGACGTGCTGGTGGCGACGGCCCGGCCGGTGTCGATGGTCGAGCTGCTCGACGCCGGGTCGGGCCTGGCCCAGAGCTCGGTCTACCGGTCCCTGGGTGTGCTCGAGGAGGCGGGCGTGGTTCACCGCATGCTCGGCCCGGACGGCCTCGCCCGTCACGAGCTGGCCGAGGCGCTCACCGAGCACCACCACCACCTGGTGTGCACCAGCTGTGGCACGGTGGAGGACGTTCCGGCGTCGCTGCGCCTGGAGCAGACGGTGGCGCGGGCGGTGGCGCAGGCGGCGGCGGCCACCGGCTTTCGACCCCAGACCCACCGGCTGGACCTGGTCGGGGTCTGTGCCCGTTGCGATTGAGACTCATTCTCAGATAGGCTCACGGGCGTGCGCCGTTCGATCGCCGTCCTCGCGTCGAGTGTGCTCCTCTCCGCGGCCATGGCCGCCTGCGGCTCCGGGGGCGGGGCCGGCGACGACGGTCGGGTGCGGGTCGTGGCCGGCTTCGCCCGCCTGGCCGAGGTCGCCGAGCGCATCGGCGGGGATGGCGTCGCCGTCACCGACCTCACACCGCCGGGCGCCGAGCCCCACGATCTCGAGTTGACGTCCGACGAGATCGACGCCGTGGACGACGCCGATCTGGTGCTCTACCTCGGCGGCGGGTTCCAGCCCGGCCTGGCCGCGGCGTCGCGGCGGGCGGGCAGGGCGGTCGACCTCCTGACGGCGCAGGACGGCAAGGACCCGCACATCTGGCTCGACCCGCAGCGCCTCGCCGAGGCGGCGACGGTGGTCTACCGGGAGCTGGTGGCGATCGACGCGGCGGGCGCGGATGGGTACCGCCGGCGAGCCGCCGCCTTCCGTGACGAGCTGGCCGCCCTCGACCAGGAGATGGCCGCCGGGCTGGCGACCTGCGAGCGCCGGGAGCTCGTGACCGCCCACGAGGCGTTCGGGCACCTGGCGCGTCGGTACGACCTCGTCCAGGAGCCGATCACCGGCATCTCCCCCGAGGCGGAACCCGACCCTGACCGGCTGGCCGACCTCGTCGACCTGGTCCGCGCCAAAGGAGTGACGACCGTGTTCACCGAGCGCCTCGTGTCGCCCAGGGTCGCCCGGGCGCTGGCCCGCGAGGCAGGGGTGAAGGTTGCCGTGCTCGATCCGCTTGAAGGCCGCCTCGATGGCGGCTATGGAGATGCCATGCGGCGCAACCTGGGGGTGCTCCGCACCGCCCTCGGCTGCACATGAGAGAGCGCACCGGTGGCGACCCTGACCCAGGGTATTGGGAAGCATGCTCATGAATGACCACGCTGCAGAGCCCGTCCTCGAAGCCGAGAACCTGTCCTTCTCCTACGGCCACGAGCCTGTCCTCGACGGGGTGAGCCTCACGGTGGCGCCGGGTGAGTTCGTGGCCCTGGTGGGACCGAACGGCTCGGGCAAGTCCACGCTCCTGCGCTGCCTGTTGGGTCTGCTGAAGCCACGGGCCGGGGAGGTGCGCCTCTTCGGCGCTGCGCCGGCCGACCTGCGCCATCGGTGGCGCCTCGGCTACGTGCCCCAGCGGGCCGCCCTGGCCCGGGAGATGCCGGCGACCGTGGAGGAGGTCGTGGGAGCCGGTCGTCTGGCCCGCAGCGGATGGCGCCGGCGCTTCGACGCCGCCGATCGCACCGAGATCGAGCACGCCATGTCGTCGGTCGCCCTGCTCGAGCACCGGCGCCGCCGGGTCAGCGAGCTGTCGGGCGGCCAGCAGCAGCGGGCGTTCATCGCCAAGGCGCTGGCCGCCCAGCCCGAGCTGCTGGTGCTGGACGAGCCGGTGGCCGGGGTCGACGCCGAGTCCCAGCATCGCTTCCGTGACTCGCTCACCCACCTGGTGGCCGAGCACTCGGCCGCCGTGCTGCTGGTCTCCCACGAACTCGGCGCCGTGGCCGACGACCTCGACCGGGTGGTGGTGATGCGGCGGGGCAAGGTGTACTTCGACGGGCCACCTGCCGACCTGGTGGCCACCGGCGTGAGCCTCGGCGTGCACCACGACGACCTCCCCCTGTGGCTCGAAGGCCTCGTCAAGCCCGACAACGGCACCTGAGCCCGTGCTGTCCCTGCCCTATCCGTTCGACCGCGGCTACATGCAGCTGGCGCTGGTGGCGGCCGTCGCCGTGGGGGCATCGGCGCCCCTGATCGGGGCCTTCCTGGTCCAAAAGCGCCTGTCCCTCATGGGCGACGGCATCGGGCACCTGGCCTTCGCCGGCGTGGCCGCCGGGTTGCTGCTGGGCGTGTGGCCGGTGGCCGCCGCCCTGGTCGTGGCGGTGACGGGCGCTGTCGGCATCGAGCGGTTGCGGTCCCGGGGGCGGGCCAGCGGTGACCTCGCGCTCGCCCTGTTCTTCTATTCGGGGATCGCCGCCGGCGTCGTCATGGTGGGCGCCTCAGGTGGGCTCGACGCCAGTGTCCTCAGCTACCTCTTCGGGTCGATCCTCACGGTGTCGCCGGCCGACGCATGGACGGTGGTCGGTTTGGGTGCTGCCATCGTGGTGATCATGGCGGTGCTGGGCCGAGCGCTGTTCGCTGTGGTCCTCGACGAGGAGTCGGCCCGGGTGGCGGGCCTGCCGGTCGAGGCGCTCAACACGGTGCTGGCCGCCCTCGCCGCCATCGCCATCGTGGGGGCCATGCGCGTCGTCGGGCTCCTGCTGGTGGCCGCCCTGATGGTGCTGCCGGTGGCCACATCGCAGCTGGTGGCGGGCTCGTTCCGGGCCGCCGTGGCGGTGGCCATGGCGGTCGGGATGGCGTCGTGCGTCGTCGGCCTCGGCATCGCGCGGGTCTGGGCGCTTCCGCCCGGCGGAACCATCGTGTTGACGGCGGCCGCCGTGTTCGCCGTGACCTCCCTCGTCGCCGACCGGCTCCTGCACCGCGCCGGCAAGGCGCCGGGCCGTACCGTCGTCCCCGGCTCCCACCTCCGCTGACCGTGGGTCGCAACCGGTCGGCGTCACACCGGCGCCAGGTTGCACCGTGGCCAACGGACGCCGGGTAGCGTCGCTTCTGATGACAACGGCCCAGGCGCTGTTCGCCACCGCCCTCGGCGCCGTCACCCTGCTGATCACCGCGTTCGCCCTCTACGTACTGTCGTCCACCATGTGGGCGGGCCGCTGGGTGCGGCGACGGAGGCGGCGTTGAGCGCCGGGAGGGGAAGCGTCTACCGGGGCCGTTCGGGGCAGTGGGCGTTCGTCACCCACCGCATCACCGGCTTCCTCGTCTTCTTCTTCCTCCTCCTGCACATCATCGACGTGTCGCTCGTCTCCCGACCCGACCTGTACGACGAGGTCCACGAGTTGTACGGCAACGTGGTGCTGCGCCTGTTCGAGGTGGGCCTGCTGTTCGGCCTCGTCTTCCACTCGCTCAACGGCCTGCGCATCGTGATGGTCGACTTCTTCCCGGGCGGCATCCGCAACGAGAAGCGGGCCCTGAGCACGGTGCTGTTCATCACCATCGTGTTCACGCTGGTCGGCGGTTACGTGATCATGAAGCCCTTCATCGACGGGCGCATCCTGTGAGCACGCCCGAAGGGCGGGCGGGGCCCGGGCGGCCCTTCGAGGGGGAAGAACCATGGGTCGGCCATTCCGCAGGGATGGCGGGCCGATGAGCGCGCCCACCGCCACGCCGGCCGACCGGGGCACGCCGCAGCAGCGCCGCCCCCGCCAGAACAGCGAGGTGTGGTCGTGGTTCTTCATGCGGATCTCGGGCCTGGTGCTGGTGTTCCTGGCCCTCGTCCATTTCTCGATCACCCACATCCTCAACGACGTCACGGACACCGACGCCCGCTTCGTGGCCGAGCGCTGGGACAACCCGCTGTGGCGCCTGTTCGACGGGGCCCTGCTCGTGCTGGCGCTGCTGCACGGCCTCAACGGCCTGCGCTGGATCATCGACGACTACGTGCGCTCGCCGGTCAAGCGGGCCGCCACCAAGGCGGTCCTGTACTCGGTGTCGTTCGCCCTCCTCGCCTACGGCACGCTCACCATCGTCACGTTCTCCTCATGACGGGACGTCGCAGGTAGCGTCTCGCGGATGGCTGACCTTCCCGATCTCGGCGTCCCCTACAGGTTCGACCCGGCGACCGGCGAGGACCAGACCGGCGGCATCACCGTCTTCGCCCTGCACGGGGCGGCCGGCACCGAGGACGACCTTGTCGACGTGGCCCGGCGGATCTCGCCCGGCGTCGCCGTCCTCAGCCCCCGCGGCCGACTTGACGACGAGGACGGTGGCTTCCGCCACCTGCCCCGGCGTCCGCCGGCCGAGGACGAGGAGGAGCTGGACCCCGACCTCCCCACGCCATGGGCCATCGCCGTGCACGAGGCCGTCGGCGAGCTGGCCGGCTTCCTGACGGACGCCTGCAAGGCGCTCGACCTCGACTCCGAGGACATCTGGTTGCTGGGCTTCTCCGACGGCGCGACCGCCGCTGCTGCGCTCTTCCTCGACCGTCCCGATGCCGTCGCCGGCGCCGTCATCCTGAGCGGGAAGCCGTCGTTCCGCCCGCCCGGAGGCCGGGTGCTCGACCACAAGCAGATCTTCTGCGCCACCGGGCGCAACGACGAGCTGGTCACCATCGACGACTACGAGGAGCTGGTAGAGGGACTCGTCACTGCCGGCGCCGACGTCGAGCTGCACTGGTACGACGTGGGCCACGAGATCCCCGACGAGGCTGTCCAGCACGCCGCGGTCTGGCTCGGCAAGCGCCTGGCCGTCTCCTGAAGGGGATGGCGATGCACGGCCAGAGCGGCCCCAGGGTCGACGTCCACCTCCCTCCCGATGTACTGGCGCAGAGCCTGCGGGACGACGTGCGCCACGGTCTCGACCGGGCGCCGCGGGAGCTGCCGCCCAAGTGGTTCTACGACGAGCGGGGCTGCGACCTGTTCGACGAGATCACCCGCCTGCCGGAGTACTACCCGACCCGGCGGGAGCGCGAAATCCTCGCCCGGGAGGCGGCGGCCATCGTCCGGCTGACCGGCGCCGACACACTGGTGGAGCTCGGGTCGGGCACGTCGGAGAAGACACGCCTGCTGCTCGACGCAATGACTGCCGCCGGCGCCCTCCGCCGCATCGTTGCGTTCGACGTGAGCGAGCCCACCATCCGGCTGGCCGTGACGGCCCTGGCCCGGGAGTACCCGGGGACGGAGGTGCACGGCGTGGTGGGCGATTTCGACCACCACCTCGGGCTGCTGCCCACCGGCGGTCGTCGCCTCGTCGCCTTCCTCGGCAGCACCATCGGCAACCTGCGGCCCGCCCAGCGCAAGCGCTTCCTGGCTGACGCGGCCTCGCAGATGGCGCCCGGTGAAAGCTTCCTGCTCGGCACCGACCTGGTGAAGGACGCCGCCCGGCTGGAGGCGGCCTACGACGATGCCGCCGGGGTCACGGCGGCGTTCAACCGCAACGTGCTTACCGTGCTGAACCGGGAACTGGGCGCCGACTTCGACGTCACCCAGTTCGACCACTCGGCCCGCTTCGACGCCGCCGAGGAGTGGATCGAACTCGGCCTGCGGAGCCGGAAGGCGCAGACGGTGCACATCCCCGACCCCGGGCTCACGATCGAACTGGCGGCGGGCGAGACCGTCGTCACCGAGATCAGCGCCAAGTTCCGCCGCCGCAGCGTCGAGGCCGAGCTGGCCGGCGCCGGCCTGAGGCCGGCCGAGTGGTGGACAGACGAGGGTGGCGACTTCGGCCTCTCGCTCTCCTTCGCCGGCTAGGCCGGTCAGCGAATGCGGCGGCGCACCACCCGGCGGGACCGCGCCGCCGGGTAGGGGTCCTCGACGATCTCCTCGATGACGTCGGGCCCATCGATGATGTCGGGCCCGCGCTCGACGACGGTCGGCCGGCGGTCGACGATGACGTCCCGGTCGTAGATCACCCGTCGCCGGCGCCCGCCGCTCCACTGGCCTGCGAACGCGACCAGCACCATCAGCAGTACCAGGATGACGAAGAAGGCGATCATGCCTCGGCTGTTCCCCGTGCATCGCCACGGGAAACGACCTGCGTCGGTGCAGGGCCGGGCCTGCGGGGTTCCAGGTGCGGATCTCAGGCTCTGCTGCGTGAGATTCCGTACCGAGAATGCCCGGGAGCAGGCCCAGCGGACCCGGCTTCGTCAGGTTTGCGGTCAGGTTTGCGGCTGCGGCCGAACGGGCACCACCGATCCTGCAAGGGATCGAGTGATCTCGACGCAGGAGGAGGCAAGCGTGTACATCGGTGTCGGAACTCTCATCCTCATCATCATCCTGATCCTGATCCTCACGTAGCGCACCACCGGGCACCGTTGGCGATGGTTACGCCGGATGGCGATGGTTACGCCGGATGACCGGTATCCCCGACGACCGCCTGAGGGCGCAGGGCCGTCGGCGAGCAGCCCAGGTTGAGCCCACGCCCCGCCCCGTTCACGCCGCCCGGTACGGTTGCACTCCCGGGAGTTCCGCGCACACCGCCGCCTACCCTTTGGGTGCAGCTCCCCGGGGGCGTAGGTCAGTGGTAGACCGCGAGACTTTTAATCTCGGCGTCGGGAGTTCGATCCTCCCCGCCCCCACGCTCAAACCGGCTCGCTTCCGGGCGTTCTCTGCCGTCGGCCTCGCACCGCGGTGGCAGGACGGCGACGCTGACGCCGGAAGCTCCTTGAACGAAGCGCCTTGAACGAGGACCGTCATGTCTGGGAAACTGCACGCGCACGCATGGGGGGTGGTTCGCACGGCCGACGCATGGGACTACGAACTCATCTGGAACGGCGACGCCGGGCTCTCGGGCCTGCGCCGCCAGTTGCAGTCCCTGGGCACCGACGGGTGGGAGCTGGTGACCACGGTTGCGATGAACGGGGTGATCGTGATGACGCTGCGCCGGCCCCTCGTGCCGGAGCCGCTCCCGTACGACGACGACGACGTCGAAGTGGCGGACGTCGAAGTGGCGCCGGCCCCAGGCGGTGGTGACGCACCGCTTATCGTCGACCTCGACAGCCTGGGGGTGAACGCCCGGCCCTCGGCGCTGCTGGGAGCGTTCCGGCCCTCGTAGCGCTCCCAGCTCCCTCGGTGCCCCTGGGGCCGGCGTTGGGTGGCGGCACCGCTACGATCGCATCGATGGAACAGGACGCGGCCCGGACCCGGCTCGACGAGGAGCGCAGCCGCCTCGGCGGGATCCGCGACGGGTTCGTCGCCGACGGGCTCACGTCCGAATCCGAGGACGAGAGCCTCGGCGAGTTGTCGTCTCAGCACCAGGCGGATATCGGCACGGAGACGTTCAACCGCGAGCGCGACCTGTCGATCCTCGAACGCGTGCAGGCCGAGCTGGCCGACGTCGAGCATGCCTTGCAGCGCCTCGACGACGGCACCTACGGCACCTGCGAGGCGTGCGGCACGGTGATCGACGACAGCCGGCTCGAGGCCCTGCCGGCGGCGCGCTTCTGCCTCGAGGACCAGGCCACCGCCGAGCGGGAGGTCCGGCTGCCCGGTGGGAACCCGTAGGACCCGCCGCCGCGCCGTCGTCCTGGGCGCAGCCGCAGGCACGGCCGCCGCCGGCGCAGCGGTGAGTGTCGCCATTCGCGACCAGTCGCGACGGGTCCATCTCGAGCGCCAGATGCGCGTGTGGCGCCTCACCGCCCGACGGGCCCTGCACTACACCCAGGTCAAGATCAAGGGTCGCCGGGCCACCGAGGATGAGCGGGCCCGGCTCGAGGAGCAGTTCGCCATCCGCTCGGCCGAGGACGTGGCCAGGGTTCTCGGCGGGATGAAGGGCGCCATCATGAAGGCCGGGCAGATGCTGTCCTTCATCGCCGACGGGCTGCCGCCCGAGGCCAAGGCCGCACTCGCCACCCTCCAGGCCGACGTGTCGCCCATGGCGCCCCGGCTGGCCGAAGGCGTCATCCGCGACGAGCTCGGAGCGGATCCCCACGAGCTCTTCCTCGACTTCGAGCTTGTGCCCGTGGCCGCCGCTTCGATCGGCCAGGTGCACCGGGCGGTGATGCCCGACGGGCGCATCGTGGCCGTGAAGGTCCAGTACCCCGGCGTCGACGGGGCCATCAAGAGCGACCTCGACAACGCCGAGATGCTGTACGGCATCTTCGCCCAGTTCGCCCTGAAGAACCTCGAGGTGAAGGCCCTGGTCGACGAGCTGCGGGCCCGCATGGCCGACGAGCTCGACTACCGCTATGAGGCGGCATGCCAGACCGAGTTCGCCGAGCGCTACGCCGACCACCCTTTCATCCACGTGCCGCGGGTGGTGCCCGAGCGCAGCAGCCGGCGGGTGATCACCAGCGAGTGGGTCGACGGCATGCGCTGGGACGAGTTCCTGGAGCGCTCGGACCAGGCGGCCAAGGACCGGGCGGGCGAGGTGATCCTGCGCTTCGCCCAGGGCTCGATCCACCGCGACGGCGTGTTCAACGGCGACCCCCATCCCGGGAACTACCGCTTCCACGACGACGGCTCGGTCACGTTCCTCGACTTCGGCCTGGTGAAGCGTTGGGCGCCGGGCGAGTTCGAACGCCTCGGGCCGCTCCTCGACGCCATCCTCGACGAGGACCCCGAGGCCCTGGTGGAGCGGGCGGTGACGGCGCGCTTCCTGGCGCCCGACCATGGCTTCGACCCGGACTTCGTGTTCGAGTACGTGCGGGGGCCGTACGAGCCGTTCATGACCGAGAGGTTCACCTACACGCGGGACTCGACCGGCAAGGCCCTTCAGACGGTGGTCGACGTGCAGGGCCGCTACGGCGATCTCATCAAGGCGCTGAACATGCCCACGTCGTACGTGATCCTCGACCGGGTGGTGTGGGGCGTGAGCGCCCTGCTCAGCCGGCTGGAGGCCACCAACACCTGGCGGGGCATCCTGTCGGAGTACCGCAAGGGCACGCCTCCCTCCACCGAACTGGGCCGCATCGAGGCGGAGTGGTGGAGCGCGGCAGCGGCGAAGCGGTAGGCCACGGCGGCGTTCCGGCGGCCCGGCGGCGGCGCAGCCGCCTGTGTGCCGACCGCCTGCTCGACGCCGCCGCCGGCGTGCTGGGCCGGCCGGCTCGCCGGCCGGACGGTGTCCGTGGGCCACGACCTGTCGCCGAACGACGCTTCCTGGCGCAGGGCCTCCTGGCGCAGGCCGGCGCCGCCCTCGCCAAGGGGCGGCTCGCCCGCTACTACGGCCTGTACGTGGCACCGCCCCGGTACCGCCCCGAGCAGCAGCTGACCCTCACGACGGCCGACGGTGTCCGTCTCAACGCGTGGCGCCTCGACGGCCCGGCGGACGCCCTGTGCACCTTCGTGCTCGTGCACGGCTTCGTGAACTCGTCCCGCTCGCCGGGCGTCCACCGTTTCGCCCACCTGCTGGCCCGCCGGGGCCACGTGATCGTGCCCGACATGCGGGGCCACGGGCGATCGGGCGGGCTGTGCTCGATGGGCCGCAACGAGCCCCTCGACGTGGCTGCGGCGGTCGCCGCCGCCCCGCCGGGGCTGCCGGTGGTGACCATCGGCACGAGCCTGGGGGGCGCCGCCGTGCTGATGCACGCCGGCGCATCCGGCACCGTCGCGGGGGTGGTGGGCATCAGCGCGCCGGCCCGGGGTGACCTCGACCGGGTCGGTACCCACCGGGTGCGCAAGCTGGTCAGCGGTCGGGTCGGCCGCGTGGTGCTGGCCGCCGCCCTGCGCACGCGGGTCGGGCCCGACTGCATCTACCTGCCCGACGCCGGATCGCTGGTGGCGAACATCGCCCCTGCCTTCACCGTTGTCGCCCACGATCCCGACGACGGGTACTTCGGCCCCCAGCACGCTGAGAGCATCTACGAATGGGCGAACGAGCCCAAGGCGCTGTGGTGGTACGAGAACGCCGGCCATGGTGGCGACCTGCTCACCGAGGAACTGGCCGAGCGGATCATGGCCGAGACGGCCCTCCGGCTGGCCGAGGCGGCGGCCGGCGCCGGCCCGGAGGGCGGCGGCGATGCAGGCGACGACCTCAGCGGGGCCGGCCCCGTTTCTGGGCCGCGTACGAGCTGATCAGCAGCGAGCGCCAGTACAGGGCGGCGCCGAGCGAGGCGGAACCGGCCACCACGCCCGCCACCGACAGGGCCGTGCTGCCTGCGACGGCCCCTGCGACGAGCAGCACCAGGCCCACGGCGCCGGCGACGCACGACAGGATGAGCGGCAACGGGGTGGACGGGCGCTTGCCGGGCGGCGCAGCGCCGTTGGCTGCCGGATCGCTCACCGGCGCACCGTCGAGCCTGTCGACCGGGCGCCCGGATCACTCATCCGGCGTGCTCCAGCCCCCGGGCCATGAGGAAGCCGCGCGCCCGCTCGGTGCGGGGGTAGCGCTCTACCACCCGCCAGAAGGCGGGGCCGTGCCCGGGGACGACCAGGTGGGCCAGCTCGTGCATGATCACGTAGTCGAGCACCCAGGAGGGTTCGGTGGCCAGGCGGGTCGAGATGCGGATCGTGCCGTCGGACGGGGTGCACGACCCCCACCGCCACTCCTGGTTGTCGACCCAGCGGATCGACGCGGGCCGGGGCAGGCCGTGGGCCGACGCCAGGGCGGCGGCTCTGCCCGTCAGGTCGACGACCGACGACTCCGACCGGCGCTCCATGCGCCGCACCATCTCGGCCACGTGGCGCTGCTCGTCGGCCTTGCTCATGGAGGCCGGGACGGAGACCCGGAGGACGCCGTCCACCTTCCGGGCCTGCACCGTCTTGCGCCTGCGGGGGCTGCGGATCACCTCGACGTCCACGGCACGGGAAGGTAGCGCCCCCACGTGACGTTCCGGGTGGATGGGCCCGGCTACAGGGCCGTGGTGATGGTCTCCTCGGGCACCTCGGGGAGGCCCTCGTGCTCGCCCGCCCGCAGCCGCTTGTCCGCCGCCAGATCGAACCAGCGGCCGCCGAGGTTCTGCGTGCTGGGCGGTTCGACGCCGAGATGACGATGGAGGGCCCGGATCACGCCGCCGTGGGTGATTGCCAGCACCAGGCCGTCCGGGCCGGCGGCCAGGCGCTCGACCACCCGTACCACCCGCGCCCGGAACGCCGGGTCGAGCTCGCCACCGGGAGGCCGGTCGAGCCGGCCCTCACGCCAGGCGGCGACGGCGCCCGGCCAGATGATGTCGATCTCCTCGGTGGTGCGCCCGCTCCAGTCGCCCACGTCGCGCTCGCGCAGGTCCGGCTCCAGCGCCACGTCGCCCAACTCCAGAGCCTGCGCCATGACGGCGGCCGTGTCGATGGAGCGGCTCAGGTCCGACGAGACCACCCTCGTGAACCGCACGTCCGCTGACGCCAGCCGGGTGGCCATCTCCACCGCCTGGCGCAGGCCCTCGTCCGACAGCGGGGCGTCCGCCCACCCCTGCCAGCGGCCCTCGGCGTTCCAGGTGGACTGCCCGTGGCGGAGTAGGAGGACGGGGGGCACCGACCCAGCGTAGGGCCGGCCCGGAAGTGGGCAGGTGGCGTCCGGTACCGTTCGGGCATGGCGCTGGCCACCGAGAAGCTGGGCACGAGGTGGTCGGGCGAGGTCGAGGAGGTCGACGCCGACCGCGCCCGCTCCTACGCGGCGGCCACAAACGACCCCAACCCGGCGTACGCGTCGGGCACCCTGGCCCCGCCCGTGTTCGGCGTGGTGCCCACGTGGCGGTCGATGAGCGACGCACTCACGTCGATGGTGCCACCCGAGGCGTTCCTGATGATCGTGCACGGCGAACAGGACATGCATTTCCACCAGCCCCTGGCGCCGGGGCAGCTCCTCGCGACGGCGGCCGAGGCGTTCAGCGTGCGGGTCGGGCGGTCCGGCACCCGGTACACGATGAAGGTCCTCAGCGAGGACACCACGACGGGATCGCTGGTGCTCGAGCAGTACGTCACCATGTTCATCCGGGGCATGAGCGACGGGGAGTCCGCCGGCCCCGACAAGCCCGAGCACGGATTCCCGAGGGGCGCCCGGGCGCAGCCGCTCGGCACCTTCGGCGTCCACGTCGACGACGACCAGACCTACCGCTACAAGGAGGCGTCAGGGGACGACAACGCCATCCACCTCGACGCAGCGGTCGCCGTTGCCGCCGGCCTGCCGGGGATCATCGTGCACGGCCTGTGCACCATGGCCATGACCAGCCAGGCGGTCATCGGCTCCGTCGCCGGCGGCGACCCCGGGCGGCTGCGACGGCTGGCCGTGCGCTTCTCCCGGCCCGTCTTCCCCGGCACCGACGTGGTCACCAGCCTCTACGACGCCGGCCCGGGGGACGGCCGACACCTCTACGCCTTCGAGGCGCACAGCGGTGGTGAGTTGGTCATCTCCAACGGGCGGGCGGAGGTCTCGCCCTGAGCGAGCGGGGAGCCCGGCCGTGCCGGTGCTGAGACTGTTCGCATCCGCCCGCGAGGCCGCCGGCACCGGACGGGACGAGGTCGACGGGGCCACGGTGGCCGACGTCCTGAGCGCCGCCCGCGCCCGGTACGGCGAGCCGTTCACATCCGTGCTGCGCACCGCCAGGGTGTGGGTGAACGGTGAGCCGGCGGACGGGGACGTGGCGGTGGGAGAAGGCGACGAGGTGGCCGTGCTGCCCCCCGTGTCGGGCGGGAGCGGGGACGACGTAGTCCGGCACCCGGCTGCCGGCGGGAGCGGCGATTCCGCCCTGAAGCGGGTTGGCGATGGGAGCGGCGCCGGCGCCCTGGTGCCACTGCCGGGCGGGAGCGGCTAGCGGTGGCCGATCGCTCCGTCCGGTTGGGCGAGGTCGCCCCAGCGGGCGACACGCCCCGAAGGGCCGGGTCGCGGCTGGCGGCGCCCGGCGGTGGCGACGCGACAGGACCGGCGACCGCCGCCGGCCGCGCCGGGTGGCTCGCCAGGGTGCGGGCCCTGGAGGAGCGACCGCGGGTCGTGGGGCCGCACGCCCGTCTCGGCCTCGTGTGGTTCGTGTTGACGATGGCGGCCCTGGCCGCCGGCCGGCCGGGCCTCGTCGTCCTGCTCGCCCCGTGCGCCGGTCTGGCCGCCCTGCAGGCGGTCCGCTCACGCCGGGCCCATCCCCGGCCGTCGGCGCCGGTGGCCGGCGCCGGGGCCGCGCTGCTCGTGGTCGGCGCCGCCGCCGGCCCGCTGGCGGTAGGAGTCGTGGCGCTGGCAGTGGTCGGCACCGTGGTCGCCGGCGTGGTGGTGGGTGGCAACGCCAAGGTCGAGCCCGTGGGCACGCTCGTGGCCGCCGGCGTCATCGGCCTGGCCTGCGCCTCACCCGTGCTCCTCCTCCAGAGCGGCATCGTGCCGGTGTTCGTCCTGCTCACCTTCGCCGCTGTCTACGACGCCAGCGCCTACGTGGTGGGCACCGGCGCCGGCAGTGCATGGGAGGGGCCGGCGGCCGGCGCCGCCAGTATCGCCGCCGTCACCCTCGGCGTGGCCGCCGTCCTCGTGCCGCCCTTCCGAGGAGCCACCCCGTGGATCCTCGGTGGCATCGCCATCGTGCTCGCGCCCCTGGGCCCGTACGTCGCCTCGGCGCTGATGGGGGACCGGCGGGCCAACGTCCCCGCCCTGCGGCGTATCGACTCGCTGCTCGTGCTGGCGCCGGTGTGGTGCCTGGTGGCGGCGCTGGTACTGGAGTAGCGGGCGGAATCTCCGCTTTCGCACCCCACCAGGACTAGAAGAG
Organism: Actinomycetes bacterium; assembly: GCA_023264975.1. Lineage (GTDB taxonomy): Bacteria > Actinomycetota > Acidimicrobiia > Acidimicrobiales > JAHFUS01. The sequence continues at coordinate 17,876 of JAHFUS010000033.1, read as the reverse complement.
CACCTCCCACATCACCAGGAACACCGCCCAGAGCACGAACCCGGCGACGATCGACTTCACGTGGTCGTCGAGGTATGCGCGGGTGCCGCCGGGCGCCGTCCCGCCGAGGCGCCCCGTGCCGTTGAGCTCGAGCACCACGATGAGGGCCAGGGTGATCAGCCAGTAGATGCCGCGCCTGGCCCCCTCGGGATGGATGGCGTAGGCGGGAGCCAGGTGGCTCGTGACGCCCATGAACCACAGCATGGGGATCGAGAAGAAGGCGTTGGTACGCGAGGCCAGCAGGGCGCGACGGGAGGCCTCCGGAGCTGCAGGGTCGGCGGGCCCGCCGGCCGCCACCGCCTGCGCCGAGGCGATCACCTTCTTCTGGTTGGGAAGGATGACCCGGAACACGTTCCCGAACATCACCAGCGCCAGCAGGATGCCGGTGGAGATGCTGATGCCGGGCGCCGTCTTGAAGTACTCGCCGCCGCTCAGGTTCTCCTGGAAGCCGAGGATCATGATCCCGGTGGCCAGGGTGAGCATGGCGGCGAACTTGAACCACCACAGTGCCCGGGGGACGAGCTTCGTCAGCGCCTCGGTGCGGGCGGCCGCCTCGAACTCGGCGAACGACGGCGCCTGCACGAAGTTGAAGTAGTACAGGAGCCCGATCCAGGTGACCCCGGCCATGTAGTGGCCCCAACGCGACAGCATCTCGCCACCGGCCTGCGAAAAGACCTCCATGGCCAACCCCCGTTCTCGTCGTGCAGGGCGAAGCTAGCCCCACACGACGAGCGACCGAGGTACGGCTACGGCGTTGCTACTTGCCCTTGGTCTTCCAGAAGATGGCGGCGATCTCGTCGATGAGGCCGAGCAGCTTCTCGGCGTTGGCCGCGTCGGTGGTCTGCTTGGCCTGGCCTGCCGCCTTGGTGGCCTTCCAGAACAGGTCGTGGAGGTCGGGGTGGGCCTCGAGGTGCTCGGGCTTGAAGTAGTCGGTCCACAGCACCCACAGGTGGTGCTTGACCAGTTCGGCCCGCTCCTCCTTGGCGATCAGGCAGCGGGTCCGGAAGGCCTCGTCGGCGGAGGCGTGGTACTTCTCGATGATCTTCTGGACCGAGTCGGCCTCGATTCGGGCCTGGGCAGGGTCGTACACACCGCACGGGACGTCGCAGTGGGCGGACGCCGTGACCGGCGGGCGGACGCGGTCGGCGAACTCGAGCAGGCGGAGGACAGTGGGCATGGGCGATGCTCCTTCATGTGCGACGGGTGCGAGGGCTACACCCCGTTTCTACCCCCTGGCTCCGCTGGGCAACAGCCGCGCTGATGGCGGCGGCCTGCGCCGCCCGCCCGATCCGCCGGGTCCAGGTGGAGGGCGAGAGCATGCAACCCACCCTGCAGCCCGGTGACCGCATCCTCGCCGTCCGCCCGGCACGGCCCCGACCCGGCGACGTGGTCGTGGTGCGTGACCCCCGCCGGCCGGACCGCCTGCTGGTGAAACGGGTGGCGATGACCGGCAGCGGAGGCGTCGTCGTGCTCGGGGACAACCCGGCGGCGAGCACGGACAGCCGCGCCTTCGGACCGCTGCCGCGAGTGTGGGGCCGGGCCGTTTACCGGTACGGCCCCGCGGACCGGGCCGGGCGGATCCGCCGCCCGCTGCCCACGGAGGGTCAGAGGGTAGGATCGCGGCTGTGACCCAGGTCCTCGACTTCGACCGGATCATGGCCGACGACTACGTAGCCGACCTGGGCGGGCTCTCCATGGCCGACCTCCGCGCCCGCAAGACCGAGTGCGGCGAGGCGGAGGGCGCTCTGTCCTACCTGCGCCGGCTGGTGCAGGTGCGCCTCGACATCGTGCTGGCCGAGCTCGAGAACCGGGCCGCCGGTGGCACAGGCGACCTGTCCGAGCTGGTCGAACATCTGGGTGAGATCCTGGCCGAGGGCGGCACCCGCACCACCACCGGCCGCCTGACCAGCCTCATGCTGCCCGACGTCGACCACGCCCTCCTCACCGCCGACCTCGACGCCATCATCGACATCGACAAGGCGGGCGCCCTGCCCGAGACCGGCGAGGTCGAGGTGCGGCGCATCGCCGACGCCCTGGTGGAGCTCGAGCGCTCCGTGTCCGCCCGCCGCCGCGAGCTGTTCGAGCGCCTCGACGCGTTGCAGGCCGAAGTCGTCCGCCGCTACAAGTCGGGCGAGGCCAACGTGGACTCCCTGCTCACGTAGGCCACACCCCGCCGGCGGCTGTTCCGGCCCGCTCCGATGCGAGAGGAAGGAAGACGACGGCCCCGCCTAGGGTTGACGTTGATCCATGCGCCGCCTCGCCGTCCTCTCCATGCACACGTCGCCGCTGGCCCAGCCCGGCGCGGGCGACGGCGGCGGGATGAACGTGTACGTGCGCCAGCTGTCCGCCGCCCTGGCCCGCAGCGGCGTGGGGTGCGACGTGTACACCCGGGCCTGGTCGCCCGAGCTGTCCGCCGTGGTGCAGGTGGAGCCGGGCTTCCGGGTCCACCACGTGGCCGCCGGCCCCCTCGCCGAGGTGGACAAGGAGGACCTCCCGTCCCTCACCGGTGAGTTCACCGAGGGCGTCCTGGCCCGCATGGAGCGGGGGTACCCGGCCGACGCCATCTCGGCCAACTACTGGCTGTCCGGGGTGGTGGGCCACGCCCTCAAGCACCGCCTCGACCTGCCGCTCGTGTCCACCTTCCACACCCTCGCCCGGGTGAAGGCGGAAGGCGACGTCGACCCCGACCGCCGTACCAAGGCGGAGCTGGAGGTCATCGGCTGCTCGGACGCCGTGCTGGCGTCGTGCACCGTCGAGGCGGACCAGATCGCGGCGTTGTACGACGCCGACCCCCACCGCATCGAGATCGTGCCCCCGGGCGTCGACCATGCCTTCTTCTCGCCGGGCCACCGGCCCCAGGCCAGGCGTGCTCTCGGCCTTTCGAACGATGGGCCGATGCTGCTGTTCGTCGGCCGCATCCAGGCCCTCAAGGGCCTCGACGTCGCTGTATGGGCGCTGGCCGAGATCCTCCCCAGCGTGCCCGATGCGTCGCTGGTGGTGGTCGGCGGCCCCAGCGGACGGGATGGCGCCGCCGAGCTGGCCCGCATCCGCGCTTTGATCGCCGATCTCGGTGTCGCAGGCCGGGTGCGCATGGTGCCGCCCGCCCCCCACGAGCTGCTCTCCACCTACTACCGGGCGGCCGATGTGTGCCTGGTGCCCAGCCGGTCGGAGTCGTTCGGCCTGGTGGCGCTGGAGGCGGCCGCCTGCGGCACGCCGGTCGTGGCCGCGGCGGTCGGCGGCCTCCGGACCTTGGTCGACCACGGGCGCACCGGCTTCCTGGTCGAGGGCCGCGACCCGGCCGACTACGCGGCCCACACGGCGCAGCTCCTCCTCCACCCCCAGCTGGCCGCCGAGATGGGTCGCCGGGCGGCCGAACGGTCGCTCCGGTACACCTGGTCGGGCGCCGCGACCCGCCTGCGCTCGCTGTGCGCCGAGCTCACGGCCCGCACCCTCGTGGAGTGCCGCTGACGCGCTCGATGACAAGGAGGCGCTCCCCCTTGTCGGCTCCTGAGGTGGACGCTACGGTGGCGAAGCCGGTGGCCCGAGGGGCGGAACGGCGCCATTCGTTCGGGGAAGTGCGAATGACGCCGGGAGGTTTCTCGGGCCTCGGCGCGTCCGGTCGCAGGGTGCCTGCCCGGGCCCCGCGGCTGACGTGGTTGTTGCGCTAAGTGACGGGAGTCACTACCGTTCCCTGAGCTCCGCCGGGGGCACGAGGAGGGGGCCGCGGGTGGGTTCAGGGCACGGGAAGACGTCCAGAGCCGTCGTGCTGGTCGTCATCGCCGTCCTCGTCCTCGCTCTCGCCCCGCCGGCCGGCGCCAAGGAATCCACTGCCACCATCCAGGCCAAGCGCGAGGCGGCCCGCAAGAAGAGGGCCACGCTGGCGGCCGAGCTGAACCACCTCCGGGCCACCGACGCACAGCTCACGTCGGCCGTCAAGGTGCTCGACCGTCAGGTGGCGGCACAGCAGGCGGGCGCCGACGCCGCCCGTCAGGCCGTCATGGCTGCCCTGGCGGCGGTGGCCGAGTCCGAGTCCAGGATCGCCGCCACCGAGACCGAGATGACGACCCTGCACACAGCGGTGGTGAACCGGGCGGTGTCGGTGTACGTCCGGCCCAAGGACAACGCCCTGGTCGGCGTGATCGGTGCCAAGGACCTGGGCGATGCCAGCCGGCGCAGCTCGCTGCTGGCCCAGGTCACCAACAGGGACCGCGACGTGCTCGACCGCCTACGTGCCCTGCGCGAGGACCTGGGCGACGAGAAGGTCAAAGCCGATGCCGCCCGCGACCTGGCCGCCAAGCGCCGCCAGGTCGTGCTGGCCCGGCTGTCCGAGCTCCAGAAGGCCCGCAAGGAGAAGCGGCGCCTGTCGGCCGCCCTCGACGCCCGCATCCGCCAGTACCAGGCCGAGGCCGACGCGGTGGCCGCGCAGGAGTCGGGCCTCACCGCCCTGATCCGGTCCCGCGAGTCGGCCCGCGCCTCCCGGGGCGACGCCGACGATCCCGGGACCGACGGCCGCGTCTCCGGCGCCGGCCTGTCGTGGCCTGTCCGGGGCAGCATCACGTCGGGCTTCGGCTCCCGCTGGGGACGCCTGCATGCGGGCATCGACATCGGTGCCGGCACGGGCGCGCCGATCCGGGCGGCCAAGGCGGGCGAGGTCATTTTCGCCGGCTCTATGAGCGGTTACGGCAACTGCGTGATCATCGACCACGGCGGTGGCCTGAGCACCCTTTACGCCCACCAGAGCCGAATAGGCACCAATGACGGCGCCAGAGTCGAGGGGGGCGAGGTCATCGGCTACGTCGGCTCGACGGGGCACTCCACCGGGCCCCACCTCCATTTCGAGACCCGGGTCGGGGGCTCGCCCCAGAACCCCATGCGCTACCTGCCCTGAGGGCTGGCACTCCCCGCGCTGTGGATTTCGTCGCCGCCAAGTACCGTCTCGGGTGATGAGGGCCCGGGGATCATCGGTGGCGAGCAGAGGCGGTGGCAGTCTCGTACCCACGCTGTTGGTCCTGGTGCTCACCGTGGTCGCGTGCCGCGCGCGAGACGAGCCCACCGCCTCGGGCACGACGACCACGACGGCTGAGGACACCACGCCCACCACGGCCCGCGGGCCGACATCCGCGCCCCGCTGGGAGACGGTCACCACCTTCAACGGCACGGGGAACGAGACGACGCCCACATTCGACATCCTGAAGGGCGCCATCCAGTGGCGGGCCCGCTGGAAGTGCGAGACCGGGCACCTCAGGGTGGACAGCGACCCCAAGCGGTCCCGTCACCCCCAGGCCACGGTCGACAGCCCCTGCTCCGTCTCGACCGACAAGCCCGATAAGGCGGTCGGCTACGGCATCGTGGACGGCACGGTGAAGCTGATAGTGCAGGCCACGTCGGCGTGGGAGATCACGGTCGACCAGCAGATCGACACACCCCTGGTGGAGCCGCCGCTGCCCGGCATGGACACCGGCAAGGTGCTGGGGCAGGGCGAGTTCTACAACGTCGAGATGAAGGGGAAGGGCACGGCCAAGCTGTTCGAGCTCCCCGACGGCGCCCTTGCGCTGCGCCTCGAGCAGTTCGAGGTGTCGAGCAACACCGACCTGTTCGTGTGGGTCAGCGAGTCGCCGGCTCCGAAGACGAGCAAGGACGCAGTGGACTCGCCATACGTGGAGCTGGGCAATCTGAAGAGCACGGTCGGCAGCGAGAACTACCTCCTTCCCGCCGGCCTGACGCGCGACAAGATCAAGTCGATCGTGATCTGGTGCGCTCCCGTGCGGATCGCCTACACGGCAGCGGTCCTGGCATCCTGAGGGGCCCAGGGCGCCGTCGGTCGGGCGCCGGGTGATTACGCATTGACTACGGCCCGCTTACGCGGCTGGCGTATGTTCCGAAGCGAGCTGCCGAAAGGGACTTCGTGACCATGCTTCCCCGCACACCCGGGCGTGCCCGCGCCGACCGGCTCCGCCCGGTCGCGCTGGTCCTTGCAGTGGCCCTCGTGGTCGGCGCCTGTTCGAGTGACGACAAGACATCGTCCGACGCCACGAGCGACACGACGGCGGCGGCCGGGACCGTAGCCGCCAAGGCGGAGCCGACGGCGGGCGACTGGAAGCCCTGGGTCCTCACATCGCCCGACCAATTCGACGTGCCTGCGCCCCCGGCGGCTGGCTCGGCCGAGGAGAAGGCGGAAGACACCGAGCTCAAGGCCCTGGTGGCCGAGCGCACGCCCGAGGTCGCCGACTTCGTCCACAAATGGGGCGGCGAGGGCGAGCCCGTCTCGGCACCATGGATGGCCACCGCCCTGGAGCTGGTGTCGGCCCGGGAGAAGGATCCTGCCGCAGCATCACGGGCCTATGGCTACGTCGCCGTGGCCGCCTATGACGCCATGGTCGCCACCTGGCACTACAAGTACGAATACAACCGCAAGGCGCCCGACTCGGTCGAGACGATCGCCGAGGCCGGCCCTGACCCGTCCTACCCGAACGAGCACGCTGCCATCGCCCAGGCCACCTCCCAGGTCATCGCCTACCTGTTCCCCGAGCGGCCCGCCCTGCGCCTCCAGGAGGACGCCGACCAGGCCGCCGACTCTCGGGTGCTGGCCGGCGCCGCCCGCCGCAGCGACGTGGACGCCGGGCAGGCGCTCGGCAAGCAGGTGGCCGAGGCGGTCATCGCCCACGCCAAGGCCGACGGCTCCGACAAGCCCTGGGACGGCAAGCGTCCCGGTGGCCGGCCCCGCTACTGGGAGCCGCCCACGGGCAAGGTTGCCAACCCTGTGTCCCCCACGGCCGGGACCTGGAAGACCTGGGTGCTGAAGTCGGGCGACCAGTTCCGTCCGCCGGCGCCTCCGGTGTTCGGCACGCCCGAGTTCACGGCGGCCGCCCAGGAGATGGTGAAGATCCAGAAGAACCTCACCGAGGACCAGCGCAAGGCGGCGATCTATTGGGCCGGCGGTCAGGGCACACCCCTGCCGGCGGGCATCTGGAACGAGGTCACCATCGCCTACCTGCGTGATCTCAAGCCCAGCGAGCCCCAGATGGAGCGGGTGATGGCCCTGGCCAACGTGGCCATGGCCGACGCCGGCATCGCTGCCTGGGACGCCAAGTACGCCTACTGGGACCCCCGGCCCGAGAACGGCGTGCAGGACTCGGGGGTCGACCCCACCTGGAAGCCGCTGTTCGACACGCCGTTCTTCCCGTCCTACATCTCCGGCCACGCCACCTACTCGGGGGCCATCGCCGAGGTTCTGTCCTACATCTTCCCGGTCGACGAGAAGGACTTCCGCGACAAGGCGCTCGAGGCGGCCAACTCCCGGTCGTGGGGCGGCATCCATTGGCCCCTCGACAGCACGGTCGGCCTGGACGTGGGCGCCAAGGTCGGCAAGCTCGTGGTGGAGCACGCCAAGGCCGACGGCGCTCCCAAGGTCTCCAGAACCTGACCAACTCGCTTGCGCGGATGTCCCCTGCGCCCCGCCGGCCGGCCGAGTACCGTCCACCCGGCGTTTGTTGGGCGAGGCGCCGGGACCCGGGGCCGGCGCCGCAGAAATCCGGCCCCTGATCGGGGCTCCCGTCACCGCTGTGCGCACCACGGTGGTGACGGGAGCCCTGTCGCGTCCGGCCCCCGTGGTGCAACCGAGTTGCGGTCGTGGCGGCCGTGCGCCAGCGTTCGGGGCGTGGGCATCCGACTGACGGTTGTGGGCGGCGGCAAGATGGGTGAGGCCCTGGTGGCCGGTCTGCTCGGTGCCGGATGGGGCGAGGCGGCCGAGGTCGCCGTGGTGGAGAAGGTCGAGGCCCGTCGCCGGGAGCTGCGCGCCCGCTTCCCCGGCCTGGTGGTGGCCGGGGACGTGCAGGCGGCCGACGGCGCCGTGGTCGCCGTCAAGCCGGACGACGTCGAGGCGGCGTGCCGGGCCGTGGCCCGCGCCGGCATCCCCGTCGCCCTGTCCATCGCCGCCGGCATCCCGCTCGCCTCCCTCGAGGCTTGGCTGGGAGGCGGCGTGCGGGCGGTACGGGCCATGCCCAACACCCCCGCCCTGGTGGGCGCCGGGGCGGCGGCGATCGCGGGCGGCACCACCGCCACCGATGATGACCTGGCCTGGGCCGAGGCGCTGCTGTCGGCCGTCGGCACGGTGGTGCGGGTGCCCGAGCACCTGCTCGACGCCGTCACCGGCCTGTCCGGCTCCGGCCCGGCCTACGTGTTCCTCATGGCCGAGGCCCTCATCGACGCGGGCGTGCTGGCCGGCCTGCCCAGGGCCACCAGCTCCGCCCTCGTCGTGCAGACACTGCTCGGCTCCGCCCGCCTGCTGGCCGAGTCGGGCCAGGGTCCGGAGGCGCTGCGGGCCGCCGTCACCTCGCCCGGTGGCACCACCGCAGCCGGTCTCCAGGCCCTCGAGGAGCGGGCCGTGCGGGCCGCCCTCATCGCCGCCGTGCAGGCCGCCGCCGAGCGCTCCAGGTCCCTCGGCGACACCAGAGGCTGAATCACATCCGCCCCACTTCCCTCAGGAGCCACGGTGTCGTACAGTGCGGGCCGCGGAGAGGGGTGATTGCGCTGGCACGGGAAGACCATGCAAAGGCTCGATTCCTGACGGTTGCCGAGGTCGCGGCCCTTTTGCGGGTCTCGAACATGACGGTGTACCGCCTGATCGGCGCCGGCGAGCTCGCCGCCGTCCGGGTGGGCAAGTCGTACCGCCTACGGGAGGACGACGTCGACAAGTACCTGGGCGACCGGTACACCGAGGCCGGCTGACTCCCTCGGCTGGGTAGGTTGGCGGTTATATGGGCCGCCACCACGACACCGTCTCGTTCCTCTCCGACTACGGCCTCACCGACGAGTTCGTCGGCGTGGTGACCTCGGTGGTCCGATCGATCGCGCCGCATGCCACAGTCGTCGACATCACCCACAACATCCCGCCCCACGACGTGCGGGCCGGTTCGCTGGCCCTCGTCCGCAGCGTGCAGTACATGGCACCGGGTGTGGTGCTGGCGGTGGTGGACCCCGGCGTGGGCACCGACCGACGGGCGGTGGCGGTGGAGGTGGGCGCCGGCGAGGCCGCCCTCGTGGGCCCCGACAACGGCCTGCTGGCGCCCGCCGTGGCCATGCTGGGCGGCTCCGGGCGGGCGGTGGAGCTGACCAACGAGGCGTTCCAGCTGCCGGCGCCCGGCCCCACCTTCGCCGGAAGGGACATCTTCGGCCCCGCCGTCGCCCACCTGTGCAACGGGGTCGACCTGGCCGAGTTGGGCCCCGCCGTCGACCCGATCACCCTGCGGCCCGGCATCCTGCCGCTCACCCGCCAGGAGGACGGCAAGCTCGTGGGCGAGGTCCTGTGGGTGGACCACTACGGCAACGTCCAGCTGAACGTCGACCCCGACGAGATCGAGGCCCTCGGCGACCGGGTCACCCTGCGCTGGGGGCTCGACCAGGTGCGCACGGCCAGCCGGGCGGCCACCTATGGTGCGCTCAAGGCAGGGGAGGTCGGTTTGGTGGTGGATTCCTACGGGCTGGTCTCGATCGCCCTCGACAGGGTGTCGGCCGCGGCCGAGCTGCGCATACGCCCGGGTGACGCCGTAACCTTGGAGGCGGCATGAGACCCGGCACGACTCTCGTGGTGGTCATCCTGCTGGCGCTGATCCTCGGCGCCGCGCTGGTCCAGTTCCTCGTCCTCGGAGGCTAGGTAGGAGCGATTTCCGCCGCCGGGCAGGGCCCGGGCCGGCGGCGGTCGACGCCCGCCGGTGGTGGCCACCAGGAAGCCGGCGAACAAGACGGTGATGCCCACCACCAGGGCGACGGCGAAGCCGGTCATCTCGTCGAGCACGGAGTTGAACAGCCCGCTGGCTCCGGTGATCAAAGTGCCGAGGGCGATGAGGACGTTGGCCACCACGACCCGCGCCCTTCGCACCTTGGTCGCGCTCCAGACGGCTCCCGCCACCACCACCAGCGCACCGAGACCGGACGCCGAGGCGGCCAGGATGCGGGGTAGTGGGCCGAAGACCTCTGAGCCCCGGGCCAGTTCGTGGCGGGGGAGTGCGGCGGTGAAGGGGGCGACCACCACCACGCCGGCGGCGAAGGCCGAGAACACCACCACCCCGACCGCGCACAGGTCGGCCCTGCGCCTTGGCGCCAGCAGGTACACGGTGCCGAGGGCGAGGAACGGCACGTTGACGATGGCGCCGAACAGGTAGAAGAGTCGGAAGGTGACCGGGCCCCATCCGAGGGCCGCCCCGGCCGCCAGTGCGCCCGAGGCCAGGGCGAACAGGGCCAGGGACACGCTCCACGCCAGCTCGTGCGGGCGGTGCCGGGCCATCCAGCGCTCGAAGGTGCACATGGAGAACGCCAGCGCCACCAGCGCGGCGGCCGAGGCGAGAGCCGTGTGCAGCACCCGGCCAGCGTAGGGACGGGAACGGCCGTCCCGCCATCAGGCGCAGCGAGGCCCGGCCGGCCCTTTGTGAACTGACGCACGAAGTCTTACCATTGGCGACGATGGCTGACCGCGGGCGACGGCGCATTCCGGAGGCCACGGTCGCCCGCCTGCCCATCTACCTTCGCAGCCTCTACGAGCTGTCCGACGGCCCCGGCACCATCTCGTCGGAGCGCCTGGCCGAGATGGCGGGCGTGAACGCCGCCAAGGTCCGTAAGGACCTGTCCTACCTCGGCTCCTACGGTACCCGGGGCGTGGGGTACGACGTCGAGTACCTGCTGTACCAGATCAGCCGCGAGCTCGGCCTCACCCAGGACTGGCCGGTCGCCATCATCGGGCTCGGCAACCTGGGCCGCGCCCTTGCCAACTACCGGGGCTTCATGGCCCGCGGGTTCCGCGTCGTCGCCCTCTTCGACGCCGACCCGGCCAAGGTCGGCGAGCGCGTCGGCGATCTCGAGATAAGCCACCTCGACCGTTTGGCCGGCCTGGCCGAGTCCCTGGCGCTCGCGATCGGGGTGATCGCCACGCCCGCGTCCACCGCCCAGGACGTGGCCGACCGCCTGGTGGCGGCCGGCGTCGGCTCCATCCTCAACTTCGCCCCGGTGGTGCTGTCGGTGCCTCCCCACGTGTCGGTGCGCAAGGTCGACCTGTCGATCGAGTTGCAGATCCTGTCCTTCTACCAGCAACGCCGCCCCGTGCCGGGCAGCGAGTCCAACACCGCCTCCTAGGCTGGTAACCGGTGCCTGTCGACGTCCCCCTCTACCCCGTGAACCTGCTGGTGGCCGGCCGGCGCTGCCTCGTGGTGGGCGGCGGGCCGATCGCGGCCCGCAAGGCCGAGGGCCTGCTGGCCTGCGGCGCCACCGTCCACGTGGTCGCCTCCCAGGTCGGCGCCGACATGCGGGCGCTGGACGTCACCTGGGACGAGCGCCCCTATCGGACGGGTGACCTGGCCGGCTCCCGGCTGGTGGTCACCGCCACCGGCGTGGCCGAGGTCGACGCCGCCGTGTTCGCGGACGGCGAGGTGGCGGGCATCTGGGTCAACAGCGCCGACGACCCGGAGCACTGCTCGTTCACCCTTCCGGCCGTCGTGCGGCGCGGCCCGGTGGTGCTCACCGTGTCGACCGGCGGCCACAGCCCGGCGCTGGCGGTGTGGCTCAAGGAGCGCATCGGCGCCCACATCGGCCCGGAGTACGAGGTGCTGGCCGGTCTCCTGTCCGAAGAGCGTGATGCCGTACGGGCGCAGGGCCGGTCCACCGAGGGTGTGGACTGGCGCAGCGCGCTGGACTCGGACATGCTCGAACTGATCCGGTCCGGCCGGGTCCAGCAAGCGAAGGAGCGCCTCCAGGCGTGTCTGTCCTCGTCGTAGGCCTCAACCACCGCACCGTGCCGCTCGAGATCCTCGAGCGCATGACGGTGAACGACGGGCGCCTCCCCAAGGCGCTTGCCGATCTGCGCGGGCGGGTCAACCTGGGCGAGGTGGTGCTGCTGTCCACCTGCATGCGCACCGAGGTCTACGCCACCGCCGCCCGGTTCCACGGTGCCGTGGTCGACGTGCGCAACTTCCTGGCCGAGCTCGGCTTCACCGCTCCCGAGGACTTCTCCGACCACCTGTACTCCTATTACGAGGACGGCGCCTCGTCGCACCTGTTCCGGGTGGTGTCGGGCATCGACTCGGCCGTGGTGGGCGAGAGCGAGATCCTGGGCCAGGTGCGCGGGGCGTGGGAGAAGTGCGCAGCCGAGGGTACGGCCGGCCCCGTGCTCGCCAACCTGTTCCGCCACGCCGTCGAGGTGGGCAAGCGGGTGCGGTCGGAGACGGCCATCGGCCGGGGCACCACGTCGGTGTCGCAGGCGGCCGTCGCCATGGCCTCGAAACGCCTGGGAGGCCTCGCCGGCCGGCGCATCCTCGTGCTCGGCGCCGGCGACATGGGCGAGGGTATGGCCCGCGCCCTGGCCGCCACCCCGGGTCTGGCCGATGTGATGGTCGCCAACCGAAGCTGGGCCGGCGCCGTGGCCCTGGCCGGCAAGGTCGGCGGCCGGCCGGTGGAGCTTGGCGCCCTCGGCGCCGCCTTGGAGGACGCCGACCTGCTCCTCACGTCCACCGCCTCGCCCACCGTCCTGCTCCACGCCGACGACCTCGAGCCGGTGATGGCGGCTCGCCCCGACCGTCCCCTCCTGGTGGTCGATATCGCAGTGCCGCGCGACGTCGACCCCGGCGTGGGCAGGCTGGAGGGCGTCGACCTGCTCGATATGGACGACCTGCGCGCCTTCGCCGACGCCGGGATGGCCGGCCGGCGCAGCGAGATCGACCGGGTGCAGGCGATCGTCGACGAGGAGGTCGAGCGATACGCCGCGGTGGCCACCGCCCGCGAGCTGGCGCCCCTTGTTGTGGCCCTGCGCCGGCGCGGTGAGGACCTGCGGGCGGCCGAGCTCGAGCGCTTCGCGCCCCGTATCGAGGGGCTCGATCCCAAGCAGCTGGAGGCGGTTGAGGCCCTCACCAAGGCGCTCCTGGCCAAGGTGTTGCACGAGCCCACCGTGCGCCTCAAGGAGGCAGCCGGTTCCCCCGGCGGCGAGCGCCTGGCCGAGTCCCTCCGGGCGCTGTTCGACCTCTAATGGCATCCCGGCCGCTCCGGGCCGCCACCCGTGGCAGCGCCCTGGCCCTGGCCCAGACCCGCTCGGTGGCGTCGCTCATCGACCGGCCGGTCGAGCTGGTGGTGGTGGAGACGATGGGCGACCGCCGCCAGGACGTCCCCATCGGGGACATCGGCGGCCGGGGCGTGTTCGTCAAGGAGGTGCAGGCGGCCGTCCTCGACGGCCGGGCCGACTTCGCCGTCCACTCGGCCAAGGACCTGCCGGCGCTGCCGCCGCCCGGCCTGGTGCTGGCGGCCGTGCCCGAGCGCGAAGATCCCCGCGACGCCCTGGTGGGCTGCACCCTCGCCGGCCTGCCGCCCGGTGCCCGCGTCGCCACCGGCTCGGTGCGCCGGCGGGCCCAGCTGGCCTCGCTGCGCCCGGACCTCACCTACAGCGGCCTGCGTGGCAACATCGGGACCCGCCTGCGCAAGGCCGCCGACGTCGACGCCATCGTGGTCGCCGCCGCCGCCCTTGTCCGCCTGGGCCGCTCGGAGCAGGCTGACCTCATCGACCCGGCCCTCATGCTCCCCCAGGTCGGTCAGGGCGCCCTCGCCCTCGAGGCGCGGGAGGGCGACACCGAGGTGCTGTCCGCCCTCGCCCTTCTCGAGCACCGGCCGAGCCGCCTGGCCGTCGACGCCGAGCGGGCCTACCTCCGGGAGCTGGGCGGTGGCTGCGACCTGCCGGTGGCCGCCTACGCCACCGTCGGCCCGGGCGACACCGTCACGCTCACCGCCATGCTCGCCACCCTCGACGGCCACGTCGTCCTCCAGGCCACCGACACCGGGGACGACCCGGACTCCCTCGGCCGCTCCCTCGCCCGTCGCCTCCTCGACCGGTCCGGCGGCGCCTGGCTCCTCGAAAGCCTCCAGGGCCTCGCATGACCCACCCCGCCCGCCTCCTTCTGGTATCGGAAACCGACCGCCACCGGTCGATTCCCGGTACCAGAACGGGCGGGGCCGGTCGGCGGGCGCCGTGACCGTGTACCTGGTGGGAGCGGGCCCGGGGGACCCGGGCCTTCTCACCGTGCGGGGCGCCGAGGTGCTGGCAGGGGCCGACGTGGTGCTGCACGACCGGCTGGCGTCGGCCTCGTTGCTCGACCTGGCGCCGGCGAAGGCCGAGCGCATCGATGTGGGGAAGCGTCCCGGTGGGCCCGTCGACCAGGAGGCGATCAACGCCCTGCTGGTGGAGCACGGGTCGGCGGGACGCCAGGTGGTGCGCCTCAAGGGCGGCGACCCGTACGTGTTCGGGCGGGGCGGCGAGGAGGCGCTGGCCCTCCTGGACGCGGGTGTGCCCTTCGAGGTGGTGCCGGGCGTGTCGGCCGCACTCGCGGCGCCGGCTTACGCCGGCGTGCCACTCACCCACCGGGGGCTGTCCACGTCGTTCACCGTGCTCACGGGCCACCGCGAGCACGGCGCCGACCGCCCCACCGACTGGGAGGCGCTCGGCCGGGCGGGCGGCACCATCGTGGTGCTCATGGGCGTGGCCCACCGGACCGACTTCGTGCCCCGCCTCATGGCCGGCGGCCTCGCCCCCGACACGCCGGTGCTGGCCGTGCGGTGGGGTACCCGGCCGGACCAGCGCAGCCTGCGCACCACGCTTGTCGCGCTCCCCGACGCCGATCTGGAGCCGCCGGTGACGATCGTGATCGGCCGGGTGGCCGGCCTCGACCTGTCGTGGTTCGAGCGCCTCCCGCTGTTCGGCCGGCGGGTCGTGGTCACCCGGGCCGGGCACCAGGCGGGCGAGCTCAGCGCCCGGCTCCGATCCGCCGGCGCCGACGTGGTCGAGGTGCCCACCATCGCCATCGGCCCGCCGGGCGACGGCGGCCTCGCCGTCGCCGATGCGGTCGACCGCCTCACGTCCTACGACTGGGTGGTCTTCACCTCGGCCAATGCCGTCGAGTGGTTCCTCGATTACCTGCGCGACGGCCGGGACTTCGGTGCGGCCCGCATCGCCGTCATCGGCCCCGGTACGGCGGTGGCGCTGGAGCGCCGGTGCCTGGTGCCGGACCTGGTGCCGACGCGCTTCGTGGCCGAGTCCCTGCTGGAGTCGTTCCCCGCCCCGGCCGGCGCCGGCTCGTCGGTGCTCATCCCCCGGGCCGCCACCGCCCGTGACGTCCTGCCCGACGGGTTGCGCGACCGGGGCTTCACGGTGGACGTCGTCGAGGCCTACCGCACCGTCCCTGTCACGCCGACGCCGGACCTGCTGGCGGAGGCGGCGGCGGCCGACGCCATCGCCTTCACGTCCGCCTCCTCCGTCACCAACTGGGTGACGGCGGCCGGCGCCGGAGCGATGCCCCCCGTGGTGGCCTGCATCGGTCCCATCACGGCCGACGCGGTGCGCGCCGCCGGCGTCGGGGTCACGACCACGGCGAAGGAGTCGACCCTCGACGGCCTCGTGGCCGCCCTGGTCGAACTCCTCGGCCCCCTACGCTGACAGGGTGGCCTTCCCCGCCCAGCGTCTGCGCCGCCTGCGCCGCACGCCCGCCCTGCGCCGCCTCGTGGCCGAGACCCGGCTCGGCGTAGACGACCTGGTGGCGCCCCTGTTCGTGCGTGAGGGCATCGACGCCCCCGTTCCGATCGCCTCGCTGCCCGGCATCGTCCAGCACACCCGCGAGTCTCTTACCAAGGAGGTGCGGGAGCTGGCCGAGCTCGGCGTGCCGGGCGTCGTCCTCTTCGGCATCCCCGCCGCAAGGGACGCCACCGGTTCGGCGGCGTGGGACCCCGACGGCATCGTCCAGCTGGCGCTGCACGACTTGCGTGACGAGGTCGGCGACCGGGTCGTCCTCATGGCCGACCTCTGCCTCGACGAGTACACCGACCACGGCCACTGCGGGGTGCTCGACGCCGCCGGACAGCCCGACAACGACCTCACCCTCGACCTGTACGCCCGCATCGCCGTGGCCCAGGCCACCGCCGGGGCGGACGTGGTGGCGCCCAGCGGGATGATGGACGGCCAGGTGGCGGCCATCCGGACCGCCCTCGACGGCGCCGGCCTCCCGTCCACCGCCATCCTGGCCTACGCGGCCAAGTACGCCTCCGCCCTCTACGGGCCCTTCCGCCATGCCGTCGATGTGGCCATCACCGGCGGCGAGGGTGACCGCCGCAGCTACCAGCAGGACCCCCGCAACGCCCGGGAGGCCCTGGCCGAGGTGGCGGCCGACGTGGCCGAAGGAGCGGACATGGTGATGGTGAAGCCGGCCCTCGCCTACCTCGACGTGATCGCCGCCGTGCGGGCGGCGGTCGACGTGCCGGTGGCCGCGTATTCGGTGAGCGGCGAATACGCCATGCTCAAGGCGGCGGCCGAACGGGGCTGGATCGACGGGGCCGCCACCGCCCTGGAGCTGACCCTGGCCGTCAAGCGAGCCGGCGCCGACGTGATTCTCACCTACCTGGCCCGGGAGCTGGCCGAGGCACTGCATGGCTGACGGCCACGGGCGCAGTAATGAGCAGCTGTACAAGCGGGCGTGCGAGGTCATCCCCGGCGGGGTGAGTTCGCCGGTGCGCTCGTTCCGCTCGGTGGGCGGCTCGCCGTACTTTGTGGCCCGCGCCGAGGGCGCCCACGTCTGGGACGTGGAGGGCCAGCGCTACCTCGACTACGTCCAGTCCTACGGGGCCTCGATCCTGGGCCACGCCCACCCCGCCGTGGTCGAGGCGATCCGGAAGGCGGCCGGCGAGGGCACCAGCTACGGCGCCCCAACCGAGCGCGAGGTCCTGCTGGCCGAGGCCATCGCCGAGCGGGTTCCCGGCTGCGACATGGTGCGCCTGGTGTCGAGCGGCACCGAGGCGGCCATGAGCGCGGTGCGGGTCGCCCGCGGCTTCACCGGCCGGGACCGGGTGGTGATGTTCGCCGGCTGCTACCACGGCCATAGCGACGCCCTGCTGGCCGCCGGCGGGAGCGGTGTGGCCACCCTTGGTCTGCCCGCATCGGCCGGCGTGCCCGCCGGGGCGGTGGCCGACACGGTCGTCGCCCCCTACAACCGGGTCCCCGAGGTCGGCCGCGACGTGGCCTGCGTGCTGGTCGAGCCGGTGGCCGCCAACATGGGCCTGGTCCCCCCGCAGCCCGGCTTCCTCGAGGGCCTCCGAAAGGCGTGCGACGCGGCCGGCGCCCTCCTGGTGTTCGACGAGGTGATCACCGGCTTCCGCCTGGGCAGCGGCGGCGCGCAGGGCGTCTATGGCGTGCGCCCCGACCTGTCGGTCTTCGGCAAGGTGATCGGCGGTGGCCTGCCCCTCGCCGCCTTCGGCGGGCGCCGCGACGTGATGGACGTGCTCGCCCCCGCCGGCCCCGTCTACCAGGCGGGCACCCTGTCGGGGAACCCGCTGGCCACCGCCGCCGGCCTGGCCGTGCTCGACCTGCTCGACGAGGCCGCCTTCACGATGCTGGCCGGCCGGGCCGCCGAGCTCGGCCCCGCCCTGGCCGGGGTCATCGAAGAGGCCGGCTTCGCTGTGCAGGTCCCGGTGGCCGGCCCCCTCCTCGGCCTGTTCTTCGCCGATGCGCCGGTCACCGACTACGAACAGGCCAAGGCGTCGTGCGGCTCGGGCCTCTACGCCGCCTTGTTCCGGGCCCTGCTGGAGCGGGGCGTGGCGCTGGCCCCCGGTCCGTACGAGGCCATCTTCCCGAGCTTGGCCCACACCCATGCCGACATCGAGCACACGCTCGACCAGGCGCGGGCGGCGATCGCCTCGGTGCCGCCGCCCGGCTAGCCCTGCGTTCCGCACATGGCCGGGCGTCGGATCCTATCCATTGATTCCTCCGGTGGTCAGTCAGCGGGTGGTGATGGGATCAACGTCGAGAAGTTCGAGGATGCGAGCCGCCA
>JAHFUS010000032.1 GCA_023264975.1 Actinomycetes bacterium | reverse complement strand
GGGACACCCAGCGCCAGTTCCGGGCGCTCCTCGCCCGGACCCCGGTTGCCAACTTGCGTGACCCGTTGCCAACGAGTTGACAAGCTGCTTGGGCCTTGCCAACTTGCGTAACCCGTCACAACCAAGGCGGCAGCGGCCGCCGAGGGGGTAGGGAACGACTGGGCGGCGGCGGCGTCTGTCACCGATCGGTCAGTGGCGTGGCCAAGTGCCGTGAAAACCGGCACCCGGCAGTGGGTGACGGCTCGCACCAGCTGAGGCGTGTCCCAGCAGGCCATCCCGGAGCGCGCCCCGCCCCCTCTTGCGATGACGATCACCTCCGCCCCCCTGCCGCACAGCCGGGCCAGAGCTCGGGCCACGTCGCCGGCCGCCGTGGGCCCGCTCATGGCCGCTGTCTCCTCCAGGATCTCGAAGGCGATCGGCGATGATCCCAGCACGGCAAGCATGTCGGCCCGTCCCGCACCCTCAGAGCCGGCGACGAGACCGACGCGTCGGGGCAAGGTCGGCACTTCAAGCCGGCGCTGGGCGCCGAGCTCGCCCGTGGCCCGCAGCTCCGCCACCAGTTTGTCGCGGGCCACCACGGCGGCGCCCAGGGCGATGCGGGGATCGACCCGTGTGGCCACCAGGCGCAGGGGGCCGTAGGCGCCGTTGGCCGCCAGGCGGCCGTAGAACGCAGCTTCAAGACCGTCGGCCAACTCGACGTCGACGCCGGCCAGGGTGGCGGAGATTGCGGCCGTCTCGGCGCCGAAGACGCTCACTGGCAGCACCGCCTTCACCCGTTGGGCGTCGGAGTGGTACTCCACCAGCTCGAAGGAGCAGTAGCGGGGCTTGCGGCGCAGGCTCTGGACCACGCCGGTCACCCACACCTGGCCAAGCCCTGCCGAGCGCAGGGCCTCGTCGAGGGCGTCGTGGAGCTGGCTGACCGTCATCCCAGCCGGCGCCGTGCCTGGCGGGGCGGATGTGGCAGGCGGCTGGACGCCACCGGGGGTCGTGGCCGGTTCGGCATTGGTCATGACCGTCCCAGCCCCCAGACGTAGAGGCGGGTGCCGGCCCACGCCAGCGCCATCGGGGTGAGCTCAAGCACCGGCGCCGCCGAGCCTGGCAAGGGGTGACACGGCGTTCAGCGCCGCCACGGGCGCCACCGGCGTGCAGTCGGGCGCGTGGGCCGCAGCTCGCACGGGTCCTTTGTCACCGACTCCCCGGCCGTGGCCGGGTGAGCCTGGCCCTGCTCATCGCCGCTGAGGGCTGATGTACGCCCGGGCGAAACCGGGGCCGGGGCTAAGGCCATCTCGTTGGCCGCCCCGGGTGTCGTCGCGTCATCGTCCCAATCATCCTCGTCCCAGGTCGTCCTCGTCGTCCCCCGCCGCGTGCAGATTGGGGAGAGCCGCGATCGGGAAGGCGAGCTCGCCGATGACCATACGGTCGTAGGTGCCCCCGCCGGCGAGGAACTCCGTTACCGACTCCTGGAGGGGGAAGGAGCCCCACAGGGCGTCGCAGTACCGGCAGGCGTTGGCCACGTAGCCGCCCGGATGGGCGAAGCTCGAACGCATGCGGATCCGACCGATGTTGTAGCGCTCGGCCAGCGGGGTGTCGTTGACCAACGCGGCCAGCGCCCGGGGGACGGAGTCGAAGCTGATGAAGCCGCAGGGGTCGAGGCTGTAGCGGGGGGAGACGAGAAGACCGGTGAGCGCGGTTCCCCGGCCCGTGCACCGGTAGCAGCGCTCGGCTTGGCCCAGGAGAAGGGCAGGGATCGTGGGGCCACCGCTGCGCACGGGGGGCGGCAGCCAGCGGGCGAATGGCGTGGCGTCCCGACCGGCGGGCACGTACCAGCTCCGTGCGTCGGAATCCCAACGGGCACCGAGAGCCTTGGCCTCGTCCTTCTGGTTAATGGGAACCTCAAGCATCACGACGGTGTCAGCCATCGGGCCTCCTCGATCACCAACAGCAACGTCGACGGGAGCCGTCGGGCGTCGTTCGGTGTCGCCACCGAGCCTGGGAAACGGGGCAGGAGGTGCGAGTCTCGCCCGCTGGGCGGGACCGAGGCAGGAGCGGCGGCACCTCGACGCCTCCTGCGCCGCCAGTGTGCCAGACGGCGGCGCCGACTGGCGCGATCCCGGGCCGGAGGGCGCACACGCGTCGCCAACAGCGCCGTACCTGCCGCGGTCCGCCCTCGCCTGGGAGCACGAGATCATCATGACCGGGGGGTGTGACATTTTGGTCGCTCGTCGCTCGCTCGATCGGTCGTCGTTAAGTCACGGCGGCCAAACCGCGACGACCTAGCTGGGCCCGGTCGGGCGTGGCACGACGACAGTCGATAACGCCGAGGGACGAGCTAGTCAGCAGCGGCATTGGTTCGTCGTCCCCGGTGTCCCCCTGCGGCGCGCTGCGATAGGGGTCAGTTCTCACGCGCCGCCGACAGACTTCCGGGGGCCCGGGGTTGGCGTCGAGATGAGGGCGAGATCGGGACTGCGGGCGGCTGCTCCCGATCGACTCTCGGGACAACTGGGCCTCGGTCGCTCAGGGGTTCTTCAGCTCGCGGCAATTACCCACGGAGGGACGCCAAGGCATCGGCTCGCGTTCAAATGCAGCCTCCGGCCCGCCAAGGCGCGAAGCTCATGTGTCCCTCCCACGCACCAAACGCCTGACCGTGGCCTTGTTCCACAGGGTCGGGGGGCACGATCGGCGGAGGGCGAACCCGGAGGAACATGGAGTCACACCGAGCGAAGGGACGACCGGATATCGACTTCAACGATCTCGGCAACTTCGTGCGCACCTCGGCACTGGGCATCGGGCGGCTCATTGAGATTCGCACTGATCTAGCCCGTGTTCGCTACTTCCAGGCGCCCGGCAAGTCCCCCTACGTCGACCACGACCACCACCCAGATGAGGTCACACCGATCACGCTGCCAGCGCACACCCGCGCGTATGTGAACGATGGGCGCCGCTGGCACCTCGGACGGATCGACGGCGCACATCCGCAGGATCGAGACAAATACCTCATCGCGTTTCCCAATGGCGAGGGGGCGATTCTCGCAGGGGAGTCGTTCGATGTGAGGTGGCATCTTCCGATCACGAACCCCTTCGAGGTGCTTGAAGCCGTGGGCGGAGACAGCCCGGTGGTCTATGAGGCGAGGCTCGACCTTCTAGGTGAGTGGTCGCGTCAGCATGCCGCGGCGACGGGCGTGGATGGCCTCGAGCTCGGATCGGTCGAACTCCACCGACACCAGCTCGCCGTTGTGCGTCGCGTGGCGGCCGATCCGGTCCAGCGATACCTGCTGGCCGACGAGGTGGGCTTAGGCAAGACGATCGAAGCCGGAGCCTTGATTTGGCAGTTTCTCGCGCGGCGTCCCAATGGTCGGATACTTGTGCTCGCCCCGGACCACCTAAGGGAACAGTGGGCAGCCGAGCTCTTGGACCGATTCCGTACTGATCGTTACGCTAAGGCTTGGCTGCGCATCAGGTCGCATACCGACGAAGCGACATGGCCCGCCCAAGCCGTCGATCTCCTCGTCGTGGACGAGGCTCACCATGCGACCCGGACTGGCGCTCTCTCCCCGACAGCGCGGCAACGGATCGTGGAACTCTCTCACGAAGCCGAAGCCCTCCTTCTCATCTCCGCGACACCCGTCCGGTCAAACGAGGCCGGGTTCCTCGACCTGCTCCACCTCCTCGATCCTGAGAACTACCGACCGGACCAGCTTGAGGAGTTCGTGCGCCGAGTCGAGCTTCGGGACCATCTCGCACTCACCTACCAAGCCCTCACCCCTGACATTGATGAGTTCGATCTTTCGCTCTATGCGGGCGAGCTTGCGATCCTGTATCCCGATGATCCGACCCTGTCGTCGCTCCTAGCTGAAGCAACTGCCGCCGACGACCTCGTCAGACCAACGGCTGTCGCAAGAGTCAGGGAGCACCTCTCGGAGACGTATCGGCTCCACCATCGGCTGTTGCGAACGCGTCGTACCTCCGAAGTAGGAGCCACGTTCGCTGTACGCGGTCGCAAACGGGCGATTCAATTCACGCTCGAGGTGAGCGATCCAGCGGACCGACTCCGCTCTCAGCTTCTCGATAGCCTACGACTTCACCTGACGGCGGCGACCGAACAAGGAGCGCTCGATCAGGCCACCGCCCTACAGATGTTTTGCGAGGTCGCGGAGCGCTGTGGTTCGCTACCGCATGCCCTTCTGCCGCTCGTGGACGCTCGCGAAGAGCGGTGGTCCACAGAGTGGACGCTCGTTCAATCGGTCGTCGAACCCGAAGCCCTCGCTGGTTGGCGGCAACTCATCCACGACATCTACGACGCACATGCTGTGGTTCTTCAGGAGTTGGGCGAGGTCCTTTCGCGAGTGACGGTCGCCCGCGGCGTGGCTCGGACCGTGATCACATCGGCCTTTACCGAGTCCGCTGAAGCGATCGCCGAAGAGATCTCCCGACGTTGGGGCTCGGACAGGATCGCCACCCATCTATTGACACACTCGCGCGCCGAGAACAGCGGACAAGTCCAGCGCTGGATCGAGGATGGAGCGTGCTCCGTCCTGGCCTGCGATGCCGGAGCCGAGGAAGGCCTAAACCTCCAAATTGCCGATCTCCTTATCCACGTCGACCTGCCGTGGGAGTCCTTCCGCGTTGAGCAGCGAATCGGGCGTTGCGACCGACACGCGCCGCCGAACCTTGGCCCGATCCCATCCGCCATCGTCACCTTCGGCGACCAGGTGTACGCGAACGGATGGTTCGAGTTTCTGGCCGACGGCTGCGGCGTGTTCTCGCGGTCTGTGTCGTCATTGCAGTACGTGCTCAGCGACACGGAGCGATCTGTGCAGACCGCCGCCCTCTCGAACGGCGCGCATGTATTCGCTGATGCCATCGACACGCAGATCTCCACCCTTGCCGTCGAGCAGACGCGAATCGTCGCCCACGACGCGCTCGACTCGATCGATCGGTCCAGCGCACCCGGAGCCCAGGACTCGGACAACGTCCTCCTGGCGAGCGACCGTAGGTCGACGCTCACCGACGCGCTCGTGTCCTGGTTCGACGGAGTGGGCGCGAATGTGCCGCGGATCTCCCCAGGCGTCGTGCGTCTCGATCGTAAGCCGCGGCCGCAGGTCCCGTTCGACCTCGAAGTCGCGCTTGCACCATTTATGGGGACGCCTCTCGCAGTGGAGCGCACGGCTGCCGTGGCTCGGGCGATCCCGATACTGCGCGCAGGTCACTCGATGGTCGACGCCGTCGCTGCACACTTACGACATAGCGACCGGGGTGTGGCCTTTGCAATGTTCCGCCCGGCACGAGGGCAGTGGCCTCCGGCGGTCGTGCTCCGTACGGACTTCCTCATCTCAGCCGCACCCGCAGCGAGGTTCCTCGCCGATGTTGACTCCTTAGGACTGGGATCGTGGATAAGTCAACTCCTCCGCGAGTTGCTGCCACCGAGCGTTGAGACAGTCGTGATGACCAGCGACGGGACGGAGGTGACGAACCCCGCGCTTCGACACCCGTACGCTAAGCAGCGAGGGGATCGCAATCTCAGTTCCCGACCGGAACTCTTCGATCGCCTGGTCGCACACATCGACTGGCCAGATACGTGTGCGTCGGCGTTGGAGTCGGCGCGCGCCGTACTTGCTCGGCGCCCGACAATCACCGAGCGGCCCCAATATGGTGCGAGCGCGCTGCGGGCTCGAATCGAGCGTCGTATCGACCGCGAGCGATCTCGAGAGCTCGCTGGTCTCCACGATTCGGGACTCGGTCTGCGGCGGATCGTCGAATGTCTGCCCGATCGCTTCGACACTCAGATCGACGTATTGGGGTGCGGCGTGCTCCTCGTTGGCGATCCCGCAAGGCTCGACTAGCCCGATGCTCGACCTGCACGACGCTCAAGAGGCGCTCAATGCGTGGGTGTCGGGCCGACAGCCGCAAACGTCGACCCGTCTCGTTGCCGCGCTCTCAGAACCTCACCTCAGTCCACACTCGGGCGCGGCGGACGTCGCTGTGCTCTTGCGACAAGTGCTTCGATCAAACGACGAGAGTCGACGTCGATGTCCGGGCGGCGACCACGGCGCGCTAGCACGGTCGTGGCTGGAGGTTCCCTTCTCGTCCACGTTCCCAGCAACCTTCGACTGGCCGAGCTATGGCCTCCTGCCACAAGCCCTGGGCCACCCCGCTATCCGTCTGGGCGCGGAGCCTTGGCGGCCGGGCTGGATCGCGGATGCCAGCAACGAAGGTGTCGACGCCGACGTCTACAGCGAGGTGCTGTGTCGCAGTGACGAATCCGTCCCTGGGGATCCCTTCCTCCCGTTAATCGATACTGCGATCAGGCGCTACAAGACGCCCGGCCAGCGCGCCGCCGTTCGAAGCGCGATGGTCCTGCCCGCCGGCGCAACCCTCATCGTCAACCTGCCGACCGGCGCAGGCAAGACCCTCGCCATGCTCTCGGCGTCGGAAACGGCACCCCTCGGGATGACTTCGGTCGTTGTGGTTCCGACTGTCGCGCTCGCCCTAGACCACGAGCGGCGGTATCGCGTTCAGCATCCGAACTCACCATCCAGCGCCTATTACGGCGATCTGTCCCCATCGGCCAAGACCGAGTTCCGGCGTCGGCTGCGAAGCGGGGATCAGCGAGTTCTCTTCACGAATCCGGAAGCGCTCGTCTCCTCGCTGGCGCGCCCGATGTCAGAAGTCGCTGCAGGCGGGCGACTCGCACTCCTCGCCATAGACGAAGTTCACGTCGTTGGGTCCTGGGGAGACGCCTTCCGCCCGCAGTTTCACAGCCTCGCGGGCCTCCGAACGCACCTTCTCCGACAGGCGACCGAACAGGGGCACCCGGCGTTCAAGACGATCCTCGCCAGTGCGACTCTCACCCAGGACACCATCCTTCTGCTCAAGGCTCTCTTCGGACAGCCGGGCCCGTTTCTCCAGATTGCCGCCCCAGTTGTCCGTGCCGAGCCTTCGTTCTGGCAATCGACATCGTTGGACACGGCGCTCCGGAACGGAAGGCTTTTGGAGGCGATCCGGCACCTACCACGGCCGGCGATCGTCTACACGACCCTTCGCCAGGAGGCGAGTGCTCGACCCGGCACCCTGACGCCCTCCGGCATCGCCGCACTCCTTAAGACTGCAGGCTTCCGCCGTCTGGCGACTGTCGATGGAGACTCTTCGACACCTCATCGCGAGCGCGTGCTACGCGGCCTTCGAGACGAACCGGACTCTCCCGCCGACTACGACCTCGTCGTTGCAACGTCCGCGTTTGGACTCGGAATCGACATTCCGGACGTCCGAGCGGTCATTCACGCTTGCATCCCCGAGAACCTGGACCGCTACTACCAGGAGGTTGGTCGAGGTGGACGCGACGGTCGCGCCGCAGCGTCGGTGGTCGTCGCAACCAGCGAGGACGACGCTGTGGCTGAAGGCCTCGCTTCGCCGAGGTATCTCACAGGCGTGCTGGCGCGAGAGCGATGGTCGGCGATGATCGGCGCAGCACAACTCACGACCGATGGCCTCCACCGACTACCGGTCACAGCGACCCGTCCTGGTGTCGCATCAAACAGTGAGTACAACGAGCACTGGAACCTCCTCACAATCAGCCTTCTCGCACGCGCCGGTGCTGTGCAATGGGACTTTTCATTCGCCGACGTCGCCGGCGACGACGAGATCCGTACCAGCGATCGGGGTTGGCTCACGGTCCGACTGCTTCGTGGAGACCACATGGGCGATCACTTCTGGCGCGACGACGTCGAACCGCTGCGCAAGACCATGGTGGCGCGAGCTCGACTGGGTCTCATCAGCCTCCGACGTGCGCTACGAGGTGACGGGTGCACTGGAGTCCTGATCGCTGACAGCTATCGCATTTCGGTACCCGCCGAGTTTCGAACGGAATGTCTCGCGTCGTGCGGAGGCTGCGGTTGGTGCCGACGCAATGGCCGCCGGCGATGGGCCTCTCCTTCACCTGGCCCTGCGGCCATCACGATCGGCGGCACACGTCCAGCGCCGCTCGATCGTCTCGCCGTTGCCGGTGCGTATGGGTCTCGGGTCATCGTTTGTGTCGACCCTGATTCGCTCATCCGTGTTCGGCGGCTTCGCGTCGTCCTTCGGGCACTGATGGTCGCTGGGGACATTCAACTGGTCGTAGCGCCCGAAGGCCTCGGTCCAGCCGTGACCGACGCACTTCCCGCCCCCGAGACTCTGGCGCACGCGGTCATGGTCGACGCGCTCAACTCGTTCGATCCCGTTACGGCCGTCGGTGTCCGGACGTTGATCTTCCTTCCGTCGACTTGTGATCCAGCTGATTGGATTGAAGGAAGTAGCCGCTCGCCACTCTTCGTGCTCTGTGGGCCCGCCGACCTGCTGGTCGGACCGGGGACAACGACGCTCGCCGAACAGGACGGCGCGTACTCGCTGGGCGATGTCGAGAGACTGCTGTAGGAGGCTGATGACGTGGCACTGTTGAACACTGCTGCCAACCGACCGAGCGTGATCTTGATCGTGCTCAGACATCTCGCCGGGCAAAGAGGCAGAAAGGATGACGTCAACGGGCTCGTTGCTGTGCTCTCGCCCAGCGGATTGTCGCCGGACGGCGGTCATCAGCGCGACGTTCGCGACAGTCTGCGGGCTGCGATTGATCTGGGACTGGTCGAAAGGATCGGAGACGAAGTCCGGCTTTCCGAAGCGGCCGTCCGCCCGGTTCGAGGCGGCCAAGGCTCTACGGTTGCGCTGCTCCGACAGGCCGTCCTCGAACCCTCGGTGAATGTTGGCGAGTGGGGGAGTCAGGCCGGCGCGAGAGATCTCACGAACGCACTCGCGTGGTACCTGACTTTCGCGCCGAACGATGCTCCAGTGGCCATGGAGGGCGGTGCAAGATCGGCGAAGGAGCTTCAGACAGCGGACTTCGGCGCGCGTCAGCCCGCCCCGCGAGGGCGTTCGGACGAGGAGGACGATGGCGGGGGGTGGCCGATTGGCAACGACAATCGTTGGCGCGCCTTCCGCTTCTGGGCATGCTCGTTGGGGTTCGCGTGGGTGGACCCGAAAGGCAACCTCGTACCGGATCCCACACCCGCCGTGCGAGACGCGCTGCCAGCGATTGTCGGGAAGTCGCCCGAGCTGAGTGCCCGGGAGTTGGTCGACAAGCTTGGCGATGCCGTGCCCGTGCTTGATACAGGTCGCTACAGAGAGTTCGTCGAGAGCAACTGGGGACGGCCCCCGCCCGAGCAGCGTCGCCTGTCAGCACCCCTCACAGACGCGCTCGAACGGCTCCGCTCCGAGGGAAAGATCGTGTTTGATGATCGTGCGGACGCTCCTCGGATCACGCGAGCCGATGGATCGACCTTTTCTCACGTCCGCTGCCAGGCCAAGTGATGCCCGACTTCTGCGAATGCGTCTGCTGGCGTGACGAAGCGGTGCTAGCCACGACGCCGCGCGACGCCGCCAGCCTCGACGATGGCCATTTCCAGGCGATCCACCATCCACTCAGGCTTCGACGCCGGCGGCTCGACCAGCGTTCTGATGGTCGGTGGGTCAAGGAACAGGAAGTCGTTGAGGCCCTGAAAGGAGCCCTCCGGCCTGACGGCTACCTGTTCATCCCAATCGTTGGTGGATCCGGTACGGGTAAGTCGCACCTCGTTCGCTGGGTGAGGGACCAAACGGAGGGGGTCGTCAACTGGGAGTCGCGGTACCTGCCTAAGAACCGCACCGGCATCCGTCGGGCGGTCGAGATCGTCATTCGCGGGCTGGCGGGCAAGAAGATCGACGAGGCACGCGAGGCCCTTACGACGGCCCCAGCTCACTCAGAGAACGACGACGTCCTCGCCGAACGACTCCTCGACGAACTAGCGATCCTGGTCGCCCATGCGGATGACCTCCCTGTGAACCCGTCGGCACAACCCACCCAGCACGAGTTGCAACTCCGTCGGAAGCTCGAGCGGCAGCTTCCCGACGTGCTGAGGGATCCGGTAGTCCGACGCAGGCTCGTGGAGCCAGGAGCGGTAGTCCATCGCCTTGTCGGCCTCGCGGTTCGCGGGAGGCGGGAAGGTGACGGTCTGGACGATGACGCCACCAACTTTCTCGACTCAGACCTCCCGCGCACGTTCGAAGAGATTGGGGACACCAGCAGCGGTGCCCGCACCCTGCTTGGTCAACTTGCGACGATTCCCGACCTCCGAAGCGCCGCCGTGTCGCTCATTAACCAAGCCCTCCCGCTCGCAGTGAAGCGAGTGAGTGTTTCGGGAAACGTCGACCTGGTGGAGATATTTCGCGATGTCCGAAGGGCGCTCCTAGTCGAGGGCAAAGAGCTCGTCCTCTTCATCGAGGATCTCACGGTCCTACATGGCGTCGAACGCGAGTTTCTAGATGCAATCGTCGAACCTGCCCGATCAGCCGACGGACACATGTGCAACCTACGGGTGATCTTCGCCGTCACGGAGGGACACTTCGATGACCTCGATACCGTCCGAACCCGTTGCGATGACGCCTACTGGCTCGACGCTCGGTACGGCGAAGGAGGTGTCGACCGAGATGAGGCTCTCTCATTCCTAGGCAGGTACCTGAACTCGAGCCGGCTTCCCCCGGACGACGTGGAGAAGTCGTGGACTGAACGAGGCAACGCTCACTGGCTCGCCAACGCATGCACGCCATGCCCCCACCGGGACGTGTGCCACGACGCCTTTGGTACGAGCGCAGAGGGCTATGGCCTGTACCCCCTCAATGCCGTGGCAGCAGGGCGCTTCGTAGAAGCGCTCTCCGTCGATCGCTTCGACCCACGCGAGGTCGTGCGAGAGCTCATCAATAGATTCCTTCTTCACGGGGCCGCCGACATGGACCAGTCGGCCTTTCCCTCCGACGGGACATTGACCGCCTTCGACAGTGATACCGAGCCGCTGCCTCCACTTCTTGCAGCGCAGCTCCGAACTCTCCGTCCCGCCGACCACGTGCGTGTCATCAACACGCTGCGATACTGGTCGGAGGAAGGCTCGCACATCAGTATCAAGCCAGCGATACTCGCGGCCTTCGGAATCGACCTAGGAGAGCTCAATCTTGAGTCGCTCCGAGACCTCGGAGGCGGCCGAGATACCGAACCGAGGCTCGATCGGGATCCAGATCGACCCGAGCGGCCGACCACTCTCGAAGGACGATTGCCGACGAGGTGGGGGTCGCACTTTGGCGAACTAACGCAGTGGGCAGGCCGGAGCCGCGACCTGTCGGCCAGAGCAACGAACGACCTTCGCAACCTCGTCCACAAGACCATTCTCAGGAACCTCGAGGTCGGGCCCGCAGCGGTTCATATTGGTCCCGAGTTCACCTCACGGCGATTCCGCGCCGAGCCGCACATCGGTATCGCAGGCACGGTTACTCAGCAGAGCCTCGAAGCCGCGATGGTCGTCATTCCACGCACGGAGACCAACGCAGCAGCACTCCAGGCATTGATCCTCGCCTCTGAGTTGGATGCCGACGACTACCCGCAGGCGAGCTACTACCGTCGGCTACTCGCCTCGAGCATCGAGGCCTGGACCGCCCAGGTCGTCGAGCGACTCACTGGTCCGCCGGCTGAATCCGTCGTCTCGGCCGTTGAGGGCCTGGTCGTCGCGACCGCCATCGCCGGCCTCGCCACCGAAGCCCGCGCGCGTGACGTGCTCGATGCGATGTTCCGACCGTCGATAGAATCGGCGGCTGAGGCACTTCCTCGCTTGGACCGCTGGACCCGCCTTGCCACGCAAGCCAGAGCCCTGATGCCCAAGCTTCGTTCAACGATCGAGGCGGAATTTGGTGAGTCACGGGGAACGACGGGCCGTGTTCATGTGGTCCAGGCGGACCGCTTGCTTCCCATCATCGAGGAATTCATAACAGAGTGGCGGCTCGACAGCCCCGAGCCTGCAATCGCCTCGCTAATGAGAAGCGTCGCACCTGCTGTCGAGGAGGAATGGAACGTCCTCACGACGCGGGTCACTGAGGCAATCGAGCACGTTGACCGTTCGCGGCCCTGGCCGGACCAAACCGCCAAAACACTCGACGTTCTCCGAGTGGCACACAACGCGGGACGGCTGAGAGACGCGACGGCGATCGATACCCTGTCGAGCCTTGCCTTGCGGCATCCCGACCGAGTCCTACGCTCGTTTTACCAGGCCGCAGAGCTCGTTGCGAAGGACCGTTCAATGCCTGAGAAGCTCCTGGCACTCGCTGGTACGGCGACCGGCGACGCCGCAGTCGTCCACGCCTTCGCGACGAGAGCCGCGTCCGCTATCGCCGGAGTGGAGACAGACCTATTGCAACGCCAGGCGGCGACCGGGGCGACTGACATGGAGTCAGTGGCTACAAAGGTGCTCGAAGCGACTTCGAGGTTCGCGGAATTGGCGAAGGAGATCGGCGGGTGACCCTGTACGACCGGTCGGTGGATCTTCAACTCAAGCTCGAGGCAGCACAGTCGGCCGACACCAGCCTTGGGTTGTTGGCACGAGGCGCTCAACTAGTCTTGAGCCTTGATCGGGCGACCGAGTACCTCGCAGGCGCTGCGGCCTTCCGCTCAAGCGCCGAGATAACCGATCGACCCGGTCTCGACCTGAAGGGGGTATCGAAGGCTGTTGCGGCCTTCCGTGCCGGCCTCTCGCGCCACGGGTCGGCGGCCTTCCAACACGATCCGGCGTCCACATTGACCGAGGTCGCGAAGACCGAGCGAGAACGAACAGCCCGCTGGGTGACGGCCCGCTGGAGAGACCGGTTCGAGGCATACCGACCTCTCCTCGATCGTATCCAGACGGAACACCTGGTCGGGAATGCGACTCAGATCCTCGTCGCACGGGCCCGAGCGTCGAAGCTGCGGGCTGCGATGGGGATGGACCCTGTTGCGAACGCCGCCGATCTCCAGAACACGCTTGGCGGCGTAGATGTCGACGCCTGGTTGCGCGCCATCACGACGTTGGCAAATGAGATGCGCACCGCGCTCGAAGCGCTCGACGCCGAGCGTGCTGCTCTCACTCCCGAGATTCGTGAGGCGCTCCGCCGAGCAGCGGCCGAGGGTGGCCTTCCGCTGTCGGACGTCACCGACGAACTACTCGCCGCGCTCCGCTGCGCCGGCATCGATGAGAGCCTCGTGGTGCGGCGTCGGTGACCGAGGATGACATTCGACGAGCGCTGAACGAGGTCGAGAAGCGCGAACTCCCGCTGCTCACCTGGGGCGTCACGAATGGAACGCTGACCGAGGCAGAACTCGAGGACATCGTGCGGACGGTCGCGCCGGATGAGGACACCGACGAGATGCTCGATGCCCTCATTGACCGCGGCCTCATCGTTGCCAAGGGACTCGCCGAGGAGCGGTATCGAAGCCGCATGGCCGAAACAGTTCGCCTAGCGACTTCGCTGCGCCAGTGGTTCCATGGACGGGACTGGCGGACCGCCCCGGCGTTGGTGTCGGACGCACGATTCCTCAGTCAGCCACGAGTCGTACCACGTCGGAACACCTCGGCCGCCGAGCTAGCCGCGATCGCAAGAGCCGTACTGGCTTCGGACTGGACTGATCGGCATGACGGCGCGATGCGCGCGGTCCTCGCGGGAAAATCGGTGTCTGCGTTTCAAGCTCGGTCATTCACACGGGTCGCGCAACGCCACCTCGGACAGAGGGGCACCGTCATCACAGCAGGAACGGGTTCCGGCAAGACCCTCGCCTTCTACCTACCGGTACTCACGCAGCTCATGGCGACCGACCGTCCTCCCGGAACTCCACGGGTCATCGCGATCTATCCGAGGATCGAACTGCTACGAGATCAGTTGCGAACCTTGCTGCTCACTTGTGGAACGCTCGCCGCCGCCGGTCAAGCCGCTCCCACAGTCGGAGTCCTCTACGGAGCCGTGCCTCGCGACCGCCGCGACGCACTGGCGGTCCGGGGTCGAGGCTGGAAGCAGCACGGCAACGGCCTGCGCTGCCCGATCGTGGACTGTCTCGAGGCCGGGTGCGAGGGCGGCTATATCTGGCCGATATCGGCCGGAGACGCCGACGAGTTGGTATGTGAGCAATGCGGAGGCCGACTGACCGGCGATCGTCTCCGCTTCACGCGTAACGGTCTCCGTGCCTCAGCCCCGGCCGTCCTCTTCACGACGACCGAAATGCTCAACCGCCTTCTCGGCTCGGCCGCGATGCGACGGTTGCTGGTCGGAGACGCCACCCGCTCACCTGAGTACCTCTTGCTGGACGAGGTCCATACCTACGCGGGGACGCACGGCGCGCAAGTGGCCAACCTTCTTCGACGATGGCGTTCGGAGGTCGCCACACCTCCGCACATCGTTGGGTTATCGGCCACCTTGTCTGACCCCGCCGGCTTCTTCTCGGACCTCACCGGCGTTGGCACACCGAGCATCAACGTCGTCGCGCCCGAGCCTCACGAGATGACCGAGATCGGCCGCGAGTACTTCCTGGCACTTCGTGGCGACCCGGCTTCCCAGACATCCCTGCTCTCGACGACGATCCAGACATCGATGCTGCTTCGACGGATGCTCGACCAACGGCCGAGCCAGCCGAGCCACGGAGCGTTCGGTTCGCGGGTCTTCGTGTTCACCGACGATCTCGACATCACCAATCGGCTCCATTCCCAACTCGAGGACGCGGAGGGATGGAAGCCCGGGGGCGTCAACAGGAAGCCGAATGGAAGTCTCGCGACGCTACGGGGATCATCCGGGCCCGACGTCCGAGCGCGCGAGGACGCCGGCCAGCTTTGGGGATTCGCCGAACAAATTGGCACTCTCCAACGACCAGTGCGTGTTTCGCGCACGACTTCGCGGGATGCCGGCGTCGACGCCGACGCAGATGTCGTCGTGGCTACCGCGTCCCTCGAAGTCGGCTTCGACGACCCGAACGTGGGTGCCGTTGTCCAGCACAAAGCACCGCGGGAAGCCGCGCAGTTCCTTCAGCGGCGCGGGCGCGCTGGTCGCGATCCGGCCATGAGGCCCTGGACGATCGTCGTCCTCTCCGACTATGGACGAGACCGCCTGGCCTTCCAATCGTACGAAGGGCTCTTCGCGCCGGTCGTGCAACCAACGCACCTCCCGCTGCGGAATCGGGTCATCCTGAAGATGCAGGCGACCTGGTGGCTCCTGGACTACCTCGGGCGACTGAGCTCCGGTGCACCAGTCCTGACCCTCATCGAGCGGCCCTGGGACGATCGGAGCCGCCAGCGCCAAGTCGCTGCTCAGCTACTTGCTGTCGCCCGCGACACCCTGACTGCCAGCGGCATCGACCGCCTCTCATCGCAATTGCGACGAAGCCTCTCGCTACACGACGAGGACCTGCGGGCGGTCCTCTGGGACCATCCCCGAGGACTCATCACTGCCGTTATCCCAGCACTAGTTCGTCGATTCGAGGCCGCGGCATCTACGAGGCTGCCCAGCGATTTCGAGTGGTCAGCGCCACTGAGTGAGTTTTTGCCCTCGTCGCTGTTCTCGTCGCTCCAAACACCAGAGATTCGTCTCGTTGTCCCAAGTCGACCGGGGGAGGATGAGGCCGAACCCGTTTCGCAGGCGATGCGCCAGTTTGCGCCCGGTCGGGTGAGCTACCGCTATGCGCTCGGAGGGCGCCGAGAGCGGCTCTGGGTTCCGCCCCCTGCGTCGCACGATCCCGCGCTGGCGATCGAGGACTTCTGCGAGACATACATCGAGCTCGACCCGCCGCCCGCCGCAACGGCCGGACGACTCGTGCAGCCCACATGCCTCCGCCTCGCTACACCTGGCGGTGCCGTCTCGGACTCCTCGTACGGGCGATGGACCTGGCGTGTCGCGTTCGACCACGACGGCGTGCCCCTTCCTTTGGATCTGCCAGTTGGTTCGGCATGGTCGGAACTAGTTGAGGAGCTCCAAGTCCTCACCCACCGACACCGGTGCCCGCAAACGGTCTGGCGATATGCGAACACGTTCGATGTCGAGCGGAATTCCACAACCGAACCGCCGATCACACAGCACACCGTCAGCCTCGCGGGGGCGCCGGCCGCTGTCGGTTTCGCCATGGACGTCGACGCGCTGCAGCTGTCGGTGAGACTGCCGGGGAGCGTACCGACCAGCCCGCCCTTACTACGCGCCCTACGCGTCGCCCGGATGGAGTATGTGGTGCGGAACAGCCCCTCCCTATCTGCAAGTGTTCCGTCTGCATTCACGAGAGAGTGGCTTCACCAGGTCCTGCTCTCGGTGCTTGTCAACAAGAGCAATGGACGTTCGCTTCGGGAAGTTCTTGACTCCTCGACCGACGACGACCTTAGGGTTGACCTCGTCGACGCTGCGCGAGAGGTGTTCGGCGCAACTCCACTCGGGACGGCGGCGTCGCCGGGAGGGGCCCCCGACCCAGGACTCGTCGGCGACCTGGCAGACGCGGTCGGGGTGGCAAGTGTTGTTCCGGAGCTTCGCCTCGCCGCCACGGCCCTATGGGCAGAGCCCGACGACCAATGGCTTCCATGGCTGCAAGGGCGCTACTTGACGACGCTTGCGGCCGCGGTGATCGACGCGATTCAGTCCTCGTGCCCTGAGGTCGACGCCTCGGACCTCCGCTGCGACCTCAACATTGGATCCGAAGCCCGCCCGACCCTCGGCCTCGTGCACATCTGCGAAGACCAACCGGGGGGAGTCGGCATCGTCGAGGCGCTTGTCGACCGGTATGTCGAGGATCCGCGTGCCTTCTGGGCACTCGTCACGGCCGCTCTTGGCCCCGGCGATGGTGAACGGGTCGACTCCAACCTGCGGCACTTTCTCGAGACCGCGGACGATGTAGCGATCGCCCAACCAGCGACTCGCATTCGGACCGCCGTCGACCTATCCGGCCTTACGGAAGCGTGGCGCGACCTGCGTGCTGCACTATTCCATCTGGGGCTGGATGGAGACCAGTCGGTCGTGTCCGCCCTCGCCACTCGGATCATCCGCTCGGGCAGTGACCGTGGCCTAGAGAGGCTCATCGCGAGCCTGTTAGGGCGTTGGGATGCACTAGAGGCGTCTCTTGGGATCGAGGTTGAGCTGCGCGTGTTCGCACACGTCGCAGCGTCCGACGCCGATGTGCGCCGACAGCTCCAAGCAGCGATCGGCGGCCACGCCGCTCAGCCTGGCTTGGAGATCGGCCAAATCGTCGGTCTGCTATGGCCGCGCGGCAATCGGCTTCGAGCCGCCGCACTCCGAAGCTACTCGCCGTACCTTGACTTCCAACCATCGGAGCGCCTTCTGTTCGAAGCCGTCACTGTCCCGCGCGGCCCCGTCGTTGAAGCCTCTCGAATGCACTGGCGACGAGAGGTCGACGCGGTGCTTCGTGTGGAGGGAGGCGCGACGATCAGGGCCGACAACGAGATGTCCGCATCCGCCGCCATCCGTGATCTCCTCACTGAACCCACGAGCGTCGATGTCCTCGAGTTCCACCCGCGCGTCGTCGGCGTGAGCCGCTCACGCGCAGGACTAGATCTGTTCGTCGAACTCCGCGAGGCTCGACAGTGAGGACTCGGAATCTGCGAACCACGGCCTTCGCCTCAAGAGAGGAGCTCGCCGACGCGCTCCAGGCTCTCTTCATTGCCGAACTCCTGGCACCGAGCACACCGCTCTGGATTGTGACACCTTGGATATCCGACGTGGTCGTTGTCGACAACCGCGCCGCTCGGTTCACCGGACTCGTTCCAGATGTACCGCGTCGTCCGATTCGCCTCGCCGAGACACTCCTAGCGCAACTCCAGCGCGGTGGCACAGTTGTGATCGCGTGCCGTCCCGACGACCACAACCGAACGTTCACCGAGCAACTAGCAGAGCGGGCCCGCGAGGCTGGGGTCGGCGACCGGCATTTATACCGTTTCGCTGAGGACTTGCACGAGAAGGGCGTGCTCACGCGCCACTTGCTTCTGAGCGGATCAATGAACCTCACCTACAACGGCTTGCGACGTCTGGAGGAGTCGATCCTGCTGACCGATGACGACGATTCCGTCGCTCGAGCTCGCCACGCGTACGAGGATCGCTGGGGTCAACCGTGACGGCGTCTTCGCCGGCGTCGAGCTTCTTCTCGCCTCCCAACGAGGTTGACCCGTCCGGGCTGCAGGGCGCGATGCAGGATCTCGTAGGGCTCCTGACCGCTCGCCTGCAGCCCTCCGGCGTGCGAACCGTCCTACCGGCCCGCGTTAGTGGTGGGACTCGCTGGTACGGCCTGGCTCCTTCGGACCGCGAAGCCCGGCTCCTGAGAGAGGAGCTCCGTTGCTGGCTCGGACCGCCAATCTCCGTGCGCGCTCGCGATATCCGCGGCTCGTCCGACCCGGTGGATCAAGCGGCGCTGGACCTCGTCCCGAGCGGCGTGGTCGTGCGGATCGATGTCGTCGACGGATGGCAAGCCGACGCGCGAAGCAATGTCGCCTCGCTCACCGATACCTGGTCACTCGCGCCCGACCGCGGCGTGGACCAGCCTCGCCCAGTCGGGCGGGTTTTACGGCAGTTCTATGAAGCTGTTCTCGCTGGGGATCGGTCAGTGGCAGAGGCCGCGCTCGATGAGATCAAGGCCCGGGCGTTATTGAACTCGACCAACGTCCGCTTCCTTCGCGTGGAACTGCTGAGTGCCCTCGGGCAGCCCGAGGAACTGCGGGACGATCCGTCGCTGCGCGGGATCTCCTTACTCGCTCGTCCCCAGGCGGTGACGGAGCACCTTGCGGCTGCTGCGAACGCCCTCCTCGTTGAGCCGGTACGTGAAGCGGGTATCTCGAACGACTGGGTTCAGGTCGCCGACGCGCTCGAAGATGCATGGCCAGGTCTCGTCACACACCGCGAGCAGGTCACGACTCTGCCCGCGGCGCGCTGCCTAGTACTGCGAGAACTACTCGCTCTCGAACCTCGGTTGTGGCTGCTTACCCAGGTCGCCGAACTCCACCCCGACGACCCGGTGGTCATCGCAGCAATCCCAAGCCGCGTCGTCCCGGCTGCGCCGCAGCGGTCTCCGACGGCGCTCGGGCTGTATCACGATGGCGACTACTGGGAAGCCCTCCTGTCCGCTGAGTCGGAAGGTCCAACCCGGTCAGCGGCATCGGTAGCGCTCGCAGCGGCGGTCAATATCGGCGACAGCGCGTCGGCCGTGCGCGTACTCGCCATGCTCGACGCGCTGCCCGCTGCGGATCACGAGCAGCTGATAGCGAGTTCTGTCGAGCGCGCCTTCTACGAGCAACTGCTTGCACGAACCTCTGAGGCCCGGGTGCCGACGAGCTGGTTGGATTGGCTCCGAGGCGAATGGGCGGACCGACCCGACCTGCTCGCTGAGTGGGCCACGCAATGGCACCGTACGCCCGAGGCCCTCGATCAGGATGCCGGTCTGCTCGCCGAAGAACTGCTCGACGCCCTCAACGATGCTCGTCGGGGGCGTGTGCGCAATGGACTTCCGGTTTTTGTCGAATGGCTTGTCGAGGACGGTCTCCCTCCATCTGGGGTTGGGCTCGCTGCGACAATCTTCGACATCCTTCTCTCGAGCGAACCGGGGCGGATCGAGCGTCAGGTTTCGCTGGCGCTGCTGGAGGAGGTGCTAGTCGTAGGGTGCACGTCGCAGGAGTACGTAGAACTGCTCGACGCCGTCTCCCGCCAACTCCCGCTGCTCGGGCCCAGGGACGCAGCCTGGTTGGCGCAGTGCCTCGACCTCTTCCTGCTTTTCTCAAGCCCCGACATGTCTCGTCGGGGCGCGCTCGTCGCTGACGCCTCCGGCATCGCCACTGCCTGGATTGACCGTCTCGAGCCGGCCGACAGCGCCGTCCTGCATTTCGTGTTTGCCGACGTCGGCGTGTCGTTCACGACATCACCCACTGGCGGGGCGGCTCACGCTCAACGAGTTGTCCAGGAGTTCCACTCGGTAGGGATCTACTCGCTACTCGAGGGCGCCGCCCGAGTTGCTGCTGACCGGATAAGGGCCTTGTTCCCGACCGTCGAGGTCCGAACCTCGTCGGGTCGCGTAAACAGCGACGCGCTAAGGGCGCTAGTGCATGGCGCTGATGTAATGCTGGTGCAGACCAGTCACGCAAAGCACGCTGCGACTCAAGCCATTGGTATGGCGAGTTCGGACCCGACGCGTCTCCTGCTTGTGCACGGCCGCGGCTCGACTGCACTCGTCAGAGCGCTCCTCGCGTGGGCCCAAGGAGACCCAGCAACTTAGTTAGTTAGAGCACTGAATCAATGGGTGCCCAACGCGGGCGAAAGCGCGGTGGTTGTGGATGCTCTCGTCGCTCGAAGCCTCGACGAAGAACTCCGTCACGCGGTGGTCGGCGGCCAAGTCTGCGGCGACGCCGCGGACGACGTCCTCGACAAAGGCCGGGTTGTCGTATGCCTGCATGGTCACAAACCGCTCGTCAGGACGCTTGAGTACCGGGTAGATCGGCGCCGACGCGTGACGCTCAGCGAGATCTACGAGTTCCTCAATCCACACGATCTCGTCGTCGGTGGGCGAGGCCGTCCGCGCGGTGCGCACTGAGATTGTCACGGCGCAGCGTTGATTGTGGGCGCCGTAGTCGCTCACGGCGCGACTGCAGGGGCACAGGGTCGTAACCGGGACGATCACGGTGAGGACAAAGTCCATCGCGTCTGCACCGCCTCGAAACGTGAAGCGACACGCCACATCGAGCAGTCCTCTTGCGCCGCTCACTGGCGCGCGCTTCTCAATGAAGTACGGGAACTCTGCATCGATGGTCGCCCTGCTGCCGCCGAGCTGATTGGTGATGGCGGTAAGCAGGCCTTGGGCGGTGCGAACGGTGAGTTCCCCCTCGGCGTCCGAGAGAACCTCAAGGAACCTGCTGAGGTGCGCGCCACGTTGTGACGCCGGCAAGTCGACCGCCATCGTCAACGACGCGACCGTCTCCTGTTTCGCTCGCAGTCGGTCGAGGACGACGACTGGATGTCGCAGTCCCGAGATGCCGACGGAGTCAAGGGCGAGCGGATGCGGCGACTCCGACGACTGCATATCGGCGAGCTCGGCCGAGCCCATCAGACATCACCTCTGTAGGCGCACCCCGAGGTACATGTCTCACGCACAACTACCTGGCTGAGGCCCGGCAGGGTGCGGCTCACGCGAGCCCAGATCCATCTCGCGACGACTTCACTGGTTGGATTCTCAAGGCCGTCCACTTCATTGAGGTAGTAGTGGTCCAGTTGCGCCAGAACGGGCCCCATCGCGCAGGTGATGTCGGCAAAGTCCATAACCCAGCCCGCCTCCTCGTCGACGTCACCGTCGACGTGGACCGCGACTTGGTACGAGTGCCCATGAAGACGGGCGCACTTGTGGTCGTGCGGGACGTGGGGAAGCCTGTGGGCCGCCTCAAACGTGAACTCCTTGAATATCTCCACTAGGGAATACCCAGGAACTTGTGCGTCTGGAGGCTGAGTCGCCAGACCGGGTTCTCTAGGCAGTAGGCGACGGCCAAGGTGGTGTTCTTCGCGACGTCCGGACCGTCCATCGGCTGCAAGAATCGGTGGCCGAAGTCCAGTCGGACGAGATCAGCTGGATCGAGCCCCGGCTGGGGGTAGACGAGTTTCAGTTCGTCGCCTGACTTCAGCACCAGGTCGGCGCCGGCCTTGGGACTAACGCAGATCCAGTCGATGCCGGCCGGCGCCGGGCAAGTGCCATTCGTCTCGATAGCGACCCGGAACCCATGGTCGTGAAGGGCGTTGACGAGCACCTCATCGAGCTGGAGCAAGGGCTCGCCGCCGGTGCAGACCACCAGGGGCTCGCCCGCACCACTCGACGGCCACGCGCCCGCAACGGCGGCAGCCAGGTCAAGAGCCGAGCCGAACTTGCCGCCACCTGTGCCGTCTGTCCCTACGAACTCTGTATCGCAAAACTGACAGACAGCGATCGAGCGATGCTCCTCACGCCCGGTCCACAGGTTGCACCCCGTGAAACGACAGAACACGGCGGGCGTCCCCGTATTGAACCCCTCGCCCTGGAGGGTGAAGAGGATCTCCTTCACCAGGTAGGTCATGCTGCGCCAGACGTAGCCTGGTAGCGGGTCGGATCGGCGAGACCAGCCTCGGCAAAACCCCTCCGGCGCAGGAGGCACGAGTCGCAGTGTGCGCACGCTGCGCCTGAAGCGTTAGGGTCGTAACAGCTGACAGTGTGTGCGTAATCGACGCCCAGCACTGTTCCAAGGCTGATGATCTCTGCTTTCGTGAGTGCAACCAGCGGCGCGTGGATGCGGAGAGTCGCGCCTTCGACGCCCGCCTTCGTCGCCAGCCGAGCCATGGTTTGGAAGGCATCGATATACTCGGGCCTGCAGTCGGGGTAGCCGGAGTAGTCGAGCGCATTCACTCCGATGAAGATGTCTGAGGAGCCAAGCACCTCGGCCCAGGCGAGCGCGAAGGACAGGAAGATTGTGTTTCGCGCTGGGACGTAGGTCACCGGAATGCCATCGCTCATTTCCACGACGTCCCTGTCCTTGGGCACTGCGATGTCGTCCGTCAGCGCCGATCCGCCGAAGGCGCGAAGGTCGATTGGAACGATCTTGTGGTCCTGCACTCCCCGAACCACAGCCACCGCGCGCGCCGCATCGAGTTCGGCGGAGTGCCGCTGCCCGTAATCAAAGCTAAGCGCGTAGGTGTCGAAGCCGTCCCGCTGGGCGATGGCGGCCACAGTCGCGGAGTCGAGGCCCCCGCTGAGCAGCACGACCGCTCGTTTCGTCATGCGCTCGCTCCTTCTGCCTGATCGCGGCGGTGGAGAGTAAGCGGCTCCGCCGGACCCAACTCTCGCAGGTAATGGTCGACTGCTCGAGTCACGAGGAAGTTCACCGAGACATCGCGCTCATAGGCCTGTCGCTGGAGCTCGGCGTGGAGCTCCTTGGGAAGCCGGACTGCCGTGGACACTCTCTTGCTTGACGAGTTCAACTTCGGCATGCGCTGACAGTAGAGCCGAGGTGACGGATCTTGGTGGATGGTGCGAGCAGATCTGTGCACTGCTCGTCCGCTAGGCATTCGGCTCGCCGGTTGCCACGAGTGACACGTCTGTGTGCCACGACTCGCCCCGCCGAACGTTGCGACGAATCTGGATGAGTGAGTCGACGACCATCTGGCGACCCCCGGACGTATCCAAGCTCTTCGCGGTCCACTCGGTCCTCCAGAAGTCCGGCGCCAGGTTGTCGAGGATGTCACTCACCGCCTTCGCTGCGTCCTCTGGCTCCGCAAGGTTGACCATGTCCCGATCAGCCAAGGGAGCCAAGTCCTCGATAATGAAGGTCGTCAGCGTGACGACGCCGACCTTGCTGAGAAGGGACGAGCCGGCATGCCACAAGTCGGGCCACTTCTGCTTGACGGTGGACCACATCGTGAAGAAGAACTCGAGAAGAGCGTCGTCGTCGCGGAGGTCGGGCAGATTCTTCTGCGCGATAGCGGCTAGAGCCTGCTCGACCGCGGCCGGCAGAACGAGCGGGGTGCGCCCAACTCCGTCATCATCCTCCGTGGGCCAGATCACGGAGCGGACGAAAGGCGAGTCGGGCGATGAGTCTACAACGCCGACAAGGGTTGCATGGCGTCGTAGCACCATGCGCGCCGACCGCAGTCGTTCGTCGAGAGCCTTCTCGGAGTACTGCAAGGTAAGCAGGGTCAGGTGATCGGTCGGCACCTTGGTAACCTTTTGATTGATGACGAGGAACTGGAATGCAATCTCCTCGTCCAGCGGGTTGATTAGCGCGACCACGTTCACTGGTAGGTCATCGCGGTAGTCGGCCATCCCGAAGAGACGATGCTGGCCGTCGATCACGATTCCGACCGGGGGGTCGCTCTCGGGGATCCGCAGGGACGTGCATGAGTTGAGCTCCGGCGGCACGAAGCCGGGAAGGCGTAGAGCAACGGTCAACGCTGTTGGAATGGTGTTGCGCTCATCGAGTTCGAGGAAACGAACGATCGCCTTGACCTTCGACGGGTTCTTGACGCGCTGATGACCTCCGCCAACCGTCGACAATCGGTCGATGGTGGTCCAGCGATGGACATCGCCGACTGGGGCGATAAAGCAAGCGAACAGGGGCGCGTCCGGGTGCTCACGCTGCCGACTAAAGACAGCTGGGTACTCAAACACGATCGCTCCTCATTTCGCAGCGAAGTCAAGGTTAAAGACGTCGACACTCACCGATATGTCTATGACCGTGGGTAGGTCCGGACGACCGAGGTTCACGAATGCCTCCTTTAGACTCACGCTCGTAGCAGCAGCATGTGCGGCGGCAGCACGCGACTGCACTGCGAACCGCATTTCCTTCGGCATCTCCATGATGTCGGAGTGCTCCAACTCGAAGCCGGCCACCAGCGCCTGTACGGGATACAGGGACCACGACGGCGTCAGCCCCTTCCGGTTGTTGCATGAACGGCACGCCGGGAGCAAATTCTCGGGTTCCGAATCACCGCCATACGCGCGCGGCCACACGTGATCGATCGTGAAACTTGTGGGTCCAGCATCGTCGAATGTCAGATCGGTGCCGCAGAGGTAGCAGTACGGCATCTCCCGGCGAGTGAACCCTTCCAATTCCCTTCGAACAGTCGGCGAGATGGTCCGTCGAGCCGAGCGGATGGCTGGCTCGAGTCGACGCATTAGGTCACCAACTACGAAGTAGTCGACGATCATTGTGTCGAGCACCAGTTGTTGAACGGCGCGTTCTGCGACCGCGTCGAACTCCCCACGCCGACCGACGATCACGACGCCAGCGCATACGAGTCGGCGCGTGAGGTGCAGCGCTGTCATCTCGCGTACTGCATCGACCCAAATTTCAGCCCGGCCGGTGGGAACTAGGGCGATCGCCATCTGGGTCCACGCGGCGCCACTGCCGCCAAGGTGATGGTCGCGTAGAAACGTCGCGAGATGTTGCCCATTTGTTTCATAGACCACGACCTATCGCTCCCGACGCGCCGACTGGCGAAGTCGCTTGTATTCCCTCAGAAGATGTCCGGTCAGGAGTTGGATGTCCTTCGGTGTGTTCTGAAGTTCGTTCCATCGGCGAAGCGATCCGCTGCCGAACTGCCAGAAGCCCGAGGTCCACGCACACACCTCACTGAGCAACTCGAGTTCGGCGACGTATTCGGCCTCCTCCGGCCAGGTCCCCCGCGCGACGTACGCATCGGTGATGGCGTCCATGA
Source organism: Actinomycetes bacterium (assembly GCA_023264975.1). Classification (GTDB taxonomy): domain Bacteria; phylum Actinomycetota; class Acidimicrobiia; order Acidimicrobiales; genus JAHFUS01. The sequence goes on along the minus strand of JAHFUS010000032.1, from coordinate 18,531 downwards.
GATAGCCGACGCTGGCGATACCAACGCCGTGCGTGAGTCTGGAGCGGCGCGGCGGCTGGTCCCACGCCTCCTCGAACACCTTCTTCACTGCGCGCCAGAAGGGCTTGAGGACGACAAGCATCTCTTCGATGTCGCCTGTTCCAGTGTCGGCCTCTCGGTAGTGATAAAGGCAGCCGTCGCTCAAGCTGTTTTCAAGCATGCGGAGAACCGAGTTGTCTTTCACGATGCCGTCCGGGGTGGTTGGCGTGTGGATCCTCCCCCGGAACGGCGAGTCCTCGTCATAGTTGAGACGTTCGACGAGGAGCGCCGGGAACCGCTTCCGCATCAAGGCCGGCGGCAGCATGCCCTCTGTCGTCGGCAGCAGTTCGTAAATGAGGCCCTTGGGGAGCGGCTTCGTGGAGTTCACGAGGATGAACTGTGCTCGCTGCTCTCCCTGACTCGCCGTGATGAATGCCGTCACGCAGAGCGGGAAGCTGCGGACGTCCGCTTCCCGCACGGCCGCGGCCCGCTGCTGCCCATCGACGATCCACCCTGGCTTGTCCTCGTCGGGAAGGCCCTCGTCCACGGGAATGACAAGGACGCCGGGGGTCACATAGGAGACATCGGTCTGGACTGGTCCGGGCTCGAATCGGACCCGAGTGTCGAAGGCCACCACGATCGCGTTCGGAATCATTGGCTCGGCCGACTCGATGTATGACCGGATGGCACTGACATGCGCTAGCACCTCGGGCCGCTGGTAGCCCTCGATCTGTCGGTCTTCCCGTCGCACGCGGCTGATCGTCGTGAACAACGGCAGTTGCTTCGCGTCCACAGCGAAGGTGTACAGACACCGGTGGCGGCCCTGGCGAATCTCCAGCGCTGGGAGACGGAGTTCGTACCGCTTCCTTCTAGGCACGCGTGGCTCCCGTATTCAGAGCAGGCGCTGCATTGAGGTCTCGACTCAGCCGACTCGCGAACACTGCGAGGTTGTGGAAACCTCGGCGGCGGTTGCGGTCCGCCCCCCGGAAGATGATCACCTCAACGCCGATGGTGGCGCAGACCTGGCAGGTGCAGGAGCTCCACGGTCTGGCTTCAAGTGTCTCCGCGTAGACCGCGCTTCTATCCTTCGTGTCTCCAAGGAGCGCGCTGTAGCTGCACACGGCGTCGATCACGTCCGATGCGGTACAACGCTCGTTGTCGAACTTGCGCAGCCTCTCGAGACAGGTCCGTTCGAGTCGGCGTGCCTTCTGTTGGTCAACGGCTCCGGCGGTGATCATCGACCGCAGCTTCGTGTTGCCGTCGACTTGGGGAACTCGAATGGCGACGTAGGTGCGGTCGAGGGCGTAGTAGTTGTCCTTGTCGTCCTTGAATGCCTGCATGAACGGTGACGTGCTGTCGAAGCTCGTGACGCCGTACCGGGCGAACTCCTGGACATGCGCGGTGCGGGTGACACCCAACAGGTGGAGTTCGGTGCCGGGGGTCAAGACCCGCCGAACAGCCTTCAGGCTGTCGAGGATGTCCGGCGTCTTCAACGGCACCATTCCGCCCAGGGCGATACGCCGATAGCCGATCTCCTGTAGTTGCTGAACCGACACCGCATACGATTCCGGACTCCATCCGTGTGCGACGGCAACGGGTTCGAACGTGCACTTGCGGTTTCTGTGAGCGGCGAGGAGGTCGCTCGCAAGTGAGACCGTCAGTTGCTGGCGGAACCGCCAGTCCTCGGGTACGTCCTGAGGCGGAGCCTTGTCGAGTGCGGCGTCGTAGCCGAACACGACGTGGTCAGGGGCGATGCCGATGTCGAACTGGCAGCCGTCGTAGAAGTCAATGACCTCGTCAACCGTGTAGAGGGGTTCGTGCTCACGTACATAGGTGAAGGCACCGCAATCTCCCATCACCGGGAGCGTCGAGGAGCCATTCGCGAGTCTGAAGAAGCGGTGCGCGCCCTCTCGGTAAAGGCGGTTGCGCTGGGCTCCGGTGTATTTCCCGCTGGAGCCCGGCAACCCGTCGACAATCGGCTTGGACACGAGAAGCCCGTCGTACGGTGGTGGTTGGATCAGCTCGTGAGCGTAGCGATCGTCCCTTTGCCGTACCCGATAGATCGACCGTTGCTCAGTCTTGAAATCAAAGCTAGGGTCGACCTGGTCCTGACTGTCAGGAAAGAAGAACCTCACGATGCCTCCCCCCCGCCGAAGTAGAGCCGCACAAGAAGGTTCGTGAGGAGTCGCTGGTTGCGGGTGGTGTTCTCGACGTCGTTCCACTGCAGCGACAGTTCGTCCCAGGTGCCGCTCGTCCAGCGGCACGCCGGCGCTATCCGGGCCATCGCTCGCTCAACATGGCCGGCAAGGTCGGGATCGGTCGGGTGAACGGCGCCCATCACCTTGTCCATGAGACGACCCATCGCACGGATCCCGACCCCGTGCATCAGGCGGCTCTCTTGCGGCGGTCGTCCCCATGCCTCGGGGAACGCCGAGCGCACGCCAGACCAGTAGGTGACGACGATGCGCCAGATGGCCTCGAAGTCGGTCTCACCCGTCGCGAGGTTCCGGTAGGGAAACAAGCATCCGGATGGCGATGAGATGCTCTCGCGGAGCACATCGATGACGCTGGTGTCGGTGATGACCGCCCCGCTGCCCCTCGGTGTGGACGCCCGGCGGATGAGGCCCTGGAACGGCGAGTCGGACTGATCGTTGAGCAGGCCGCAGATCTCTGAGGGGACCTGTTTGGCTGCAAGGCCCCTCGGCAAGGGGATTGAGACCTCGGGCAGAAGCTCTGCGACGAGTCCGCGCGGGAGCGGCTTGGTGTTGTTGATGCGGAGGAATTGGTCGCGTTGCTGGCCGACCGTCTCGGCGACGAAGGCGCTGATCGGAACCGGCAGATCACGACGTTCGGCCCTCGACAGCGCCAGCGCCCTCTGCTGCCCGTCGACAATCCACGCCGCCTTAGGCCCATCGCTCGACGGGATCGGGATCTCAAGGACGCCTGCTTGGGCCAGTCCGTCGTGGTTGTCCGGACCACGACTACGCCGGAACCGGACATTCGGACTTAGTGCAAGGATCAACGAGTTTGGGAAAAGAACCACATCGCCGTTGAGGTACTCAAGGATGTCCCCGACGTGCTGGCGGACCTCGGCGCGTTGGTAGCCGATCAACTCGTTCGAGCGAGAGCGGTTGATCCGTGTAACTTCGGCGACCTCAAAGATCTCGTCCGCCCGCAGCGTCAACAGATAAAGCGGCCCGGACTTCGTCTGCTCGATGCATAGGGCTCGACGGCGGAGAACCTTCATCGACGCCTGGTCGAAGTTATGTCGAAGAGACGGCCGAAGCGCGCCTGTTCGCACGCGAGACCGTCGTCTCGAAAGCGCCTCAGGGAGCTTGACTTGTTGGCCGAGCCGGGGTGGGCCTTCGAGTCGGAGACAATCCACAGCGCGACGTCGAGGTCCGAGAGCCTCTTTCGCTCGGGCCGAGGTAGGGGTGCCGTGGCATCGCACCACGAAACGACCAGGCTCCGTGCCTGATCACCGCTGAGCACGCCCGATTCCGCGATCTCGTCGATGACCGCCGACGCGGCACGAACGCTGGTCGAGGACATGGACCCACCGAAGCGAAGTCGGAGTTGGCCCGGTACCCGCACCCACGCACCCTCCAGTCCAGTCTCGGGTGCGCCAGATCCGAACAAGAGGAGCCGTTCACCACCGAGGACATTCAACGTGTCAACGAGTTCCGGCCTAATCGCCGCGAGGTAGTCAGGGCCCGCACAGACGACGATGCTCGCCGCCCTGTCGGCGGCGAGATCGGCGATCCGCCGCGGCCGTCCGGGCCCGACGGGGCCCTGCCACGAGGCGAGGGCTGACCACCAGCGGCGACGAACCTCCGAAGCCGGTGCGCCATCCGACTTCACGACGACGGAGTCCTCCTGCCCGCTCGCGAAGGTCGCGCCGTAGGCAGGGATCTGGTCGTCCAGATTGATCAGCCCGAGGCCGGCGGAGAGCACCCATGTCGACGATGGGCATAGCCGGCTTGCTCTCGCCGCCAAACCCATCCCAGCCCGCCAGTACTCCCCGGCGTACAGATCGCGAGCGGGACGGCTTGCGTCGGCGCCGTCGATCCGACTGATCCACCTCGCAGCTCTCTGCTCGACATCGCCAGTGAAGACCTCCCTGAGGCGAGGGTAGGAGGCGTCACCGATCCGCTTTCGCTTGGTGCAACTCAGGACAATATGTAGGGTCGTGGTCTTCACGGGCCGTCCACTCCGACGATTAACTGCACTGGGGAAGAGAGCGGATGGCTCCAACAACTGCAGCGGCTGCCACGCCTCGGAGCGTAGCTCAGGTCAACGCCCACGTGCGAACACCCCCCTGAGAGCCAGAGGCCAGCGGTCTTCGACCGTCTCACAACCGGAAACTGCGGCGGTTCTAACGAGCAGACGACCCAGTATCTACGCGTGGCTGGCGAGATATGCGCCCCACCCTGGGAACGGGCCGAATCCGGCCAGCTACCTGTCACTGGGGGCGCTGAGTGCGGCGCTCGCGTGCGACCGCGTGTCGGCGTGGCCCTGGTCTCCCGGGACTACCGCCGCCGCACCCTTCGGCGATCACCGTCGAGATCTCCAGCATGCTTACAAATCGACGCCGCGGCGAGGCCCCTTGTCCCCTGGCGGGTAGAGGTGGCCCAGGGTGCCCGGTCTGATCCGGCAGCGCTCGACGTACGCCATGACCTCCGTCCTCCGCAGCCGGATCAGGCGTCCGATCTTGTACGCCGGCACGTGACCTGAGTTGATAAGGCCGTAAAGTGTCTTCAGCCGGATACCAAGGAGGCTGGCCGCAGCCGGCGCGCCAAGCCACTCCTTCCCCATCGTCGCCGTACGGGCCACCGCCGCGGAGGCTATCCCTCCGTTGGAGGCACGCTCCGCCGTCACACCCGTGTGCGATCACGACAGTCATCGCCATAGCGCTCGTCGACGGCCAACCGGAACGGGCGCTGCAGAGGGAGCCTTCAGGAACTCTGCACCGATCCTCGACGCAGTCCCAATGGGCCTCGGTAGAGGTCGTGAGGGGGCCGCGACCCCCTGACCCATGCCCCCCTACACCCCGAGCTCGGGCCCGGTCTCAATATTGGCGCCGACCCCCGAGCCGAGGTCGTGGACCACGGCCATGCGGTGATGGACGAGGGCATCGGAGGGGGGGACCGGGGCGAGGATGTGCTCGATGCGTTCGGCGTCGGTCAAGCCGCAGCGCTCTGCGTAGGTGGCGACCCTGCCGTAGGCCAGGGCCAGGCGAGCCGGGTCGAGTTCGTCATCGCTCGAGGGGTGCATAGCCACTCGGCGGACCAAGTCGGTGCGCAGCCAAGTCGGTGGATCGCGAAGGGTGTCAGCTTCGATCTGAAGACCCCGCAACACGATCGCCTGCTCAAGGGTGCCAACGAGGCCGGCGGCCGGGGCGGGTGCACCGGCTAGGGAGACCTCCGCTTCATCGGCGTTGACCCTGGCCTGCACTAGACGGCGCTGAGCATTTGCGACGTGGTTGGGATCGGGTGGACCCGCGATGGCCCCGCGACCGATCCTGCGTTCCGGCTTCGCCGCCGGGCGGCTGGCGTCGCGCATTGCGAGCTCCGCGGCGGCGACGTCGCGGCGCGCAGCTATCACTCGACGCTCAGCCACCGCACGGTGAGCAACGACCATCCGCACACGCTCCAACTCGTCGACCAGGTCCGGCAGGCGACGACCGGCGAGGAGCGACGCCGGGGAGTCCTGGAAGGCAACGGGACGAGCCCTGCGAGCCAGCTCGGTCAGCAGCATCTCGGCCCTGGACAGGTGGCCAATAGCCGGCCGATCGGATGCCGTGGTAGGTCCGGTCTCAACCGGCGGCGATGCCTCCGGCAGTAATGCCGCTTCGATCTCGGCCTGGCGGGCCCGAAGGGTGACCAGCCGGTCCTCGTGCGGGAACGGCGCACCGAGGCGGGCCCGGGCTGCGACAGCCTCGCGGTTCGTACGGCTGAGGTCGGCTCGGGTCGTTTCCAGCGTCACGTCGAGCCCGCGAACGCGCTTCTCCAGGCGGGACACCAGCCCGAGGGCGTCGGTGGACCCGAGGTCGGCGCCGATCAGGCGTAGATGAACAGGGGTGGCACCGATGCGCACGAGGGCCTCGGCTGTTCCCCCGAAGTCGCGGCGGGTGGTGAGCTCAAGCGCCAGCCCACCCAGCTCGCCGACCACGCGAGCCGGCGACGGGCGCTCCTGGCGCTGCTGGCGTTGGAGCTCCTGTGTAAGGACGGCTTTGAGATGGCCCCCGGCGTCTGGCCGCTTGGTGTGGCGGGTGCCGTCGACAGTCATGGCAAAGCTCTCCCCCCCGGTGCCGCGCCGGGCGTCGACGGCTAATTCGAGGGCGGCGATCTCGCCTTCGAGGCGGGTGGCGGTTTTGCCACAGCCGGCCAGGGTCCGGCTGAGGCCGGTCTGGTCCCGGTCGTGCGCTTGGCGCAATCGCAGCAGGCGAGCCAGCTCGTTGTCGACACCGGCCTTCTCCAGGATGAGGGGGTTCCCAGTGGCCAGAGCCTTGACCTCGGCGTAGGACAGGGCGGTGTCGCCCACGTCGTCGATCTCCCGACCGGCGACGTCGCCGCTCATGACCTGGTGGATGAAGGCGGCCTTGCGCTCGACGGTCTGCCAGCAGAAGACGTCGAAGGAGCCCTCGGTCACGTAGCGGGTGATGGCAACCTCGGGGTTCTGGTTGCCCTGACGGATGGCCCTGCCCTCCCGCTGGGCGTTTAGTTTACTCTGATGCCTCACAAACGCCTCAGCGCTTCAGCCTTGGAGGGGAGGAAGGTTGGCCCCTGTTCCGTGCGACGAGACCGTTAGCCGGCAGGTCCCCTAGAAAAGTCATCAACGACCGGAACGCTTGGCGCCGCGGTGTCCCCGCAACCCGAGTGCCAGAGGCGAGCGTTCCAGACGATCGTGTCAGCTCGACGAGTCGGACTTCCCCAGGATGCGGCTTCCGTCCGCCCCCGAGCTCCTCGGCGAGTTCGCGTAGCCACTTGCGCCGGCTCGAAAGCCGGGGTGATCACCGAAAGGCCAGCCGCCGAGCTGGCGTCACTCGGCGAGCAGCTGAGCCGGACCGCTGCCCTCTCCGCCCGCTGTCGGCTCGAGCGGGACGGGACCAGAAGCGAGCGCGACGCCAACCTTTCCGGGTCCTCCCCCGGGGTCGTTCATCAGACCCGAGGGAAGCCGTGCGCGGCTGCGCAGGCGTCGGCAGCGGATTCATCGAGTGGCCGGCGAGCAGTTGAGTCGAGGGCGTGACACGTCTCGTGAGCCACGACGTAGCGAAGCCTGTCCTCGCTCGGCCCGATGAGCGCGGGGTTGATCGCGATGTAGGGAACCACCGGGACAAAGCGACGCTATGGAGCAGGTTGTGCCCCAGTGCTGCCTGTCGCCGGCGAAGAGCTCGGTGCTGCCGGGCACCGGTACTCGAACTGAGCAGGCAGGACCAGCCCGGCCGCCTCGACGTCAGTGCGGGCGGCCGCACACCGCGATCCCACAGCGCCTGCCCCCGTCGCCCGCGCCGGCGCGGCGGCCATGACCACGGGGGCCAGTGTCGTCGTCGTGGTCGGCCGCGTCGTGGTCGTCGAGTTCGGCCGCGCGGCTCCCGTTCCCGCCACAGCACCGACCCGGGCGCCACCGCCACCTAACACCGCAGCGATGAGGCCGAGTGCGCTGGCGGACGGCAGTGCCGAGACCACCGCGCCCACCAGCCCAAGCACAGTCGCGCTCGGCAGGGCGGCGAGCACCGGAGTGACGACCGTGACCAGCTTGTCGATGGGCAGGGCAGGCACCGCCGGGGCGATCTGCAGCGGGCCGGAGAGCTGACGGAGCACCGTGGCCGGCAACGGCACGACGGTCCCGCGGGCACCAGCGCCACCGCAGCGCTGAGCACCGACGGCATCGAGCTCACCGGCAGGCCTGCCAGGGCAACGCCGATGCCGACACCGGCGGAGCCGGCGAGGTTCGTCGTACCGTTCGCGCCCGCCGTGCTCGCCGACGCGCCAGCCCTAGCCGTGGCCGCACCGGCGGGCGCCACGAGTGCCACTCCGAGGGTGGCTGTCAGCACTGCGCCGGCGATGGCCACAGCCACGGTGGCCCGCCTCCGGCGTTGGCCGGCGCGTTCCGGGCATGCACCAAGGGGGCCGAGGGGGTATACGGGACTTTCAGGCATGCCGCGTCCGAGTAAGGGAGAACCGGACATACGGACATACTGATCTTAATACTCGAAACAGACCAACGGATCAGGGGATCATCGGGGTGGGGGTCGCCCGTCAGGCCCAGAGATTTGTCGGACCGTGCGCCGGGCCGCTCGCTGGCCTATAATTCGGACAGAAAGTTCAATCCGATTAGGTTCGCCTAGTCGGGGCCGATCGGGTGCTCGAGCGGCATTGCCGCACCCCCAGGTGGACCAGCTGGCGCGACAGGCTCGACTCCTTTGAAAGCCGGGTGGTGCGGTGACGGACGGCGTGGCGCTTGAACGGGGCAACGTGCGGCCGGCCACAGCGGAGGCCGGGGGAGGCGACGGCCGTTCCGCCACACGCCTTGAGGTTGAGGTCGCCCCCTCCGAAGTGGCCGGAGTCGGGGCCCGAAGCTCCCTTCGCTCCCGGCACGCCCTGGGCGCATGGAGTTCCGGGAAGCCCGCGCTCCCGGCCGGGGTGCCAGGCCTGACCCACAATGCCGCCGCCGGTGACCCCGGTCGCGGGCCCATCGAGCGGGGCCAGGACGACGCTTCCGCGCTGGTGGCGGAGCATCTCACAGCCAGGAATCCGTCGGCGCTGGATGAGGAGACCTGCGTGGCGGCGGTACGGACCTACGTCGCTGAGATGGCCGACGTCGGCAGCTATCCCGGGCTCAACGGCTACCAGCGCGCCGCCAAGGAGCGAGGCTGGCCAAGCGCCAAAGCGGTTGTCGCCCGACTGGGCTCGTGGCGGGAAGCGCTGCTGGTTGCAGGGTTCGACGCTCCGCGTAGGCCGGCGGAGGCGTTCGTGACCCGACAGGACTGCATCGGGGCGGTGGCGGCCTATGCCGCCGAGGCGGCCCGAGGGGGCCAGCATCCCGGACTTGTCGGCTACGAGCGGATCGCCGCAGCGCGGCGGTGGCCCTCTCGGACCACGGTCACGGCCCGGTTGGGACCCTGGACCGCAGCGTTGCGCGCTGCAGGGGTTGACCCTTCGAAGCGACGCATCGATCGGGATGATTGCCTGATCGCCGTGGGTGTGTACGTCGCCGAGATGAAGAGGGCCGGTCGCTACCCTGCAATCAGGGGCTATGACGCGGTGGCGTCGAGCCGGGGCTGGCCCTCGGCACGGGCCGTCGCCGGCCAGCTCGGTTCGTGGAGGGCTGCGTTAGCGGGCGCGGGCTTCGAATCGACGATGTCGGCACCGAGATGGGTCAGCCGCCAGGACTGCATCGCCGCCATAGGGGCCTATGTCGCCGAGGCAACCATGGCCGGCCTCCACCCGGGCGTCGTTGGTTACGACGCCGTGTCGAAAGACCGCGGCTGGCCCCAGCGCCAGAGCACGGTCATGGCCAGGCTGGGATCGTGGTCGGCCGCACTGTCGGCGGCCGGCTACCGCCATCCCATCCACCAGCGCGGCCACCGAGTGGGCCGTGAGCAGTGCCTGGCTGCGGTCGGCTCCTACCTCGCCGAGACGGTCGAGGCCGGGACGACACCGAGCCTGGCCGGATACGGCAAGCTGGCCCGGAGCCGAGGATGGCCGGCGGTCGCCACCGTCTTGGCCCGGCTGGGATCGTGGCAACAGGCGCGGAGACTGGTCTCGAAGCCTGGTTCGGAGTTGGTCAGCCAGAGCCCGAGCGCGGGCCAGGACAAGCCGCCCGGGAACGCCTCCGGCGTCGGCGTTCCGGTGTCAGTCGGATGTGGCTGAGGGCGCCCAGGCCGCCAAAGGCCCGCCGACCGGGCCCGCATCGCTGGGGACGTGCCCAACGCCCGCCGTGTCAGGGGCCGCCGTGACCCCGGGCGGTCCCGAGCCGATCTCAGCCCTCGGTTCGGCGGCGTCGGACAATGCAGCTTCCTGGCCAGCCATCTGGAGAAGGACGTTGTCGACATCGTGCAGGCGGAAGCGGCGGTGGCCTCCCAGGGTGACCAGGCAGGGCAGGTTGCCCTTGGAGGCCCAGCGGCTCACCGTCTTGGGTGAGACGTGGAGGACCGCGGCCACCTGGCTCGGGGTGAGGTACTGGTTACTGCGGTCGTCGGCCATGCCGGGAATGCCCCAATCCTCAAAGCGGTCCTGGAGCCGGGTCTCGACGCCAGGAAGGTGCCCTCTTACTGTAGTGAATCTGCTCAAGTAGGACAAGAGGTTTAAGGCAGCCATAAAGTGGGGATACCGACCGGGCCTGAGGGGAGGATGACGTGGGTCCGGCGGGATGGGTGGTGCTCCTGGAGGCTGAGTCGACCAACAGGGAGGGAGCGGTGGAAATGTCGCGGCTTCGGCGCCTGCTCGAGCACATGCCCGGCGTCGAGCCCACCGCCCTCCACTGTGCCGAGCGTGTCGCCGTGCAGGTGCACGTCGACGCCCCAGGCGAGGTGGAGGCTCTGAGGGTCGCCTCGACCGCCCTGCGGGCGGGCCTACCTCGGGTGGGCTTGGCTCACCTCAGGGTCATCCGGGCCGAGGTGCTGACCCGGGGGGAGTTCGAGAGGGACTGCGCCATGGCCGACGGGGGCGCCGATGCGGCGAGAGCCCAGGAGGTGGTCGACGCCGACAACGCCCGCAGTGCCGGCAACCACCTGCTTCGGCGGGCGTTCCAGGACCCGTTGACCGAACTGGCCGCACCCAGTTGGTTCATGGACCAGATCGAGCAATCCCTCCTCGCCCAGCCGGGCCTGGCCGTCGAGGAGCAGGCGGTGGTGGTGCTGAAGCTCGCCGGACTGGGCACCATCAATGAGCGGTGGGGCCGATCGGTGGGCGACGGGATATTGGTGACCAGTGCCCGGCTGCTGCGTGCAGCGCTGCGGCCCGGGGCCAGGGTGGGCCGTGTCGCTGGCGACGAGTTCGCCGTGCTGTTCGGGGGAATCTGCGAGGCTCAGGTCGAGGCCATTGCCGCCCGCCTCGTTGAGGCACTGAGCCAGCCCGTTCTGATCGGCGACATCGACGCGGCCTTATCGCCCAGCGCCGGCATCGCCACGAGCCGACTCAATCAGGACGCGGGCGATCTGCTTGCCCAAGCCCGTGCCGCCGCCCGTGCTGCCACGGGGCAGCCGTGATCGCTCTGTAGACCGTGTCTTGGTCGGGTAGTTGCCCTGGTCCCATTTCGCTCGGACCTTGAGGTTGAGCCCGCCTCGGCGAAGTGGCGCCGATCAGCTCGACGACGGCTCGACGGCGGTTCGATAGGAGGTGATTGCGACCTCGCCGGTGGGTTGGTGACGGACTTCGTGGCGGGACATCAGCGCTTGCCCGTCGGCGGGCTGTCGCCGGGAAGCGGCACAACGTCGGCGTCGTCGCGGTGACGCCGGCGAGCTAGCCGTTGGTTCTCCTGCACGAGGGCCAGGATGACGGAATGCATCACCCTCGTGGACTCTTTCAGTTCCGAGCTCTCGTGGCGAAGACGCGCGACTTCCTCGTCGACGTCGCTGCGAGACCGGGACCCGGTCCCCGGGCGGGCAGTCGTCGCTGGCACGCGCTCCTCGATCCGCCGGCGGAACTCCTCACGCAGGTCGACGGCCCGGTCGGCGGTTGCCTTGCTGACCCCGGCGATGGCGGCGACGTTCTTCCAAGTGCGCTTGCCATCGGGCGGCCGGACGCTGCCGTCGACAAGGCGGTCGATGGCGTCCTCGAGCTTGCGGCGATTGTGCAAGGAGACAGTCACGGCTGGTTTCTGGCCGCCGGACTCGACTCGTGCTCGGCGATGGCGGTCGTCAGCTCATCCAGCTGATCGTGGAGGAGAAGGCGCGTCGTCGTGCCGATTCGTCCGTCGTCGAGGTAGGAGCGGATCCGGTTTGCAGCGTCCTTGAGGAAGGCGAGCTGGGCGGGGTCGAGAACGGCGTTCCCGCAGCGGGGGTTGCAGGCGTTCCAGTTCGGGGCCTCGACGCCTCCGCAGGCGCCGCCGGGGCCGAAGGCGCAGTCGAGCGCGAGGCCGGGATAGAGGCGAAGCGCCGACCCGCGCAGGCGCTTGCGGACCTCGGCGTGCCGCCACGTCTGGCCCTCGAAGGCGCCGGGCTCGACGGTGGCGACATCGGCGGCGATCGCGTCCAACTCGCCGACGAGACGGTGGGCCGCCTTGCCGTACAGCGGCTCACCTTCCTCGCTGCGCTGGTAGAGGTCGGCGAGACGGTCGACGGCCGCCTCGACGAGCTCCATCGCCACCTCGTTGTCCTCGGCGGTGACGTCGTCGTTGAGGGCGTAGTAGCTCTGGGTCATGAAGTGGGACGCGTGCTTGAACTGCCAGTGCAGGGCGATCTGCATCCACGGGTACTTCCTGGCCGTGACCGCGAACGTCCGGCGGAAGCGGTGCGGGCGAATCGGCGCGCCGTCGGGGATGGGTTCGAGCAGTCCCAGCTCGGCGGCGACGTTCATGGTGGCGATGAGGCCGTCGATCTCGGCGCCGGCGTCGATGACGGGATCGGTGCCGGCCCGGGCGGTGACGACGATGCGCTCGGGGTGCCAGCTCAGCGCCTCGGCGATGCGGGCGGCGCGGGCCACCGGCTCGATGACCACCCACCGGGCCTGGCCACCACGGAAGGTCTTGAACTCCTTGCCCGTCAGGGTGAGGTGGCCCCAGAACTCCTCGACGCAGCCCTTCTTCAGCGACTGCACCTCGGAGTCGCGCATGCCCGAGAACATGTAGACGAACACCACCGCGCACATCCGGCAGAAGTGGGTGAGAGGGCCGAGGACGGCGGGGTCGATGCCGTCGATCCAGGGGCGTTCGCCGCCGTCGGTGCAGCGGACCGCGGTGATCTCGCACAGGCCACCGACGACCGTTTGCCCGCGCCCGAGCGCGGCCTCGATGGCGGCGGCGACCTTCGGCTCCCGTAGGGCCTCGACCCCGACGCCGAGCATCTGGGCCAGGAGCGGGAGGTTCACGGTGTCACCCCTCCAGGCGCCGCCGGCTCTGGACTTGAGGTGTTCGGCGAGTTGGCCGGTGGCGCGCAGCGGGATGTGGTTCTCTGAGTTCTCCAGCCACCGGTCGACGTGCTCGGCCACGGTGCGGACCTCTGGGAAGTAGCCCGTGAAGCCGAAGTGCCACCCTCCGATTGGCGCCACCGCCTCCTCGCTTGTCGCCCACTCGTCGAATGCGGGCCTGCCGGCCGCTCTCCATCGCTGGACGTGGGTGCCGCACAGCCGACCGTGGTGGGCCTCGCGTGGACACCCCGCCGCTGCGCAGCGCGGGGGTGGCGGCCCGAGCGGGACACGTGCCTGTCCGGTGGCCTCCCAGGTCGTCGGGTCAGGGCGTCCGGCGCGCCGCCACCGGTACTCGTGGGCCAGGCACCAGGTCCGGCGCAGCCGCTCCCGCCCACACCCAGGGACCGTGCAGCGGGCGGGCTCAGTCGCCGGCGGGCGAACCCGCTGCAGGACGCCCGCTGCGATCAGCGTCTCGGAGTTGAGTGAGAACCAACCCGATGGGATGGCGAACCGACGTTCAAGGTCGATCCCCCCGGCCAGGACGAGGTCCGGGTTCTCGGTGAGCACCCGGCGCAAGGCCAGCAGGTGAGGACCAGCATTGCCGTGGACAAGGACGACGCTGGCACCGGCGACGGCGTCGACGCCTGGGTGTTGGGTCACCCTGGCCCACGACACCTGGCGTGGCGCATCGTTCAGCTCGTCGAGGCTCCGGCGGGCCGCCAGGACATCGGGTACCACGTCGTCGATGACCTTCCACAAGTTGCGCATGAGTGGCTGGTACTGCTCGGCGGGGATGGGCTTGGTCCGGCGCATGCTGACATCCGCGCCGGTGACCGCTTCGGCGCTCATGCCGTCCCACGGGTCGAAGCCGAACCCGCCGTCGGTGAGGGTGTCGCGTAGGCGATGGAGCGTCCGCAGGGTGTTCACGTAGCCCCGAATGCTGACCGCGTCGATGCCGGGCGCCCCGGTGCGGGTGTTCGCCCGTTCCGCTCCAAGGTGGGCGACGAAGTCGTCCAGGTCGTCCTGGCCCCACCGGTCGAGATCGGGTGGGAGCGCCTCCGACCTGGCCCACACCGCGAGGGCGAAGACGTGGGCCAGGACGGCCTTGACCGTCGACGACGACGACTCCCGCACCCGATAGACGTCGATGCGGTCCCGGCTGGTCCGCCGGGTCGGCGCCACGAGGATGGCGATGGCCTCCTTGGCCCGGAGCATCCAGGCTGGCGACAGGTGCACCGGCTCGGCCCCGAGCGGGACCGGGTCGAGGAAGCGGCCGAAGTTGAGCACGGCATCACCGGCCGACTGGTTAGCGGCCAGGCCGAGGACGGAGAGGTCCCAGCGGAGGTCGCCGAACGAGGGCCCGTGTGGGTGCCCCGGCGACACCGGATCGTCAGGCGCGAAGAGCAGCGAATCGCGGCCGAGCGGCAGGGGGAGGGCGACCGGCTCCCGGCCGGCCACACTCACCACAGCCTGCCTCCGAGGCCCAGCTCGATCTGGCGGACGAAGGGCCGGACGCCTCTGGCCGCGATGTCGCGCCGGGCACGCTCGACGGCCTCGGCGCCGAACGCCCCGAAGATCGTCGTCATCGCCGCCACGACCGTGGCCCAGCGTTCGGCGAACAGGTCCGCGGGCAGGTCCCGGCGGTCTTCGGCGATGACGCTGTCGTGGAAGTGGACCATGAAGGGCAGGTGGCGCACGGTGACGACGGCGTTGCGGCAGCCGAAGCAGGTGCCGACCCACAGGCGCTGACATACCTCGCCGGCGACGGCGTCGTCGAAGGGGGCATGGGTGATGTCGAGGCAGGCCGTGCCGACCGGAGTGTCGCGGTCCTCGGTGGAGACCAGCCGGTCGAGGCCCTCGTCGTCGAGGCCGGTGGAGGCCTTGACCAATGCCCGGGCCGGCTCGTGACCGGAGATGAGGCGGTCCATCAGGGCGGTGGTGATCACCACGCCGCCGCGCTGGAGGACCTCGGGCCTGCCTCCCACGACGGAGTCGAACCAGTTCTGTTGGAACGCATCGAGGGTCTCCAGGGTGAGGACGAGCAGCTTGGGGTCGTCGCCGTAGTGGTTGAGGAAGACGTCGAGGGAGTGCTCGAAGGGGTTGCCGGTGAGGTCCTCGCCCCGGACGTCGATCGTGTCGAGCGAGCGCCGGGACTGGCGGAACGACCGGGTGTCGTATCGGGAGAGTGTCCCTTCGGCGTTGCGCTCCCACCACTCCCGCAGGTCGAACCATCGGAGGATGCCGAGCCGGTAGTAGCCGGCGTCGAGGTGCAGCCACAGGCTGTTCTGGTCCACAGAGTCGTGGGCGCGGCGGACATGGCGGACCGGGGCGGTCAGCTCGACGATGAGGTCCCAGAGCTTGGGCACGCACATGCGCCCGCCGGCCAGACGGGGGAAAGCTCGCTCGCGCACCGTGGCGAAGGGCCGTCGGCCCTTGAAGCCCTTCAGGACGCAGCCGTTGCCCCGGACCTCCATGGCGCCGACCGACAGTGACTGCGCCCAGCTCGGCTCGGCGCCGGTCAGCTGCAGCAGGAGGTAGTAGGCGGCGAGGACCTCGTCGCCGTTGGGGAACACCATGTCGAAGATCCTGCGCCGCAGCGTCCGGGGAAAGGCCGTTCGCCCGGTCTGGCCGGCCGGCTTGCCGTCAGGCCACAACTCCCGGATGGAGGGATCGAGGTTCGTCCACTTCGACCGAGGAGGCAGCGGCTCCCACAGGTGCTCAAGGATGTCGGCGGCGGACACCCCGCCTCCGTGCACCGCTTTCCAGGCCAGGTTCGCCAGCGAGTTCCAGCCGTGCCGGTCGGGATCGCCACCACCGGCGACGAGGGCACCGCCGTGTCGGACCTTGGCCAGCGCCCGGTAAAGCACGCCGAGAGCGGCGGTCTTGATCGCTCGGTCCTCGTCATCGGTGAACCCGATGACCTGGCCGGCGACGTGGCGATGCCACTGGGCGCGGGGACCGTGGCGGGCCCGGTCCAGCAGCACGGGGTCAACGGCGATGCCGATGGCGGCCGCCTGGCGGATGAAGGCGAACAGTTTCGCTGCCCTGACGTGGGGCTCGTTGGAGACCTTGCGCTCTCCCGAGCCGCCGACGAGGAAGCGCGCCGCCAGGTCGGCCTCCCAGTCCGAGACCAGGTCAACCGACAAGCTGGCCAGCCTCAGGGCGCCGGGATCGCCGGAGCGGGCGTCGACGAAGCGGCCGAAGTCAGCGAGGGCGGTCTTGTCCGCCTGGGTGGTCTTGAGCCTGGCGTAGGCACTATCGACACCGGGCCTGCGCTGGGCGGTCCAGCCGTCGAGCAGGCCCGCCATCAACCCCGAACAGCGCCAGTCGCCGGGGTTCATGGCGACCGTGTCGACGGTGACACCGTCGGGGCGGACGGAGACGATTGAGCGGATGCCGACGTGGGGAAGGGGCTGAGGGCCGGTCGGACGCGGGCGAGCCACGAAGCTGCGGCGTCGGCTATCGCGTGCCATCGGGCGCCTCCGACCTGCCCACCTGCCGGCCGATGGCGAGGAAGACCTCGGCCAGGTCGTCGACCGAGGAGATCACGCTGTGGTCGAGCTCGCCGAGGTGGTAGAGGTAGAGCCACGTGGTCTTGAGGGACCGATGGCGCATGAGTTCCTGGACGACCTGCACCGGCCACATCACCGCCTGGCCGTAGGCCCGGATGCCCGGCTCGTCGTGGTCACGGAGCAGCCGGGCAAGCCGGTCGTCGCGCTCGATGAGATCGTGCATGAGCGTCCACATCAGGTGCATACCGAAGGTGTGGCGCATCCAGTGGGGCGTGACCTTGGGCGACATCTCGATCGCCCCGGCGTCGCTGCGCCAGGACCAGATCCGCCGGTTGGCGGTCTCGAACACCCGGTTGACGAGGCCGACCGAGACCATGCCGCCCCCCTCGCCGACGAACAGGGCAAGCGGCTCCCAGCTCCTGCCGTCTCGCCGGTAGGCCCTTCCGCGCTCGCCGACGGACATGGCCGCCACCGGCTTGGCAAAGGCCCGATTCGCCAGCCGGTCCCAGCCCTTGACCGCCTGACGTCGCTGGTCGACCTCCTCGACGACGATCATCGTCGGCTCCTGTCGGGCCACGCTGCCGGTGGAGTTGGCCACCGCGACGATCACGTCGCGGTCGCCCTCGACGTAGGCCCGAAGTTCCTCCTGCGTGCGGCGAGGGAGGATGACATGGCCCTGCCGCCCACCCTTGGCCGGGGCTCCCAGCAAGAGCCGTCGGCCCTGCCGGGCCGGAGTATCGAGGTCGACTTCGACAGTCGTGAGCGACCGCATCTCGTTGCGGCGCATGCCCGTGGTGGCCAGCACGTTCGCCATGCACGCGTCCCGGCCCGGGTAGCCGCCCCGAAAAGCGGTGTCGATCGTCCCGTCGGGACGGTGGCCTCGAATGCCGACCTGGAGGAAGTAGCGCAGCTGTGGCAACAGGAGGTAGCGCACCGCCCGGGCGCCGACGGCGCGGGACCGGAGGTCGCGGTGGGCATCGGGCTGTCCGAACGGTCCGTCGCCCGGCTCGAGACGGCCGTCGCGCACCAGCCACCGGTAGAAGTCGTGGATCGCAGCCAGCTTGCGATTCCAGGTGTCGCCCGACACGGGATCTTGGCTCGCCGTTCGCAGCTCCCGCCCGTACTCGTCGACGTCGTCGAACTCGGCGTCGAGGTAGTCGGCCCCGTAGGCGTCGTGGAGGAAGTCGATCCAACCGGCGACGTCGTAGGCGTAGCCCCGGCGACCTTCGAGGCTGTGCTTGCCGCGGCTGGCCATCGTGCTCACCCACCGGAAGAAGTCGAGGTTCGGCCGCCCGTCGTCCTCGACGAGGAACACCAGCCCGTCGTCGAGGCTGCAGGTCGCCGGGTCGAACCCGCCCAGGACGTCGGGCAGGTCGACGTAGCAGTCGCCGACCCGTACCGGCTTGCTCAGACCTCGCTGCAGAAGCCCGCGATCGAACCTGACCATCTGGCTCACCCGATCTGCGTTCCCACTGCGACCAGTACCACAGCAGCCTCCGGCATCGACGGACGCGGAACCTACGGTGGCCCGGGATGTGAGTCAAGCATCACTAGAAACAAAATGCGCGATGTCGGCCGGCCGCCACGGGCAGTCCAGATGATGCAGGGCGCTGAGGCGGGCCTGGACGTTGGTACCCACGCCCATCTTCTCGGTCGAGCCCGATGAGCACCGCCACCCGCCCTTCCCGGCAGCCGGCGAACAGCTCGGCCTTGGCCTTGTCGTCGGCCGCTTCGTGCACGAAGCGCACCGCGGCCTCTGGCACGCCCCTGCGCACCAGGTCGTCGCGCAGCTCGGAGTAAACGCTCCACCTGCCGGGGTGCGGGGTGCCCAGGTCGCAGAACACGACCTGGAGGCTGCCCGGGCGGGGGGACGGTTGGCCGGCGCGGTCGGCGTAGGTGGCGGTCTTCTCGGCGTGGTAGCGCTCGGCGAT